>DASVEQ010000059.1:0-37465 GCA_036380455.1 Candidatus Limnocylindria bacterium | reverse complement strand
GCTTCGTGCGCAACATGCACCGCTGGGCGGCGCACCTAATGGTGCTCACCGTCTTCCTGCACATGATCCGGGTCTTCTACCACGGCGCGTACAAGCCGCCGCGCGAGTTCAACTGGGTGATCGGCATCCTGCTGCTGTTCTTCACCCTGGCGCTCAGCTTCTCCGGCTACCTGCTGCCGTGGGACCAGATCGCGTTCTGGGCGATCACCGTCGGCACGCAGATGGCGACCTACTTCCCGGTCGTGTCGCAGGAGACGACCTTCATCCTCCTCGGCGGCATCCAGGTCGGGCAGAACACGCTGCTGCGCTTCTACGTGGCCCACGTGATCCTGTTCCCGCTGCTGGCCGCGCTGCTGATGATCGTCCACTTCTGGCGGATCCGGAAGGACGGCGGCATCTCCGGGCCGGTGTAGGCTAAGGTGCAGAACCGATGACGATCGAGAAGCGACCAAACGCTACCGCCGACAAGAACGCGCCGACCCAGGCGCCGACGCGCGCCCCGGTCGCCACCCCCGGCACGGGGCCGAAGCTACCCGGACCGCCCGGCGTCCCGGGAACCGAGCGCTTCCGGCTGCTCGCGTACGTGAAGCAGGAGTCGATGGTCCGCGTCGACAAGCGCCCGGACGAGACGGTGCTGACCTGGCCGCACCTGCTGCGCGCCGAGTTCGTGATGGCGATGCTCATCACGGCGCTGCTCGTGGTCACCTCGGTGTTCATCCGCGCCCCCCTGGAGGAGATGGCCAACCCCGCCGTCACCCCGCACGTGGCGAAGGCGCCGTGGTACTTCCTGGGGCTCCAGGAGCTGCTCAGCTACTTCAACACCACCGTGGCAGGCGTGCTCGTGGTGCCGGTGTACCTCGGCGGGCTGGCGCTGGTGCCGTACATCGACCGCAGCCCGTACAAGGCCGTCCGCGATCGCAAGCTGATCTGGGTGGTCTTCATGTGCCTCATGGTCGGCGGCCTGATCATCACCTTCATCGGCTCGTTCTTCCGCGGGCCGGGCTGGAACTGGACCTGGCCCTGGTCTGACGGACTGTTCTTCACGCTATGACACAGCACGCCTCCTACGGCCCGGTCCACGGGCCGCCGAACGGCGAGATCACGCGTCGCGGATTCATGCGCCGGATGCTCGGCGTGGGCGTGGGCATCCTGTCGCTCGAGTTCCTGGGCGGCACGCTCGCCTTTTTGTGGCCGAACCTCTCCGAGGGGCTGGGCGCGGACATCAACCTCGGCGGCGCGGACGACATCACCGCGGTGTTCGCCCAGTGGAGCGAGGGCCTGCCGTTCATCTACAACCAGGCCAACCTGTTCTTCGTGAACGTGCCGGCCGCCAAGGCGATGGTGGCCGCCGCGGCAGGCGGCGAGGTCGAGGCCGACGCCACGCTGCCCGTCCCCGATCCCGGCACCGACGTGGAGGAGGGGATTCCGCTGCCCGATCGCTCCGTCATCGCGCTGTGGCGCAAATGCCCCCACCTCGGCTGCCAGGTCCCGCAGGTCTGCGACGCCAGTCAATGGTTCGAGTGCCTGTGCCACGGGTCGAAGTACACGGTCCTCGGCGAGAAACGCGACGGCCCGGCCCCGCGCGGGATGGACCGCTTCGCGGTGACGGTTCAGGACGGCGCATACGTGGTGGTCACCAGCGAGGTGATCTCCGGCCCGCCGGTTGGCACCGTCACCTTCGACGATCGAGCGCCCGGATCCATTCCGCACTGCACCGGCTGACCGATGCGACTGAAGACGCTCGGCGTCCTCCTCGTGACCGCCATGGCCATCTTCACCGCCCTCTACTGGCTGACCGACGCCGTCCGCCGCGAGGAGATCGCCGTCGAGCAGGAGGAGGAGCTCCTGCACTTCGGCGAGGTGATCTACTCCGATGACCCCTCCGAGCCGGCCGCGGCCGGCTGTGCCCGCTGCCACGGGCCGGAGGGTGAGGGCGGCCCGATCCCGAACGACCCGGATGGACGCTCGGCGCCGTCGCTGCGCACCGCGGCGCTGGCCAACAAGCTGCGCGTCAACCCGAACTACGTCCACCTCGCGGTGTCGTACGGTGGCGTCGTGGTGTCGGGCAACGTGAACTCGCCGATGCCCGCGTGGAGCAGCACGGTTGGCGGGCCGCTGAACGAGCAGCAGATCGAGGCGGTCGTGACGCTCGTCGAGGAGTGGGCCGAGGAGGCAGCCGGCGAGGCTCCGGAGGAGGTGGAGGACACCGTCGAGGCCGGCGCCGAGGTCTACTCGGCGGCCGGGTGCGCCACATGCCATGGCCAGGAGCTCGAGGGCGGAACCGGGCCGAATCTTCAGACCATCGGGTCCGAGCTGATCACGGACCTCCCGATCGTGCCCTCTAACCTCGAGCAGATGCAGGCTGACTACGAGGCCGATCCGCGCGACTTCCTGGAGAAGTGGATCCGCGACTCGGCGGGCAATTACAACGACGGCGAGCCGACCGGCATGCAGCCCTTCCCGGAGTCGGTCCTCAGCGAGAGCCAGCTCCGGGCCCTCATCACGTTCCTCCTCGACCAGACCGGTGAGTAGATGAGCACCTATCCCGTCTATCGTCCACGCGGTGGTCTGAGCCGGTTGCTCGGCTGGTCGGACGACTTCATGAGCTGGTTCCTGTACGGCCACGAGACGTGGCTGGTCGCGCTCCTCAAGGGCGTGCCGTTCTTCCTGTTCATGTACTTCGTGATCTTCTACATCCCCAACTACCTGTACTACCTGATCACCGTGGAGATCCCGTTCCTGCGCTTCAGCGACGACGTCGGCTTCCTCGTCGCCAACGGCGTCGGGATGGGCAACCTCGCGCTCATCATCGTGGTCGCGCTGCTCGTCCAGGCGGCGCGCGGGCGTCGCGGGTTCGGGTGGTCCGCGATCCGCATCTTCGTGCTCCTCAATTACCTGCTCACCGTCCTGCTCCTCATCCCCGGCATGGCGTTCAACCTGGCGGGCGGCTCGTTCTGGCCGCCGCGCTTCCCGCTCCAGGCCATCGGCTTCGGGATGATCGTGGCCGGGCTGGGAGCCGCCGCCTGCGTCTACCTGTACTTCGAGTACCGGCGGATCACGCGGCGCGAGGCCGATGCGGCCGCGCTGCGAAGCGCAGCGCTCGCCAGACGCTGAGCCGGCCGCTCCTCGGCCATCTCGCCTGGTCGGCGACGGTCCTCCTCGCCGCCGGCGCAGTCATCGCGCTCGAGCTCGGCAGCCCGTGCCCTCCGGGCGGGTCGATCTCCTTCGGCGCCTGCGACACGGTGCGGCCGTTTGCCATCGGCGTGATCGGGCTGGCGGCCGTGCTCTACGTCGCGGGCCTGTCCGCGGTGCGCTGGTGGACCTCCGGCCTGCGGTCACGAGGCGTTGCCGATGCGCGGGCCGCACGCGACTGGTACCTGTTGGCCGCCGCGCTCGGCCTGCTCGCCGCGCCCCTGCTGGCCTTCACGCTCGTTTCGGCCCTTCGCTAGGATGGTACGCATGACCATCGCCACCGCCTCCGACCTGCGCGCCCGGCTGGACGGCGCCGCCACCATCACGGCCGACGGCCTCGCGGTCCGAGACGAGGCCCGGCTGCGCGCGAGCATGGACGAGCTTGCGGTGGCCGCCGTCTTCGGTGACGCGGATCTGCGGGAGGCGGCTCGCTGGCTCATCTGGAGCGCGTCGCAGGCCATCGGCTGTCGATCCGCCTCGATCCACGAGCTCTACCGGGCGCGCGGGCGCGGGGAGGTCGCGCCGACGCAGTTCACGGTGCCCGCCATCAACGTCCGGGCAGCGACCTACCTCACCGCGCGCCAGGCCTTCGCCGCGGCCCTCGAGCGCGATGCCGGCGCACTCATCTTCGAGATCGCGAAGAGCGAGATGGCCTATACCGAGCAGCGGCCGGACGAGTACACGGCCGTCATCCTCGCCGCCGCGATGCGCGAGGGCTGGCGCGGTCCGGTCTTCCTCCAGGGCGACCACTTCCAGTTCAACGCGACGAAGTGGGCGTCGGATCCCGGGCCGGAGCTGGAGGGGATCAGGGACCTGACCCGTGAGGCCGTCGGCGCCGGCTTCTTCAACATCGACATCGACAGCTCGACCCTGGTGGATCTCTCGCGGCCGACGATTCCTGAGCAGCAGCAGGTGAACGCCGACAACACCGCCGAGCTGACGCGCCTCATCCGAGGGCTCCAGCCCGATGGGGTGGTGATCTCGATCGGCGGCGAGATCGGCGAGGTCGGCAAGACGAACTCGACCGAAGAGGAGCTGCGGGCCTACCTCGGCGAGTACCGGCGCGCGCTCGGCGACGATCTCGAGGGCATCAGCAAGGTCAGCATCCAGACCGGCACCTCGCACGGAGGCGTGCCGATGCCCGACGGCTCGATCGCGGCCGTGAAGATCGACTTCGACACGCTGGACCGGCTCAGCCGGGTGGCGAGGGAGGAGTACGGGCTTGCCGGATGCGTGCAGCACGGAGCGTCGACGCTGCCCGACGAGGCCTTCAACCACTTCCCGGAGCACGGGACCGCCGAGGTGCACCTCGCCACCGGCTTCCAGAACATCCTCTACGACGAGGGCGGCCTGCCCGACGAGCTGCGCGACGAGATGCTGGCGTGGTGCGTCGCGAACTGCGACGGCGAGCGCAAGGACGGGGAGACCGAGGAGCAGTTCCTCTACAAGACGCGCAAGAAGGCGATCGGGCCCTTCAAGCACCAGCTCTGGCACCTGCCCGATGACGCCGCGGCCGAGATTGGGGGCAACCTGCGCGCGAAGTTCGGCCAGCTCTTCGACGAGCTGGGCATCGGTAGCACCCGCGACCTCGTGGACCGCCACGTCACGGCGGTCCGCGTTCCGCGCCGCCTGCCGGCATCCCTGGGCGGCGCCGGTGGCGTGGCCGTCACTGCCGGCGCATCGGTCTTCGAGGACGACGGCTCCGGCGAGTAGGGCCCTCCTAGCGGACGCCGATGAGCTTCTGCAGCACCGGCTGATCCGCCAGCGCGACGAGGCGCCGCGCGGCCGATGGTGGCAGCTTGGCCAGGGCGTCGAGGGCACGGGCCATGTCGTCGGGTCCAAGCTCACCCAGGAGGGTCCAGAGGCGGTCGACGGTCGACGGATCCAGCCGGTCGAGGGCCGCGAACAACCCCTCGATGGCCCGGGCGTCGCCCCGCACGAAGACCTCCACCCCGCGGTCGAAGCGGCGAACGAACTCGAGCAGGGTCGCCAGGCGATCGCCGAGGGCCGCGAGCTCGACGTCGCCGCCGCTCCGCGCGGCGCCAGCCCGGGCGTCCTCCGCACAGCGTGCGATCACCGGGAGGACGGGATCGGTCTCCCGCTGCTTCCGGGCGGCAGCGACGCGCCGAAACCACTCCCAGTGGTCGCCGACCACGGTCCACGCCACGGCGGCCGGACCGCGCTGGCCGGAGCGACGCGGGGTCTCCGCCCGCTCGATCAGGCCCCACTCCTCGCACTGGGCCAGGGCCAGGCTGGCCGCACGATGGCTCATGCCAAGGGCGCGGCGGACCTCCGGCTCGGAGAGCGGGCCGTCGGAGACCAGCAGGTAGCCCTGGACCGTGGCCGTCGACGGGGCGACTCCCCAGGCGGCCCCGATGTCGCCCCAGGCGAATGCGAAGGACCGGCGCAGGGCCTCGGCCTCGGTGACAGCCTGCTCGGTCGCCGCAAACGTGCTACTCACGTGAGCATGTTACCGCCCGGCGCCCACGCTCACGCACTCCAGGCAACGGACCGCGCCGAACACGAACGAAGCCCCGGCAGCGCGCCGGGGCTTCGCACGTGGAGGAGGAGCGTCTAGTGGGCGCACCCGCCGGCCTTGGCCGGGGCGCCATCGGTGTTGAACGAGGAGCCGCAGGCGCAGCTACTCACGGCGTTCGGGTTGTTGATCGCGAAGCCGGAGCCCATGAGCGAGTCGACATAGTCGATCTCGGCACCGTCGACGTACTGCTGGCTGAACTGGTCGATCACCACCGGCACGCCGGCGTGATCCTCGACCTTGTCGCCGTCGTTGATCCTGTCGTCGAACGCCAGGCCGTAGCTGAACCCGGAGCAGCCACCGCTCTTCACGAACAGGCGGAGGTGCGCCTCGGCCTTGCCCTCGCGGGAGCGGAGCTCGAGGACCTTCTTCGCCGCGGCCTCGGTCACCGATACGAGCAGGCCCGTCGGCGCGGCGCCGGTGAGGGAGATCGCCTCGCGGGGAGTCTCGGACATCGTCATGTGGGTATCGCTCTCCTGCGCGTCCCGAGGGACGCATGGGTATGGGATGTTCGCTTCGGAAAGTATAGCAGCGCCGGTGCTTGAGCCGGCAACCACCCGATCGTCGGGTCCGCATCGGTACACTACCTGCTCCGAGCTCACGACGATCCTTCGTACTCGAGGCAGATGAGCGTGAAGCCAGCGACCCGCATGGAGCGCATCGGGACCGAGACCGCCTTCGAGGCGGCGGCACGCGCCCGCGCCCTCGAGGCGACCGGGCGCGACGTGATCCATCTCGAGATCGGCGAGCCCGACTTCGACACGCCGCGCAACGTCAGCGAGGCGGCCGCCCGCGCGCTCCTCGAGGAGGGTGCGACCCACTACACGGCCGCCACCGGCATCGCGCCGCTCCGCGAGGCAATCGTCGACGACGTCGCGCGCTGGAAGGGGATCACCACCACGCCGGATCGGGTCGTCGTCACGCCCGGCGCCAAGCCGATCATGTTCTTCACGATGCTCGCCCTCGTGAACGAGGGTGACGAGGTCATCTATCCGAACCCCGGCTTCCCGATCTACGAGTCGATGGCCCGCTACGTGGGCGGCACCCCGGTCGCGGCGCCGCTGCGCGAGGCGAACGACTTCCGCATGGACGTCGAGGAGGTCGCGTCGCTCATCACCGACCGCACCCGGCTGCTGGTGATCAACACGCCGCACAACCCGACCGGCTCGATCCTCACCGAGGCCGATATCCGACGACTCGCCGAGCTGGCGGTCGAGCACGACTTCGTCGTCCTGGCCGACGAGATCTACGGGCGGCTCCAGTACTCCGGGCAGCCGCTGAGCATCGCGACCCTGCCGGGCATGGCGGAGCGCACGATCACGCTCGACGGGTTCAGCAAGACGTTCGCGATGACCGGCTGGAGGCTTGGCTACGGCATCATCCCCGAGTGGCTCGCGCCGCACTTCAGCCGCCTCGTCATCAATAGCGTGAGCTGCACGAACGCGTTCGCCCAGTTCGGCGCCATCGAGGCGCTGACCGGGCCACAGGACGACGCCGATGCGATGCGCGCCGAGTTCATCGCCCGCCGCTCCCTCATGGTGGACGGGCTCAACGCGATTCCCGGCATCAGCTGCGTCATGCCACACGGCGCGTTCTACACGTTCCCGAACGTCACCTCCTTCGGCCGCACGAGCGCCGAGATCGCCGATCACCTCCTGTACGACGCGGGCGTCTGCGGCCTGGCGGGCACCGCCTTCGGCAAGCACGGCGAGGGCCACCTGCGCTTCAGCTACGCCAACTCGCGGGAAAACCTGGCGGCCGCCTTGGAACGCGTGGGTGCGTCGCTGGCGAAGCTCGAGCGCACCGGCGAGCTCGTGGGTGTCTCCTCGTGACTCGGCGCGTCTTCGTCGCGCGCGTCATCCCCGACGAAGGGCTCGACCCGGTCCGCGAGGCATGCGAGGTCGACCTGTGGACCGACGAGCTGCCGCCGCCGCGGGATGAGCTCCTGCGGCGCGTGGCCGGTGTCGACGGGCTGCTCTCCCTGCTCACCGACCGGGTGGACGACGAGCTGCTCGATGCCGCCGGCCCGCAGCTCAAGGTCGTCAGCAACTTCGCGGTCGGCTTCGACAACATCGACGTCCCCGCTCTGACTCGCCGCGGGATCCCGGGCGGCAATACGCCAGGCGTGCTGACCGAGACGACCGCGGACCTCGCCTTCGCGTTGCTGATGGCGGCGGCCCGACGCATCCCCGAGTCGGTCGACTACGTCCGCGACGGGCATTGGCGCACCTGGGGGCCGATGCTCCTCATGGGCGTCGACGTTCACGGCGCCACGCTCGGAATCGTCGGTTTCGGGCGCATCGGGCGGGAGATGGCGCGCCGCGGCCGCGGGTTCGGGATGCGGATCATCTACCACGACGTCCATCCCGCCAGCCCCGAGGACGAGGCCGAGCTCGACGCGACGCGCGTCGAGATGGACCAGCTCCTCCGGGAGGCGGACTTCGTGAGCCTCCACACCAACCTGACGCCGGAGACCCACCACCTCATCGACGCCGATGCGTTGCGCGCCATGAAGGCGAGCGCCGTGCTGGTGAACACGTCGCGCGGCCCGGTCGTCGACGCCGAGGCGCTGTCCGCCGCCCTGCGCGACGGGGAGATCTTCGCCGCCGGCCTTGACGTCACCGACCCCGAGCCACTCCCCGCCGACCACCCGCTGGTGGCGCTGCCGAACTGCGTCGTCGTGCCACACATCGCATCGGCCTCGAAGGTGACGCGCGGGAAGATGGCGGCCATGGCGGCCGCCAACCTGCTGGCCGGGGTACGTGGCGAGCGGCTGCCGACGCCGATCAACCCCGAGATCTACGGGTAACGCGATGCCGGAGACTCGCCTCAAGCTGCCCGACCTCTCGCAGCCCCACAGGTACGAGCATCGCCGCCCGCGCCGGCCGTCGCACCTGCCGAAGCGGCTGACGCCGCCGCCCGCCAGGTCCGAGCCGCCGGACCTGACCCTCTTCCTCTACGCCGGGGTCGTGCTGCTCATCGTCCTGCTCGTGCTCGCGATCCCGTACGTCGTCGGCTACCTCTTCGAGGTCGTCTTCTAGGCCTGCGCCGTCCAGACGAGGACGCGGTCGTCCTCGACCTTGACCCGCGGACGGACGAGATCGGGAAGCTCGATCGGGTAGGCGCTCGCGTCGCCACGGTATCCACCGGTCGTCCGCCATGCCGTGCGCCCGTTCGCGAGGCGGCCTGCGAGGTCGAAGCTGGCGCCGTGGCACGGGCAGCGCAGATCCTGCCAGTCCGGCCGGAAGTGGAGCGTGCATCCCATGTGGGTGCAGACCGATGAGAGCGCGCGCACGGTGCCCTCGTCGTTCACCACGAAACCGTCGAACGCGGCGGTGCTGAAGCGAAGCGCCGACCCCGGCGGCAGCTCGTCCAGGCGAGCGACCTCGGCCCAGTACCCCTCACCGGCCACGAGCGGCGTGTCATCGCCACCGATCCCGTCGCCGTCCTTGTCCCGCTGGCCGATCGAGATGCCCACCAGTCCCGCGGCAAGCCCGGCGGCCGCGCCGATGCCGGCGCGCAGCACATCGCGGCGGGACAGGCGCCAGGGACGAGAGCCGGCCGGCTGCGGGCGGGCGCGCACAGGCGGCGGCGTGCGCACCGAGGCGATGCCGGCATCGGCCTCGCGCATCCGGCGGCGGAGCTGCTCGATGAAGGCCGGGTCGGGCTCCACGCCCGTGGCGCCGCGGCCGGTGGCGGCCAGCTCCGCGGCGACGCGCGCCATCTCCGCCTCGTCGCGGTCGGCCACGCTCTCCGGTGACGGACGTCCCTCGCCGAGCAGTGCGTCGAGGTAGTCATCGAAGCGGTCGGCGGCCGGGTCGCGCCGCTCGTCGTCAGCCATCGGTCGGGTCTCCGAGCAGGGCGGCCTTGCGCAGTGCCCGGTACTGGAGGACGCGGGCGTTGCCGTTCGTGATGCCCATGGCGTGCGCCGTCTCGGCCACGGTCAGGCGCTCGAGGAAGCGAAGCTCGAGCACGCGCCGGTACTGGGCCGGCAGTCGGCGGAGCAGCGCCTGGACGCGGGCCGCCGCCCGGTCATCGGGCTCGACCCTCGGTGTTGTGCCCTCGTCGGCGGGCTCCCAACCGGGAGCCACGTGATCGACGCCGATGACCGGGAGCCGGTAGAACGCGCGCCAGTAGTCGGCGGTCGCGTTGTGGGCGACCCGGTACAGCCAGGCGGCAACCTGCCCGGGCTGCCGGTCAGTGTCGAGCTGCTCGACAGCCCGCACGAAGACCTGCGCCGTCAGGTCCTCCGCATCCGGATGGTTGCCGACGCGCGCGTAGATGAAGCGGTAGATGCCCACGACGTGGGCGTCGTAGACCTGCTCGAACGGCCCCGGATCGGTGGACATGTCACCGATGCCGTACGCGGCGGGTTACGCCCGGGGCCGGAGCGGCGCGAGAAGCGCGGCGACCTCCTCGAGGAAGCGCGCATCGGTATCGTCGAAGGCGTCGAGGTCGGATCCATCGATGTCGATCTCGCCGACCACTTCGCCCTCGTGGAAGATCGGCACGACGATCTCGCTCTTCGTGCTCGCGAAGCAGGCGAGGTAGCGGGGATCGGCGTTCACGTCGGCCACGATCTCCGTCAGGCCGCTGGCCGCCGCGGCGCCGCACACGCCGGTGCCGATGGGGATCCGAGTGTGCTCGGTGGCCTCCGGGCCGACCCACGGGCCGAGGACGAGGTCGCTGCCGTCGACCCAGTAGATGCCGACCCAGTCGTAGTGGGGGAACCGGTCGTGGAGCGCGTCCACCACCCGCTGTGCGGCGGCATCGGGCCCGGCGGCCTCGGCGACGACGGTGCGCAGCAGGTTGAGCGCGTCGCCGTGCGCGGCGGGCCGCTCCTCGGTGACCGGGTGACTCACTGGTGGGCGGCCCAGCGTTCCGCCCAGCGGTCGATGCCGGCGATCGCGCCGCGCAGCTCGGCGCCTTTCGGCGTGAGGGAGTACTCGACCCACGGCGGGACCGCGCTCACCGCTCGGCGGGCGATGAGCCCCTCGTCCTCGAGGAGCTTCAGCCGCTGCGACAGCGTGGCCGAGTTCGCGCCGCCGAGCGCGTCCTGGAGCTCGCAGAAGCGCTGGGTCCGGCTGCCGAGCTCGCGAACGATGCGCATCACCCACTTCTGGCCCAGGACGGTGAGTGCGGCGGTGGCGGCGCACTCGGCACGCTGCGCGGCCGCCCGTCGCGCGGCGCGCGACCGGGGCGCAGGCAGGGGCGGTTGGGAGAGCCCGGCGTCCATCAGGACGCGAACCCTAGCACCGCCCCCCGAGCCGATCAACCGAGGCCGATGAACCGAGGGCGGTCAGCCCTCGACCACCACCGTCATGTTCATCGTCGGGTGGAAGAGGCAGGTGATCTGGTACGTGCCCGGCTCGTCGAAGGCGACGTCGACCTCCGCCCCGCCCTCGAGCCGCTCGTCCACGACCGGGTCGTCAGCCGCGACGCCGTCGACCCCCTCGGTCACGGTGTGCTCGGCGCTGTCAGCGTTCCGGAACGTGACCGGCTGGCCCACGCTGACGGTCACCTCGTCGCTGCTGAACGCGAAGTTCGCCAGGTTCACGGTGGGTCCGGTGGCGCCGGCGTCCTCGGACGGCGCCGCGGCCTCGGACGGCGCAGCGGCCTCAGACGGCGCAGCGGCCTGCGATGTCGCCGGCTCGTCAGACGGGGCGTCGCTCGCATCGCCGGCGCCGCAGGCGGCGAGGGGCAGCACGAGGAGGACGGCGAGGATCAGGGTTCGCGATCGGTCCATCGGGTATCCGGCTCCTAGCATGGGTCGGGCGGTCACCTCCGAGTACGAGGGCGGTTACGCCCTGCAGCCGCGAGTTTGACGCCCTCCGCCGCCCGCCGCATAGTGCCTCTGCCCACTTTCGCCCCCGCGTGTCGAGCATGCCGCAGACCACGATCTACGTGTCGCCCCGCTCCCTCGGGGCGCCAGAACGCCGCCCTCCGTCGGTGTCGACCACCGATCTCGCACGCCTGTTCGCGGGCAGCCCGGCGCTGGCCGGGGTGTCGCTGCGCGTGGACGCGGCGCGCACCGTGGCCCTCCTGGGCTCGAACGGGGCGGGCAAGACGACGCTGCTCCGCGTCCTCTCGACCGCCATCCGCCCCTCGTACGGCACCGCCAGCGTCGACGGCCTCGACCTCGGCCGTGATGCCGACCTCGTCCGAGCGCGCGTGGCCTACCTCTCGCACGCGACCGGGCTGTACGACGACCTGACCGCGCGCGAGAACCTTGCCTTCGCCGCCGCGATGTACCGCACCCCCGACCCCGCGGCGCGCATCGACCGGGCGATCGCCGACGTCGGCCTCGTCGACCGCGCCGGCGATCGGGTGGGCGAGCTCTCGGCCGGCATGCGCAAGCGCCTGGCGCTCGGCCGCATCCTGCTCGGGCAGCCGTCGCTCGTGCTCCTCGACGAGCCGTACGCCTCGCTCGACGCGGACGGCATGGCTGTCGTCGACCAGCTGCTGACGGCGTGGCGCGAGGCCGGGGTCAGCGTCCTCATCGCGTCGCACGCCACCGACCGCCTCGCGCCGTTCCTCGACGGCCGCGTCGTCCTGGAGCGTGGCCTCGTCTCGGCCGTCAGCGGCCAGGGCGTGGCCTCGCAGCCGCCGAGCCTCCCGGACGCGGCGCCGGCCACCGGGATGCTCTCGTGAGCGACCTGCGTGGCGAGGCGCGCGTCGCCCTGGCGATCGCCCGCAAGGACGCGCTCGCCGAGCTCCGCGGACGCCACGCCACGGTGAGCACCCTGTTCTTCTCGGCGGTCGTGCTGCTGCTGTTCGGATTCGCCCTCGGCCCCGATTCGGCGCGGCTGGCGGCGGCGGCGCCCGGCCTGCTGTGGCTGGCCGTCGTCTTCGCCGGCATGCTCGCCGTGAGCCGGCTCCACCTGCTGGAGACCGATGACGGAGCGCTCGAGCAGCTCGCCCTCTACCCGATCACCCGGCGGGCGATCTACGCCGGCAAGGCGCTGGCCGGGCTGGCGGTGATGGTCGTGCTCGGCCTGCTGGTGCTCGCCGCAGTGGGCATCCTGTTCGCCGTCGACATCGGCGGCGCATGGCCGCCGCTCGTCGCGACCGTGCTGCTCGGCGCGATCGGGATCGCCGCCGTCGGGACCTTCTATGCGGGTGTCACCGTGCGCCTGCGAGCGCGCGAGGTGATGCTGCCGCTGCTCATGCTGCCGGTTCTCGCCCCGCTCCTGCTCGGGGCGGTGAAGGCCACGGCCGCGGCGCTGGCGGGAGACCCGTTCGGCGAGCTTGGGGCCTGGTTGCAGCTCCTCGTGGCCTTCGACGTCATCATGGTCGTCGCCGGGGCGGCGACGTACGGCTACCTGCTGGAGGACTGATGAAGACCCGCATCCTGGGATTCGTGGCGGTCGGGGGGGTGGCCGCCATGCTCGCGGTCGCCCTGTTCCTCGCGCCGGCGGACCTCAACCAGGGCGACGCACAGCGGATCATGTATCCGCACGTCGCATCGGCCTGGCTGGGCTACCTGTCCTTCGGGGTCACCGCCCTCGCCGGCATCCTGTGGCTCTGGCGTCGCGACCTGCGCTTCGACGCGGTGGCCGTCGCGGGAGCCGAGATCGGGGTGATCTTCACCGCCTTCGCGATCTGGGGCGGGATGATGTGGGGCCGCCCGGTCTGGGGCGTCTTCTGGCAGTGGGAGGACCCGCGGCTCACCACGACCGCACTGCTCCTGGCGCTGTACGTCGGCTATCTGCTCTTCCGCCGCCTGACCGATGACCCCGAGCGACGCGCCACCCGCGCCGCGATCGTGGGGATCGTGGCCGCCGTCGACATCCCGATCGTCCACTTCAGCGTCGAGTGGTGGCGCGGCCTGCACCAGACGGCGACGATCGGCTCGCCGGACCGGGTGCTCAACCCCGCGGCGCCGATGGTCTTCGTGGGCACCCTGCTTGGCATGCTCGGTGCCTTCACGCTGGCCTGGGCCTACCTCATGATCCGGCGCTACCAGCTGGCCCGCGCCGAGCTGGCGCACGAAGAGACGGTCCGGCGCCAGCGGATCCAGGCAGCGCGCGCTCCGCATCCCGCCCCGACCTCGACCGAGGTTGCGCGATGACCGATGCCGGCTTCGTGATCGCCGCCTACGCCGTGATCGTCGGTGGGCTGGCCCTGTACACCGTGACCCTGTGGCGGCGGCTCCGCGCCGTCCAGCGCCACGACGACGAGGGCCGATGACGGTCTCCCCACCCCTCGAGCCGATCCTTCCGCCGCCGCGGCGGCCGTGGGGCGTGCTCGCGCTCGTCGCGGTCGTCCTGGTGGTCGTGGCCTACCTCGCCTTCAGCAGCATCGGCAGCGCCCTGGTGTACTACCGCACGCCGTCAGAGGTCGCGGCGCTCGATGACGCCATCGGTCGGACCATGCGCCTCGGCGGCGTCGTGAAGCCGGGCAGCGTCCAGGGCCCGGCGACCGACCTCACCTTCGTGATCACCGATGGTGACGCCGAGATCACCGTGCACTCGACCGTCGCGCCCACCCGGTCCTTCCGGGAAGGGTCCGGTGCGGTCGTCGAGGGGCAGCTCGGCGTCGACGGCGTCTTCGAGGCGACGCAGGTGATCGTGAAGCACGACGAGAACTACGAGGCGCCGGCCCCAGGGGCGCTGCCATCGGACCGCGCCTTCGATCCCGGGGACGACTGAGCCGATGATCCCGACCCTCGGCCACGCCGCCGTGCTGCTGGGGCTCGCCCTCAGCGCCTACGCGGTCGTCGTCCACGTCCTCGCCGCGCACTCGCTGGACGGCCGGCTGGTCGTCAGCGGCCGCCGGGCCGTGATCGGCTCGTTCGTGGCTGCCGCGGTCGGCTGCGTGGCGATGATGATCTCGCTGCTGACCCACGACTTCAGCGTCCTGTATGTGGCGGAGAACAACGCCACCACCACGCCGCCATTCATCAGCGCCATCAGCCTGTGGGCGGCGCTCGAGGGCTCGATCCTGTTCTGGGCGTTGCTGGCCACCGGCTGGGCTTCGCTGGTCCTGTGGCGGCACCGGGACCGGCACGCCCGGCTCATGCCGTGGGTCGGCGCGACGCTCGCATCGGTCAACCTGTTCTTCTTCGCCGTCATGACCTGGCCCGGCAACCCGTTCACCCGCACGACGCCCGTCGCGGCCGAGGGGATCGGGCCGAACGCCCTGCTCCAGAATCACCCGTTCATGGCGCTGCACCCGCCGCTGCTGTACCTCGGCTACACCGGGCTGGCGGTGCCCTTCGCCTTCGGCGTCGCGGCCCTGGCCACCCGGCGGCTTGACGAGGAGTGGCTGCGGATCGTCCGGCGCTGGACGCTGGTGCCGTGGATCTTCCTCACGCTGGGGATCGTTGCCGGCGCGTGGTGGAGCTACGAGGTGCTCGGCTGGGGCGGGTACTGGGCGTGGGACCCGGTCGAGAACGCGGCGCTCCTGCCGTGGCTGACGGCCACGGCCTTCGTCCACTCCGCCATGGTGGCCGAGCGTCGCGGCGGCCTCCGCATCTGGACGAGCGCGCTCGTCAGCGCCACCTTCGTGCTCACCCTGGTCGGCACGTTCCTCACGCGCTCAGGGATCGTGGCCAGCGTCCACAGCTTCACCCAGTCGGCGATCGGACCGTGGTTCCTGGGCGGCATCGTCGTCGCGCTCGCGGGGTCGCTGACCCTGCTCGTCTGGCGGCTGCCCGAGCTGGCCGGTGGGGGACGCCCATCCGGCACGGTGAGCCGCGAGTCCGCGTTCCTGCTGAACAACGTGCTGTTCCTCGGCATCACCTTCGCCGTCCTGTTCGGCACCCTCCTGCCGCTGCTGATCACCGTCACGAGCGGCGACACGATCAGCGTCGGTGCTCCGTGGTTCAACACCGTCACGACGCCGATGCTCGTCGCACTCCTCTTCCTCATGGGCATCGGCCCGGCGCTGCCGTGGGGCACCGCCTCGATGGAAACCGTCCGCCAGCGCTTCAGCCTGCCGGTCATCGCGGCCGTGGTGGTGGCCGGGGTGGCATTGGGCCTCGGGATGCGAGAGCCGGGCTCGCTCGGTATCCTCGGCCTGGCGGTCTTCACCGGGGGGATCATGCTCGACGAGGTCGTTCGCGGCGCCCGCGCCCGCAGCCGGGGGCGAGGTGAGGATGCGGCCACCGCCACCTGGCGGCTGACGACCCGCAACCGCAGGCGCTACGGCGGGTATGCGGTGCATCTCGGGGTGCTGGTGATGGCCATCGGCGTGGCCGTCTCCTCCGGGATGGCGATCGACCGGACCGTGACGCTCGCACCCGGTGAGTCGGCCGAGATCGCCGACTACGTCGTCACCCACCAGGCGCTGGTGGTGGCGCCGCTGCCGGACGACGCCCGGGTGGTCGAGATGCGCGCCGAGGTGACCTACGCCGGCCCGCAGGCGGGGTCGCTCGGCACCGCCCTCCGCGACTACCCGAACTCTCCGACCGCCATCGCCACGCCCGCGGTGCGCACCTCGCTCGGCGAGGACCTGTACGTCACCCTGCTGGCCGCCGATCCCGCCTCGCGGACGGTCACGCTCCACCTGTTCGTCAACCCGCTCGTGGTGTGGATCTGGATCGGCGGCGCGATCGTGGGCATGGGTGCGGGCTTTGCGATCTGGCCGGACCGGCTCGCCCGTCGGGTGCGCGTCGAGGAGCCGATGCGAACGCCCGCGGCGCCATCGGCCGAGGGCGCCTGAGCCGATGCGGGCGCTGCGCTGGCTGCTCGTTCCCCTGGTGGTGCTCCCGATCGCCTGGCTCCTGTTCCAGGGCTTCGGACGCGACCCGCGCCAGGTGGCGACGCCCCTCATCGAGCGGCCGGCGCCGCCGTGGAGCCTGACCACGCTCGACGGTGACACGCTCTCGAGCGCCGACCTCGCCGGCCGGCCGTACGTCGTCAACTTCTGGGCGAGCTGGTGCATCCCCGCCTGCGTCGACGAGCACCCGATCCTGGCCGCGGCGCACGAGGACCACGGCAACGCCGTCACCTTCGTCGGTGTCCTCTACCAGGACGCGCCCGACGACGCTCGGGGCTTCCTCGACCGCCATGGCGATGCCGGCTACGCCCACCTCGTGGACGAGCGGGGGGCACTGGCCATCGACTATGGCGTGACCGGTCCGCCCGAGACCTTCTTCGTCGACGCCGATGGCATCGTCCGCGGCCGGCAGTGGGGGCCGCTGACCGAAGCCGCCATGGCCGAGCAGCTGGCGCTCATCCTGCCGGCGACTGCCCGATGAACCGCTGGCTGCCCGTCATCGCGGCCGGCTGCCTGCTCGCCGTCGGGGCGCTCGTGGCCATCCTGGCCCTCGGGCCGCGCGCCCAGCCATCGGTGGCCGAACGCGCCGACGCCCTGGCCGCCGAGCTTCGCTGCCCGGACTGCCAGGGTCTCTCGGTGGCCGACTCGCCGACCAGCTCCGCACGCGAGATCCGGCGCCAGATCGACGAGCTCCTCGCCGGCGGGGCCTCCGACGACGAGGTGCGCGCCCACTTCGTGGCGCGCTACGGGGAGTGGATCCGGCTGGCGCCGAGTGGCACAGTCCCCTGGGTGCTGCCGTTCGTCGTGCTCGGCATCGGCGTCGCGCTCCTTGCGATTTGGCTCCGCGCTCGCCGCAGGTCCGCCGAGCCGCCACCGCCGGTCGTCGCTGCCGAGGAGCGACGACGGCTCCACGAGGACGCCGAGGCCCTCGATGCCTGATGTCCTCCTCGTCCTCGCCGGTCTGGCAATGGCGGCCGCACTTGTCCTGGCGCCCCTTGGCCGCCGCGCACCGGACGCGTCCCGCTCCGACGACGAGCGGGACGCTGCCGAGCTCCGTCACCGGGTGGCCCTCGAGGCGCTCCGCGACGTCGAGGCCGATCGGCGCGCCGGCTCGCTGGACGACGCCGCCTACGCGGCGCAGCTGGCCGACGCCGAGGCGCGGGCTGCCGAGACCGGCAGCGCGCTCGACGCTGGTGGCGGCGGGCTACCGAGAGCCCGCCCGTCCGTCGACGGTCGACGGGCGGCGATGCTCGCCGCCGCGATCATCGGCTGTGCGCTGATCGTCGGCTGGGCATTGCCGGCCGCGGGCGTCGCGAACCGAACGGTCACGAACGAGGCGCTGGCGGCCGCGGAGGCCGCCGAGGAGGCCCGTCAGGATCGCATCCGCGACCTGACCGTCGAGCTGGCCGCAGACGCGGAGGACACCGAGGTGCTCTCCGACCTGGCCGATGCGTACCTCGCCGGATCCGAGCCGGCTGACCTGTCGGCCGCGGGGCAGGCGCTCCAGCTGCTGATCGCGCTCGATCCGGAGCGGAACGACGCGTACGAGCGGATCATGACCGCCTACCTCAGGGCCGGCGATGCGACCAACGCGCGCGCCGCGCACGACGCCTACGCCGACGTCGCGTCGGCCGATCCGATCGAGCTCGCCTTCTTCGATGGCCTCATCGCGCGCGCCGAGGGCGAACCCGACCGGGCCGTCGCCGCGTTCGATCGCTTCCTCCAGCTGGCGCCGGATGACCCGCGCGCCGAGATGATCGCCGGCCTCCGCGACGAGGCCGTCAGCTCGCCCTAGTCGGCGAGGACGCGATCGAGCATCCGCTCCATCGCGTCGAGGTCGTCGGCGGAGAGCCGATCGAGGAAGTGCTCCGCCACGCCGCGGAGGTGGGTCGGCGAGGCGGCCCGCAGCCGGTCGACGCCGGCATCGGTGAGGGCGGCCCACTGGCCGCGGCGGTCGGTGTCGCAGGTGGCGCGCTCCACGAGGCCCTCGGCCACGAGGCGGTCGACGAGCCGCGTCACCCCGGACCGCGACAGCAGCAGCCGGTCGGCCAGCTCGCTCATCCGCAGGCGCCGGTCCTCCGCCGTCGCGAGCTGCACGAGCACGTCGTAATCGGTCAGGGCGAGGCGCTGGTCCGCCTGCAGCTCGCGCTCGAGCTCGCGCACCACCCGAGCATGCGCGCGCAGGAAGGCGGCCCACGTCGAGAGCCTGGGGTCGTGCCGGGAGATCTGCTCGGTCATCGGTCCATTCGGGCACGCAGGTAATTGCGCGTACAACTAGATTGCTGGTATCGTTGCGCCGTCAATCATACACGCGACCTCACCTGGAGCCCGTTTCCGCAATGACCTGGACCCTCGACCCCGCTCATTCATCCGTCACATTCCGCGCCAAGCACATGATGGTGACCACCGTCCGCGGCAGCATGCAGGTCCGCGACGTCGACCTCGACTTCGTCCCCGAGGACCTCACCGCCTCGTCGGTGCGCGTCCGCCTGGACGCGGCATCCATCGACACGGGACAGGAGGCCCGCGACCAGCACCTGCGCTCCGCCGACTTCCTCGACGCCGAGCAGCATCCGACCCTCGACTTCGCCAGCACCCGCATCGAGCGGTCCGACGACGCTTACCGGGTCCACGGCGATCTCACGATCCGCGGCGAAACCCGACCGGTCGTGCTGGACGCCGCGTTCGCCGGCATCGTCCCGAACATGCAGGGCGGGCGGCGCGCCGCATTCAGCGCCCGGACCACGATCGACCGCGAGGACTTCGGCCTGACCTGGAACGTCGCGCTCGAGCAGGGTGGCTGGCTGGTCAGCAAGGCGATCGAGATCGAGATCGAGCTCGCCGCCGTGTCCACCGCGGAGACGGCGCCGTCGGAGCGGAAGCTGGAGCCCGCCACCGCCTGAGGCCCGGCCATCTCGCCGGCATCGCCGGTACGATGGGGACGATGCAGACGCGACTGAGCTACCCGACCGCGCCGACCGCGGAGCAGGTCGACGACTATCACGGCGAGGCGATCGCCGATCCGTACCGTCCGCTCGAGGACACCGACGCGCCGGCCACCCGCGCGTGGATCGAGGGGCAGAACGCGCTGACCGCCGCGGTCCTCGGCGCCGTCCCCGCCCGAAGCGCGATCCGCGAACGGCTCGCCGCGGTGTGGGATCACCCGCGCGCCGGCGCTCCCTTCCGGCGTGGCATCCACTGGTTCCAGCTGCGGAACAGCGGCCTCCAGGACCAGGACGTCCTGTGGGTCGCCGATGCCCCCGACGCGGATGGCCGGGTCCTCATCGACCCGAACGCGCTGAGCGATGACGGCACGACCGCCCTGTCGGCGATCGAGGTCAGCAAGGACGGCGAGCTGGTCGCGTACGCCACCAGTGACGCCGGCTCCGACTGGCGTACGTGGCGCGTCCGGCGCACGGTGAGCGGGGAGGACCTCCCGGATCGCATCGGCTGGAGCAAGTTCGCATCGGCCGCGTGGACCCATGACGGGGCCGGCTTCGTGTACGGCCGCTACCCGGAGCCGCCGGCGGACGCGGCGTACGACGCGCCGAACCGCGACATGGAGCTCCGCTACCACCGGCTCGGCGACGAGCCCGCCAGGGACGCCAGCCTGCTATCCGCGCCGGACCAGCCGGAATGGGGATTCGAGCCGAAGGTCACCGCGGATGGTGGCCGGCTGGTCGTGAACGTCTTGCGCGGCACCGATCCCGACAACCGCCTCTTCGCCGCCGACCTCGCCTCCGGCATCGGGTCGGCGGAATTCGAGCGCGTGATCCCGGAGCCGGACGCGAGCTACCTGCCGATCGAAGGCCTCGGCACCACGCTCTACCTCCTGACCGATCGCGACGCTCCTCGTGGACGGGTTGTGGCGCTCGACCTGGATGGCCCCGGGGAGCTGCGCGGGGTGATCGCCGAGGGCCCGGACGCCATCGAGCAGGTCCGGTTGGTGGGGGGCCGGCTGGCGGTCGTGACCCTCCACGACGCGCACCATCGGCTCGCGATCTTCGAGATCGACGGGCGTCACGTGGTCGACGTCGAGCTGCCCGCCATCGGCTCCATCGATTCGCTGGCAGGCAGTCACGACGATCCCGAGCTGCACCTGACGTTCGTCACCTTCGCCTCGCCCGCATCGGTGCTCGCCGTCGAGATGGCGACCGGTTCGGTGCGCCCGGTCGGGCGGCGTGCGCTGTCATGGGATCCGGACGAGTACGTGACCGAGCAGACCTTCGTGACATCCGCGGACGGCACCTCGGTCCCGCTCTTCCTCACCCACCGGCGCGACGTCGTGCCGGACGGTCGCGTCCCGACCCTGCTCTACGGCTATGGCGGCTTCCAGATCTCGGTGGGACCGATGTTCAAGCCGGAGTGGCTGACCTGGATGGAGCGCGGCGGCCTCCTGGCGGTGGCCTCGCTCCGCGGTGGTGGCGAGTACGGCCGCGACTGGCACGATGCCGGGCGCCTCGGGAACAAGCAGAACGTGTTCGACGATTTCGCGGCCTGCGCGCGCTGGCTTTCGGCGTCCGGCTGGACGGCCGCGGAGCGGATCGGGATCAGCGGGCGCTCGAACGGCGGCCTGCTTGTCGGTGCGAGCATCACCCAGCATCCGGAGCTGTTCGGCGCCGCCATCGCGGAGGTGGGGGTGATGGATATGCTCCGCTTCCACCGCTTCACCATTGGCTGGGGCTGGACGAGCGACTATGGCTCGGCGGACGACCCGGACCAGTTCCGCACCCTGCGGGCGTACTCGCCGCTCCACAACATCCGCGACCGCGTGGCCTACCCGCCGACGCTGGTGACGACCGGGGACCACGACGACCGGGTCGTGCCCGGCCACTCGTTCAAGTTCGCCGCCGCTCTGCAGGCGTCCACCGCCGGAGACGCGCCGATCGTGATCCGGATCGACACCGCTGCCGGCCACGGGGTGGGCAAGCCGGTGAGCAAGCTGGTCGACGAGCGCGCCGACGTTCTCGCCTTCCTCGAGATGGCAGTGGCGCGGGCGTGACGGCCTAGCCGTCCGCGGCGGGGACCTCGATCCAGAAGGTCGATCCGATGCCCTCCTCGGAGGTGACGCCGGCCGACCCGCCGTGCGCCTCGGCGATGTGACGGACGATCGCCAGGCCGAGGCCGGCGCTCCCACCCAGCTGCTCCGCCCCGGGCTCTCGCGAGCGCGACCGGTCCACCTTGTAGAAGCGCTCGAAGATCCTTCGCTGGTGGGACTGCGGGACGCCGATGCCGTCGTCGGCGACGGTGAAGCGCACCCGCCCATCCGCCGCTTCCCACCCGATCCTCACCTCGCCGCCGGGGTGGCTGTACTTGACGGCGTTGTGGGCGAGGTTGATCAGCGCCTGCCCCAGCCGGTCCGGGTCGGCCAGTGCCCGGACCTGCCCGGATGGTGCGGGCAGCCGTCGGAGGCTGATCTCGCGCCGCTCGGCGACCGGGCCGATCCGCTCGATGCAGGCCCCGACCACCTCCTCCGGGTCGACCGCCTCGAGCGTGAGCCGCGTCTGTCCGGATTCGATCGTCGACAGGTCGAGCAGCTCGTCGACGAGCTGGGCAAGATGATCGGCTTCGCGCTCGATCTGGGTCGCGAAGTCGCGCGTGGTCGCCCGGTCGTCGACGGCGCCGGAGACCAGGGTCTCGGCCAGCAGCTTGATGGAGGTCAGCGGCGTCCGGAGCTCGTGGCCGATGTTCGCCACGAAGTCACGGCGGACGCGCTCCATGCGGCGAAGCGCGGTGATGTCGTGGAGGGAGAGGACGAGACCGCCCGCGGCGAGCGGCACGGCGTCGACGGCGAACTGGCGCTCGCCGAGGTGCCCGAGATCCGCCTCGCCGACCGTGACCTGGCGGCTGGTCACCGCCTCCCGGGCGAGTGCGTCGAGCGGCGCCGATCCGAAGGCGGCGATGAGGCTCATGCCCCGGATGCGCCCCGCCGGCCGCTCCGCCAGGGCCATGGCCTCCGGGCCGGCGCGCATGATGCGCAGCGCGTCGTCGACGAGGAGGAGCAGGTCGCCGCCGCGGCGTTGCACGAGCGCCACGAAGGCGGCGGACGCGGCCGGATCGTTCACGCCGGCTGCGGCGAGAAGGCATATCCGACGCCGCGCACCGTCCGAAAGTAGTTGTGGCCCTGGGATCCTCGCAGCTTCCCGCGCAGCCAGCTGACGTGGACGTCGACGGTTCGACCGTCGCCGAGGTAGTCGTAGCCCCAGATGCGGGCCAGGAGCTGGTCGCGGGTGAAGATGCGGCCCGGCGATGCGGCCATGTGGGCCAGGAGGTCGAACTCCTTCGTCGTGAGGTGAATCGGCTCCTCGTCGACGGTCACCTCGCGTCGGGCGATGTCGATTCGCACCTGCCCGAACGCGAGCTCCTCGCGGTGCTCCGGCTCCTCCGTCTCGCGGCGATGTCGGCGCAGGACAGCTTCGATGCGGGCGAGGAGCTCCGGACGGCTGAAGGGCTTGGCCACGTAGTCGTCGGCACCGACCTTGAGCCCCACCACCCGGTCGATCTCGTCGCCCTTGGCCGACAGGATGATGACGGGGGTCGCGACCCCCTCGCGGCGGAGGACGCGGAGCACCTCGACCCCGCTCATGCCGGGGAGCATGACGTCCAGGAGAATGAGATCGAGCCGATCGCTCCGGGCGGCCTCGAGGGCAGCCTCTCCATCGGCGGCGGCGGCGACCTCGTACCCCTCACGCGTGAGGTTGAAGGAGAGGGCCTGCCGAAGGGTTGGGTCGTCTTCGACGAGGAGGATCCGCCGTCGCATCGGTGTCCCCTAGGGGTTGAGATCCTCGACCTGGCCGGTGGCCAGGAAGACGACGTCCTCGCCGATGTTCGTCACCCGGTCGCCGAGGCGCTCCAGGTGATGCGCGGCGAACAGCATGTGGGTCGCCTGCCGCGCGCGCTCGGGCGCGACCTGCATGAGCTGCATCGCGTCCTCGTAGACCGAGTTGTAGAGGTGGTCGATCTCGTCGTCCCGCTCGCAGACGCCCCGTGCCTCCGCCTCGCTGACGTCGACGAGCGCCCGCATCGCGGCGCGCAGCTGCTCCCGGCAGATCTGTTCCATTCGGGGAATCTGCTTCAAGATCGGGATTTCCGGCTCGGAGGCGAGCTGCTGGGCGAGCTTGGCGATGTTCACCGCGTAGTCGCCCATGCGCTCGAGCTCCGCCGCGGCGTGGTACAGGGCGAGGAGCTCGCGGACGTCGCGGGCGACCGGACCCTGCGTGGCGATGAGGGTGGTGATCTCGGTGTTGATGTCCCGCTGGAGGTCGTTGACCTCCTGGTCGTCCCAGCGGACGCGATCGGCGAGGTCGGTGTCCCTCTCGACCAGGGCGCGGCCGGCGCCCTCGAGCGCGTCCTCGACCTTGGCGCCGAGGCGCAGGACGTCGTCCTTCACCCCGTCGAGCGCGCGGTCGAAGCTCGCTCGCGGCCCGAGGCGTTCGGTTGCCGAGTCGCTCATCGGTTCCATCGGTCTCCTCCCCGTCAGCCGAACCGGCCGGTGATGTAGTCCTCGGTCAGCCGGTTGGTTGGCCGCGTGAAGAGCTCCTGGGTGGGTGCCATCTCGACGAGGTAGCCCGCACGGTCCTCGCCCATCGTCAGGAAGGCGGTGACGTCGCTGACGCGGGCGGCCTGCTGCATGTTGTGGGTGACGATGACGATCGTGTAGTTCTCCTTGAGCTCCCGCATGAGCTCCTCGATCTTCAGCGTCGCGATCGGGTCGAGCGCCGAGCAGGGTTCGTCCATGAGGATGACGTCGGGCTCCACGGCGATCGCGCGGGCGATGCACAGCCGCTGCTGCTGCCCACCGGACAGTGACGTGCCGGGCGTACGGAGCTTGTCCTTCACCTCGTCCCAGATGGCCGCCCGACGGAGCGACTGCTCGACGAGCTGGTCCATGTTGCCGCGAAAGCCCGCCACGCGCGGGCCAAAGGCCACGTTGTCGTAGATCGACTTCGGGAACGGGTTCGGCTTCTGGAAGACCATCCCGATCCGCCGACGGACCTCGACCGCGTCGACGCCGTCCTCGTACAGGTCGACTCCATGGTACAGGATGCGCCCCTCGATCCTGGCGGAGTCGATGAGATCGTTCATCCGGTTGAAGCTGCGCAGCAGGGTGCTCTTGCCGCAGCCGGATGGACCGATCAGCGCGGTGATCTGGTTCTTCGGAACCTTCAGGCTGATGTCGCGCACGGCCCGGAACGATCCGTAGAAGCAGGACAGCTGGTCCAGCTCGAAGACCACTTGGTCGTCGTCGAATTCCAGGTGCTTCGTCGAGCCGGACGTGCCCGGAGCGATCCGCTCGGACTCGTCGAGCTCGTGGCCGGAGGTCATGACCCGTATTGTCGGGCTTTCGGGCTCGCTCACGCCAGTCGCGGCGGCGTCCTCGGTCTCGGTGCGGATGGTCACGGGATCTACCACCTTCGTGCGTATCGGTTGCGGAGGACGATGGCGATGGCATTCACGAGCAGGATCGTCGTCAGCAGCGCCATGATGCCGGCCGCGGTGAGTGCCCGGAAGTCCTGGTTGGGCAACCCGGCCCAGTTGTAGACCAGGGTAGGCATCGCCATGTAGGGCCCGAACAGCTGGTCGATGAGGTTGGCATCGCCTGCCGCCACGAACGACGCGGCGCCGCCGACCATGATGAGCGGCGCCGCCTCGCCGAAGGCCCGGGCCATGGCGAGGATCGTGCCGGTCAGAATCCCCGGCGCGGCATAGGGCAGGACATGGCTGCGGATCGTCTCCCATCGGGTCGCCCCGACGCCCAGGGCCGCCTCGCGGATCGTGCCGGGGACGGCGCGAAGCGCCTCGGATGCGGTGATGATGACGATCGGCAACACCACGATGGCCAGCGTCAGCCCGCCGGAGATGATGCTGCGGCCGTTGCTGTTCGGCCCGGTCAGGTCCTGGAGCGCGATGACGAAGACCGCCAGGCCGAGCAGGCCGTAAACGATGGCCGGGACGCCGGCGAGGTTGCGGATGTTGACGGTGATGAATCGCGTGAACGGCGTGTCGCGCGCGTACTCCTCGAGGTAGATGGCGGCACCGATCCCGAGTGGAAACGAGACGATGGCCACGATCACCATCAACGCCAGCGATCCGAAGAGCGCCTGACCGACGCCGGCTTGGGCGGGGTCGCGCGAATTGCCCGACGTGAGGAACTCGGTTCCGCGCTCCGCGTAGACGACCCAGCCGCGACCCACGACGTCCGCCAGGAGCGTGACGAGGATCGCCAGCGCGGCAAGGAGCGAGAAAAGGAGGATCCCCTCGAACAGTCGCGCGCCGACGTCGATGCGCTTGCCGGAGATCGCGCGCCGGACGAGCTCCGCGGCGGGGGGTATGGCCTCTGGCCGCGCGACGCCGGCCATCAGTACCGGAGCCTCACGCGGCGCACGAAGCGCTCGCTGATCATGTTCAGGACGAGGGTGAAGGCGAAGAGCAGGATGCCGACGAAGAAGAGGCTCGGATAGGCGAGGTCGGCGCCTCGCACACGGTCGGAACCCGTCGCCAGGGCCGTAATCGCGGCGGTCATCGTCTGGCCCGGCTGGCACGGATTGAGCTGGAAGAGCGAGCCACCGGTGCCGCCCGCCGCCATGGCCACGATCATCGTCTCGCCGATGGCCCGCGACGCCCCCACGATGATGGCGGCCATGATGCCGGACACCGCCGCGGGAATGACGATCCTGAGGCTCGTCGCGCGCTTCCGCGCGCCGAGGCCGAAGGCCGCCTCGCGCAGGGAGTTCGGCACCGCGTACATGGCGTCCTCTGCGATCGAGGCCACCAGCGGGGTGATGAGGATGCCGACGGCGAGGCCCGCGGCGCCCATCGAGAAGATCGGCGACCCCCCGGTGAGCACGTCGCACACCGGCTGGACGAGCGTCGGGGAGATGACCACCAGGGCGAAGAAGCCGAGGACGACGCTGGGGACCGCGGCGAGCATCTCGAGAATGGGCTTGAGTGTGCCGCGCAGCCGTGGCGACGCGTACTCGGCGAGATAAATGGCAGCGCCCAGCCCCAGCGGGATCGCCACCAGCAGGCCCACACCGGCGACCGCCAGGGTCCCGGCGACGATGGTGGCGATGTCGAACATGTCGCGGCGCGGGAACCAGCCGTCCGTGCGCAGGTTCGCAGGATCCACGTGGCTGATGAAGTTCCATGCCTCGCCGACGAGACTCAGGATGATCAGGGCGCTGATGACCACGGAGACCCCGGCGGCGGCGAGGAACATCGTGCGGACCATCGTTTCTCGGCGCCGTCGTGCGCTGCTACCGCGAAGGTCCTCGTGGGTCAGCCGTGGCTGATCGGTCATCCGATCGCGACTCTAGCAGGGAGAGTTGGACGAGGGGCCGGGCTGTCGCCGCGACCCCCCGTGCTCGTTGCTCGGAGGTCAGTCCGAGAACTTGCCCGGACGGCGCTCGTCCCAGGCCGCGCGCGTCGCTTCGATGCGCTCGCCCGGAAGATCGACGTACCCGACATCGCTGACCGAAGCGAAGCCCTCGTCGCTCATGTAAAAGTCGACGAATGCCTCGAGCGCCGTGTTGCCCTCGAGGGCCGTCAGGCTGGGGTAGATCCACAGCGATCGGGCGATCGGGTAGCTCCCGTCGCTGATCGTCTCGTCGGTCGGGGTGACGCAGCCGTCTCCGCCGTCCACCGCGAGCGCCTTGATGACGTCGCTGTTCTCCGAGGCGAAGGCGTATCCGACCCAACCGAGCGAGGTGTCGGAGCCGCTGATGCCCTCGACGATGACGTTGTCGTCCGCCGAGGCCTGGTAGTCGGCACGAGTGGTGGCATCCTGGCCCCGCTCGTCGGCAATGCCCTCGAGCGCGATCTCGATGAAGGAGTCGAACGTGCCGGACTCCTCACCCGGTGCCGTCACGTCGAGCGGCGCATCAGGGTATGGCGCGTTCGAGGCGCCGAAGTCCGTGCCAAGCGCCTCCTCCAGCTCGGCGGCGAGGTCATTGGCTTCCGACCAGTTGGTGAAGCCCTGCGACTCGGGGCCGAGAAGCGCGTACAGGTCGAGGAAGCTCAGGCACTCGACCGCGCTGTTGTTCACCGAGGTGATGACCGACAGCCCGTCGATGGCGACCTCCAGCTCGACGAACTCGATGCCGTTCTCTGCGCAGGTATCGACCTCCTCCTGCTTGATCGACCGAGACGCGTCGGAGACGTCGGACCCGCCGTCGCAGAAGATCGCGAAGCCATCGCTCGTGCCGGGCCCCTCGACGGAGATCTGGACGTCGGGGTGCTCCGCTGAGAATTTCTCGGCGTTGGCCAGCGAGATCGGCTCGACGGTTGACGAGCCGGATACGAAGATCGAGCCTGTGAGAGCCTCGCCCATCGACTCCTCGGTCTCCCCCATGGACTCGGCCGCGGTGGACTCGCCGGGATCGACTCCGCTATCGGTATCACTCTGGCAGGCGGCGAGCACGAGGACCAGCACCATGCTGATCCCGAGCATCGAGCGCCACCACTTGCGGTTCACGTTCAATCCATCCTCCGGTGTGGGAGTGTCATTGGGTGGCAGGCAGAAACGCCGTTCACTCCAGTTGCGTTCTGAGCATCGCGGGAGCCGCTTAACGACGGCTTATTGGAGCGTCAACGGTGTGTTAAGGACCGATGCGCCCGGTCCGGAGCGGCCCCCGACGATCAGTTCCGATGGACCCAGAGCGGAATCGTGACCCGGAGGAGCCATCGGTGGATGCGCGTTCGGAGCGGCAGCTTCACGTCTCGTAGGCCTCGACCAGCATGGCTGCTGGGTCCCGCCGCAGGCTTGCCTCGTGGGCGGCGGCGATGTGCTCGAGCAGCTCGTCGAGCAGCTCGTCGTCGTCGCAGGCTTCGACGGTGGTGCCGCACTCGCAATCGAGCGCCACCTGGACTCGGTGCCGGCCCGGGATCGCCATGACGGCAGGTTCGGCGATCGAGATCAACCCGATGTCAAGCGCACCGGATCGATCTCCGCAAATCCGGGTGCCAACGAGCGAGTGGGCTTCCTTCGCTGCGGCGTTCGTTGACGCGCCACGGGACGGCCATGATCATGGCGCCGGTGCACATCGGCGGCAGCCCACGTCGCCAGCACGCATCCAGACCGGAGAGCCGACGATTCATGACGCCACGTACCTGGCGGCTGCCCACGATCCTGCTCGTCGCGCTGCTGACGCTCGTGGCGTGCGAGCCCGTGCCGAGCGCGGGATCGGCCTCGGCAGGAGCCGACCAACTGGAGCTGACCGAGATCACGGTCGGCACCCTGCCCATCGGTGACGTTGCAGCGGTCCACCTCGCGATCCAGCACGGGCTGTTCGAGGCGGAGGGGCTGACGGTGACCCCCGAGGTGACGCAGGGCGGGGCGGCGGCGATCCCCGCGCTGCAGGGCGGCGACCTCGACATCGCGTACGGGGCCTGGCCGTCGTTCCTCATCGCCAACCAGCAGGGCATCGAGCTGCGGGCGGTCGCCGATGGCGTGGCCGCCACCCCGGGCTTCATGGAGTTCCTGGCCATGCCCGGAACGGCGCTCGAGCGCGATCCGTCCGCCCTGGCCGGCACGACCGTCGCCCTCAACACCCTCGGCAACCTCGGGGAGCTGGCGCTCCGCGCCACCCTTGCCGACGCTGGGCTGGACTACGCGCAGGTGACCGCCGTCGAGATCCCCTTCCCGGAGATGGGTGCCGCCCTGGAAGGGGGCAGCGTCGACGTGATCTGGACGGTCGAGCCGGGCGTGACCGGCAGCAAGGCCGACATCGGCGCGGTGACGGTCATCGACTCGTTCGTCGACGAGATGGCGGGGTTCCCGGTGGCGGGATACTTCGCGACGGCCGAGTTCGCAGAGCAGCATCCGAACACCGTGGCCGCCTTCGTCCGAGCCATCGAGGCGGCCTCGCAGATGCTGAACGACGACCCCGACCTCGTCGTGGAGATCGTCCAGACGTACACCGAGGTTCCCGTCGACCTCCTGGTGACCGCGGCCTTCCCCGAGTACCGCGGCGCGCTCGAGGTGGCGCGGCTGGAGCGCGTGTACGACTACCTGCTCGAGTTCGGGATGATCGAGGAGGGGCTCGACCTCGAGCCCCTCGTCCTGGACTGAGCTCGCCGGCGGGGGCCGTGACCGTCGCGTCGGGCCGACGGGGGCTCCTCGACTCGCGGCCCGCGCGCGGCCTCATCGGCGCCGCCGGCCTGTTCGCGGTCCTCGAGCTGGCCACCCGCGCGGAGCTGGTGAACCCGACCTATCTGCCGCCCGCCTCCACGATCCTGGTGACGAGCGCGCGGATCCTCGCGGATCCCGATTTCCTCGCCAACGTCGGTGGCACGCTGCTGGCCTGGGCGGTCGGCATGGCCGCGGCGATGGCGATCGCGATCCCCCTCGGCCTGGTGCTGGGGTCGTCGCGGCGAAGCTACCTGGCGGCCATCACCGCCATCGAGCTCCTGCGGCCGATCCCGTCAGTGGCGCTCATCCCGCTCGTCATCCTCCTGCTCGGCCGGGGCCTCGACATGAAGGTGAGCCTGATCGTGTACGCATCGGTCTGGCCGATCCTCTTCAACACGATCTACGGCATGCGCGAGGTCGACCCGGTCGCCCGCGACACCGCACGTGCGTTCGGGCTCCGGCGGGCCGCGATCCTGTGGAGGATCTCGCTGCCCGCGGCCTCGCCCTTCATCTACACGGGAATCCGGATCTCCGCGGCCATCGCGCTCATCCTCGCCATCAGCTCCGAGCTGATCGCGGGTGGGGGGCCCGGGATCGGGACGTGGATGATCGCCAACTCGGAGACCGGCGTGCCGAGGGAGCTGCTGTACGCGGGCATCGTGGTCACCGGCCTCATCGGCCTCGGCATCAACGCGATCCTCATCGCGGGCGAGCGCCGGCTCTTCGGTTGGCACCAGCGAGTCCGAGGGTCGACGTGAGCCTCGCGAACGCCGATTCGCCCCTCCGGCCCTCCATGGCGGGCGTCGGCGGTCGGGTCCGCGCGCTCGCCTTGCGGATGAGCGTGCTCGTCGGATTGCTCGTGGCCTGGCAGCTGATCACGAGCCTCGTCGACGATCCGGTGAGCTGGCCGACCTTCACCGAGGTCGTGGGTCGGTTCTGGGAGAAGTGGGTCACCGATCCCGACGCGTGGACCCGCAGCCTGCTCCCCAGCCTGGCGCGACTCCTTGCCGGCTGGACGGGTGCCGTCGTCATCGGCGTCGTGCTCGGCACGGCCATCGGCCTCTCGACGCGCGTGCGCGACTTCGTCGATCCCATCATCCAGTTCCTGCGCTCCATCCCCCCGCCGGCCCTCCTGCCGCTGTTCATCGTGCTGCTGGGCATCGGCGACGAAATGAAGGTGACGATGATCCTGTTCGGCGTCGTCTGGCCCATCCTGCTGAACACGACCGATGGGGTGGCATCGGTCGACTCGCTTCACCGGGAGACGGCTCGCGTATACCGCATCCCGTTCGGGGTTGAGCTGCGGCACATCCTGCTGCCGTCGGCCGCCCCGAAGATCTTCGCGGGGTTGCGCGTCAGCCTGTCGATCGCGGTGATCCTCATGGTCATCAGTGAGATGGTGGCGACCGTGAACGGCGTCGGATTCGAGCTCGTCCAGGCCCAGCGGAGCTTCCGGTCGCTCGACGTGTGGGCCACCATCGTGCTGCTCGGGATCATCGGCTCCGTGCTGAACGCGATCCTGGCGGCGGTCGAGGGCCGGGTGCTCGCCTGGCAGGGCCGTGCCACGAGGGCGCTGATGTGAGCCGGCCGCTCCTCGAGGTCGAACGGCTGCACTACCGTTACGGCGGCGGCGCGTCGGGCGCGCCGCCCGCGCTGGCGGACGTGACGTTCAGCGTCGCCAGGGGTGAGTTCGTCGCGATCGTCGGGCCGTCGGGATCCGGCAAGACGACGCTGCTTCGCTGCATCGCCGGCCTCCTGCATCCCACCGGCGGCGAGGTGCACCTGGCGGGCGCGTCGGTCCGCGATGTCCCGGAGGAGCTGGCGATCGTGTTCCAGGACTACGGCCGATCGCTGTTCCCGTGGATGCGGGTCCGCGACAACGTGGAGCTTCCGCTGCGGCACATGCGGCTGCCCGCCACCGAGCGTCGAGAGCGGACCGAGTCGGCCCTGGCCGAGGTCGGCCTCGAGGACGTGATGGACAGGTTCCCCTGGCAGCTGTCGGGGGGGATGCAGCAGCGCGTCGCGATCGCCCGGGCGGTGGCCTATCGGCCCCAGATCCTCCTCATGGACGAGCCATTCGCCTCGGTGGACGCGCAGACGCGGGCCGATCTCCAGGACATGGCCCTCGAGCTCTGGCGAGCGCACGACAGCACCGTGCTGTTCGTCACCCACGACATCGACGAGAGCGTCTACCTGGCCGGACGAGTCGTGGTCCTGTCGCAGCCGCCCGCCAGGGTCGCTGCCGAGATCCCGGTCGACCTTGCGCGCCCGCGGGATCAGATCGAGACGAGGGCGTCTCCGGAGTTCGTCCGGTTGCGGGCCGAGGTCGCCCGTCTCATCCGCCGGCCGCCGACCGGCGACGATCCAGGCTAACGTCGCGAGCCACCGATCCTCGCCTCATGGCATGCCAGCCAGGCGTGCCAGCGCGGCGGCAGCCGCGGCGACGATCACCACGAGCAGCATCGGGGCGCGAAGCGCGATCGCCACGAACGCCACGCCGACGCCGATGACTCGCGCATCGGCGACCAGGTCCTGTCCGGAGCCGAACGTGGCGGTGGCGACGAGCGCGGCCAGCAGTGCTGGCGCCAGCAGCGCCACCACCGACTGCACGCGTGGCGGCAACGGACGGCCGCCCAGCAGGACCGGCCCCGCCGCCTTGATGACCATCGTGCCGATGCCCACGGCCCCCACGATCGCCCAGATCCCGGTCATCGTCGCGCCAGCCCGATGATGGCCGCGGCGGCGGCCGCGATGATCGGCACGCCGGGCGGCGCGAACGGGGTGAGGCCGAGGGCGATCGCGCCGCCCAGGGCCGCGGCGAGGACGGTCCTCGACGAGCTCAGCTGCGACGCGAGAAGGGCAAGGAAGAGCGCGGGAAACGCGGCATCCAGGCCGAGGGCCGCGGGGTCGCCGAGCGCCTCGCCGCCCACGACTCCGATGATCGTGCCGCCCACCCATGCCAGCCACAGGACGATCCCGGCGCCGATGAGGCGGCCGGCGTCGAAGTCGCCGTCCCCCTGCGCGGCGATGGCCCATGACTCGTCGACGACGAGCTGCGACTTGGCGAACCGCACGGGCGGGCCACCGGTCAGGAAACGGGCGACGCTGACGCCGATCGGCAGGTAGCGGGCATTGAGCAGAAGCGCGGCCGCGATCGCGGCGATCGGTTGACCGCCGCCGGCCAGGATCGAGGCGGCGGCGAACTGCGCCGAGCCCGCGAAGGTGGTGGCGCTCATCACGACTGCCGGCAGGGCTCCCATCCCTCCGGTCGTGACCGACAGGACGCCGAACGACACGCCGAACAGCCCCACGGCCACGGCCAGCGGCAGGGCCGTGACCGCGCCGCGACGCAGCTCGAATCGGATCGGTGGGGAGTCGGCAGCCATCGGCGTCGGAGTCTACCGGCCGCGCTGCGGGACAGGGTCATTGGCCCGAATGGGAGGCGCTAGCATCGGGCCGATGAGCTGGATCGAGCGGATTCCGTATGCCGTTGCAACCGGACGCCTCCGCGCAATCTACGAGCGGGTGAAGGGGCCGCGCGGTGAGCTCGACAACATCCTGACCGTGCACAGCCTGCGCCCGCACACGCTCGAGGGCCACATGGCGCTCTACAAGAGTGTGCTTCACCACACGGCGAACGTCCTGCCGACTTGGTGGCTCGAGACGTTGGGGGTCTACGTTAGCCGGCTCAACGGATGCGACTACTGCGTCGACCACCATTTCGCCGGCCTCGTCCGCCTCCTGGCCGACGAGAACCTCGCCGCGAGCCTGCGCGCGGCGATCGACGCCGACGACCTTTCCGCATTCGACGCTCGAGAGCGCTCCATGCTGTCCTACGCCCGACGCCTGACCCTCGAGCCGCACGCCGTCGCGCGTGCCGATCTCGAACCAATGCGCGCCGCGGGGCTCTCCGACGGAGAGATCCTCGAAGTGAACCAGGTGGTTGCCTACTTCGCATACGCCAATCGCACCGTGTCCGGCTTGGGAGTCACGACCCACGGCGACGTCCTTGGCCTGTCGCCGGCCGATACCGCGGGCGACGACTGGCAGCACGGCTGAACGGGAGTGGCCGGCCCGGGGGACCGGCCGTAGCCGCATCGGCCTACATCAGGCCGACGACGTGTCCCTCCGGGTCGGCGAACAACGCGACCGTCGTCTCGGGGGCGACCTCGGTGAGCGGCATGAGCACACGACCGCCCAGCTCCTCGACCCGCTTCAGCGTCCCCTCGGGATCGTCGGCGTGGACGTAGAACGTGACCCTCCCGGACTGCCCCTCGGCGACCGGGCCGATGCCTCCCGTCATCTCCCCCTGTCGCACGAGCCCGTACCCGCCGGGGTTGTTCGTATCGAACGTCCATCCGAACACGTCGCCGTAGAAGCGCTGAAGCGCGGCGCCGTCGTCGCCGGTGACCTCGACGTGGATGATCCTGGCTGCCATCTCGATGGTTCCTCCTGGTGGCGCGCCCTGAGTGGCCGCCTTCATCCACACGACGAACTGCGCCGGTGGAAATCGACTGTCCGGTGGCGGCCGATCCCGGTGCGTTGACGCACCCTTGACCGCCCGGCTCTGGCTTCCGAGCGAGTCGAGTGGCACGATGGGGGTCTCAGCAGTCCGCGCCCAGGCTCAGAACGGGCGCCCACGGACCCGAGCAGGAGGAGCAGCACCAGATGCAACCTCGCGTCATCACCCCCCGACACCGCTTGCGCGCCGCGGCGCTCGTTACGGCGCTCGCCCTGACGATGTCAGTGCCCACGGCGTCGCTGGCGGCGGGGCCGACCGGGTTCCGAACCTCGGTCGAGGCCTACATCACCCCCGCGTCGCCGAGCGTCCAGGTCATCCCCCTCATCACCGTCGGGGAGGACGCCGACGTCGATGGCTTCGTGTTCGAAGGTATCCCCGACGGCATCGGCATCGCGCCGGTGGGCGGCGACACGTCTCTCATGGACGTCTACGTCACCCACGAGCAGTCGACCGTACCGTTCCAGAACGAGCGCGACCACCAGGACTCCTCCGTCTCGCGGTTCCGGATCGACGTGAGCCGGCCCAACCGGCCTGTCATCGTCGACGCATCGGTGCCGCTGGGGCCAGAGGAGGGCTTCATTCGGTTCTGCTCGGCCTTCATGGCCGGACCGGAGCACGGCTTCGCGAACCACACGTTCCTCGTCAACGAGGAGTCGAACGACGTCATTCCCGTTCCGGCCGGCGCGGTCTACGGGTCGGATCCTTCCGTCGCGCCGAATCGCCAGGCCGGATACGCCGTCTACCTCGACACGGTCACCGGGGTCTTCGACGTCCTGCCCAACCAGGGCCGCCACAACCACGAGAACACGGTCCTCGTGCCGGGCGGCTGGGGCAGCATCGTGGCGCTCAGCGGTGACGACACCTTCACGTTCCCGTCCACGGAGACGCGACCGAACCTCAGCCAGCTCTACATGGGCCTGAGCGCGAACGAGGCGGCCTTCAAGGCCGACGACTCGACGCTGTGGGCCTTCCGGGTCACCGACACCGGTGCCCCCGGGTTCGACCCGGCCAACCCGCAGAACGACGGCAACGACTTCTTCGAGATTGGAACGGGCGACGACTGGAGTGGCGAGTTCATCCAGGTCCCGGGGGACATCGCTCGTGGCGAGACGGCGGATCGGCCGCAGGACGCGCTGGAGGACTGGTCCAACGCGAATAACGTGTTCCAGTTCATCCGCGTCGAGGACATCGCCTACGACCGGACCAACCCGCGGGTCGTCTATGTCGCCGATACCGGCAACAACCGGCTGGTGGAGAGCACCGCGACCGGGCGGCTGTGGCGGTCGAGCGCCGGGATGGCGTCCGACGGCCGCATCTTCCGGCTGGAGTTCAACGCGGAGGATCCGACCGTGGTCGACTCCTTCAGCGTCTTCGCCGACTCGACCGATGTCGGCTTTGCGAAGCCCGACAACATCGACACGAGCCGCAAGAGCCTCATGGTCCAGGAGGACAACGCGAACGCGCGGATCTGGCGCTACAACTTCGAGGAGCCGAGCTGGTCGGTCGTCGCCACCGTGAACGACCCGGGCGGCGAGTCGAGCGGCATCGTCGACGCGTCCGCATGGGCCGGGCCGGGCTGGTGGCTCGTGGACGTGCAGGCCCACGGCAGCGACCAGGAGACGTTCAGCGATCCGGGCGTCCTGCCTCTGGTCAAGCGCGAGGACGGGCAGCTGCTGCTCATGCGCGTGCCGGGCAGCTGATCCACCGCGCCCACCTCTGCATCGAGAGCCGCCCGGTCCGCCGGGCGGCTCTCACGTCCGTCCAAGCCTCACCGATCACGCGGGTGCGGGCCGCGACGACGCCGGCCGGCCGTCACGGTCCGCCCAGCGCAGCACGCGGAGGCACCGGAGCGTGATCCATCGGCTGGGCTGTCCCACCGACTCGCCAAAGTCGACGAGCGTCGCGTCGTTGTAGACGTGGTCGAGCGGCCACCGGCCGTCCGCGTCCCGCTTCGAGCGGACGATGTCGAGGGCCTCGGCCATCCGCCCGTCAGCGGCGGTCCGCGCCTGGCGGAAGTAGTCGAGGACGCGCGGGAGCGTGTAGAAGTACGCCTCCGGGAATCCCGAGGACAGCCAGCGTTTCTGGCCGATCTCCCCGTCGGACAGGCGGCGGAGGAGGCCTCGCTCGAGCAGGTACTCCTCTCCGCGCAGCCTGGCGGCGGTGACGTCGCCGTTCGCCCCGCCGGTCCGCTCGAACTCCAGGAGGCCCTCCAGGACGTTCAGGGTGGTGTCGAAGGACCCACGGGTCGAGCCGTTCTCCTGCTCGCAGTTCCAGCCCCCATCGGCCATCTGGTCGGTCAGCAGCCGGTCGACGACCTGACGCATGTCGCGGCCGAAGTAGGCCCCGATCGCGACGGTGCGGCCGTTGATGCAGGGCTCCACCTCGCCGTCGAAGAACCGAAGATTGGCGTCGTACTCCCAGCGCGCGGCCTCGTGGACCGGCGCCACCGCGCGCTGCGCTTCCTCGCTGGCCGTGTCGATGCCGAAGGTGCACAGCAGCTGGAGGGCGTGCGCCGTGGAGATCCAGTACGGGAACAGCGTGCCGCCGTTCCATCGGCCGTCGGCGTCCTGGCTGGCCAGAACCCGCGCGCCCCACCCCTCGCGCGCCACCCGAGCGCGTTCGGCGGCGACCTCGTCGCTCGGCGCGTCGGTGAGGTCGCGCATCACCTGCCAACGAATGGCGGGATCGGCGTCGAGCAGCCAGTCGATCACGGTCACTCGCCCATGGTGCCCGAGATTGACGACACGGCATGACGTGAATGCCGGGGTCGCACGGTGGTGGAGGGCCGTGTGGGATTCGAACCCACGACACGAGGATTAAAAGTCCCCTGCTCTAACCGCTGAGCTAACGGCCCACGTTTCGTGCTCAGTTAGAGCACATGATTCGAAAGAGGCTTGACCACACCGCTGTTACAGCACATGATTCGGTGAGTTTTCCGACGACCAAACCCGCCGAATCCCCTGCTGTTAGATGCCCTCCAAACCCGTTTCCCACGCTCCCGGGACCCTCGATCTGGCCGATGCGGTCGGCTCCTTCACGCGCCATCTTAGAGCAGAGAATCTTGCCGCTTCCACGGTGGCCACCTACGTGAAGGCGCTCAATCAGCTCAATTCCTTCCTGGTACAGCAGGGTATGCCGACCGACGTGGCGGCCATCCGCCGCGAGCACATCGAGGCCTTCCTGGTGGCGCTGTCCGACTCCGGCAACCGGCCGGCGACGGTGGCCAATCGCTATCGGTCCCTCCAGCAGGTCTTCCGCTGGCTGGTGGGGGAGGATGAGATCCACGAGTCGCCGATGGCGCGCATGCGCCCGCCCGCCGTCCCCGACGATCCGCCGCCGGTGCTGCGCACCGAGGAGCTCGAGC
>DASVEQ010000058.1:0-7801 GCA_036380455.1 Candidatus Limnocylindria bacterium | reverse complement strand
CGCCGAAGAAGACGTCGCCCATCTCCTCGCCCGCGACGAGGGCGGCAGCCGCACGCCGCACATCGCCTGGCTTGATCCCGTACGCCTGCGCGGCCGCCAGGTCCACCTCGACCTCGATCTGGGGGATCTCGACCTGGAGCTCGACATGCAGGTCGATGATGCCCTCGATCGCCGCGAGCGCCTCCTCCACCTCCTCCGCGCGCTCGTGAAGGACCGCCAGGTCGGGGCCGTAGATGCGAATGACGATCGCTTCGCTGGTACCGGTGAGGACCTCGCGGATCCGCTCCTTGAGGTATGTCTGGACGTCGCGTCGCAACCCCGGATAGCCGTTGACCACCTCCTGGACCGATGCCAATGTGGTGTCGTAATCGGCCGCTGGATCGACGCTGATCCAGTTCTCGCCGAAGTCGACCCCTACGACCTCGTCCGCCAGCAGCGCCTGTCCGATGTGCGCGCCGAAGTTCCGGACGCCCGGGATGGCCCGAAGCTCCACGCTGGATTCGGTCGTGATTCGGACCTCCTCCTCGAGCGACGTACCCGGAGCCGTCACCCAGTGCATGAGGAAGTCCCGCTCCTTGAAGTCGGGGAGGAGCGACTGGCCGAGCTGCGGCCAGACCACGACGCCCATGAGGCTGATCGCCGCGACCGTGGCGAACGCCGGCCTGGCCGACCGGATGATGCGGGCCAGGATCGCCGAGTACGCGCGCTGCAGGACCCGAGCGACGGGCGACTCGCGCTGTTCGACTGCGGCGTTGCGGAGGAGGATGTACGCCAGGGCCGGCGTCACCGTCAGGGCGACGACCATCGACGCGATGAGCGCCAAGCCATACGAGATCACCAATGGCTGGAAGAACGCCCCCGAGAGTCCCTCGACGAAGAACACCGGCGCGACGGCGACCACGTCGATCAGCGTGGCGTACACGATGGCGCTGCGAACCTCGAGCGAGGACTCGAGAATGATCGACATTGTCGACTTGGTGCTCCGCTCCAGCCGATGCTGACGGAGTCGTCTGACGATGTTCTCGATGTCGATGATCGCGTCATCCACCACCACGCCCACCGAGATGACCAATCCAGCGAGGATCATCGTGTTGATGGTGGCGCCGCGGAGATCCAGGACGAGCGCCGCTGCCATGAGCGACAGCGGGATCGCCACGAGGCTGATGAGGGCGGTGTGCCAGTTGAAGAGGAAGACGATCAGGACGAAGAACACGAGCAGGCTGCCGATGAGCAGGGCGTTCGTCAGGTTCCCGAGGGCCTGCTCGATGAACGTGGCCGGGCGGAAGATCTCCGTGTCGATTTCGATACCGGCCAGCCCCGGCCGCATCTCCTCGAAGGCCTCCTCCACGCCGCGCGTCACGTCGAGCGTGTTCGCCCACGGGAACTTCTCGACGATGAGCATGAGACCTTCGCCGTCGTTGATCACCGCGTCACCGACGAGCGGCTGGTGGTCCTCGACCAGCTGAGCGACCTCGGTCAGCGGGACGTCCTGGCCGTGACGGTTCTCGACGACGATATGCGCGAGGTCGGCCGGGGCGACGATGGGCGGGACGTTATGGATGGCGAGCCGCTGATTGGGCGTCTCCACGAACCCACCGGTCCCGATCGTCGAACCGCTGGTGAACTGCAACAGCCCGGCATCGAGGCCCTCTGCCGTGGCAGCCATCACATCCTCGAGGGCGACGTCGGCGCGCGCCATCGCCTCCGGCTCGACCTGGATCTGCAACATCCGGAGGCGCTCCCCCCAGATCGCGATATTCGCGACACCTGGAACGCTGAGGAGCCTCGACCGGATCGACCAGTACGAGGTCATCGACATGTCGATGAGCGAATGCTCGCTCGACGTGAGACCAATCTTCATGACGCGGCTGGTCGCGGACAGCGGTTGCATGATCACGGGCGGGCTCGCCCAGGTCGCCAGGCTCGGCGTTACCGCTGCGATGCGCTCGGCGACCAGCTGTCGCGATTCGAGCAGGTCTCCTCCCCGCTGGAAGATGAGCTCGATCGACGACAGGTCACGGACCGACTTCGAGCGCATGACGTCGAGACCCTCGACCCCCGCCAGCGCCTGCTCCAGCGGGACGGTGACGAGGGACTCGACCTCGGCGGCCGAGAGTCCCAACGACGGTGTCTGGATCTCGACGCGCGGAGGGGCGAACTCGGGAAAGACATCGACCGGCGCGTTCTGCAGCTGGCCCACGCCGAGCAGCATCATCCCGGCGGCGAACGCGAGCACGAGGAATCGGTACCGCAGGCTCGACCCGACGATCCACCGCATCATGGCTGGAGGCCCCTCACTGCTACCGGCACGTGCCGTTGGATGTGATCAGTGCCCGCCGCCGACGCCCGTCTCGGCGCCCCACAGCTCGGCAGCTCCGACCGTGACCACGGTCGTCCCGGCTTCAGGACCGGCGGTCAGCTGCGCGACGTCCCCGTCGATCAGCTCCACTTCGACCTGCTCTCGGACGAACACGAGCTCGTCGGGGCTGGTGTATGTCCAGGTGGCGCCGCTGGCGTCGTACAGGAGGGCCGAGTACGGGATGAGCAGACTGCCGCCCGTGCCCTCCGTCACGGCGACCATCTCGACACCCAGTCGGGCGGCTGCTGATTCGGAAAGCGTCACGCGATGAAGTTCGGAGTCCTCGATCTCCGTCACGGTAACCGCCTCAGCGCCCGGCGCTGCATCGGCTGCCTCCTGGCCACACGCCGCGAGTGCGACGCTGAGAATCGTGATCATGATCGCAAGTGATCGGCTGGTGCTACGCATGGCTAGGCTCCTATGACCTGCGGCTCAGGCGATGGTGTGGGCTCGGTGGGCGTAGCCACCGCCGGTTCCGCGCTCGGCCCCAGGTGCACATAGAGCGTCGGGATGATGAACAGGTTGAGGATGGTCGCGGTTACGAGGCCGCCGAGGATGACGATGGTCATCGGTCGCACGATCTCAAAGCCCGGGAGATCTCCCAGGGCCACGAAGGGCAGGAGGATCAGAGCGGTTGCCAGCGCCGTCGCGAGGATCGGTCCCAACCGCTCGCGCGTGCCGCGAACGATGACCTCTCGTGCCGATGGTTCCGCATCGGCCCGCTCCAGCGACTGGTAATGGTCGATCGATCTGATGCTGCCACGCGCCGTGATGGCGAGGATGGCAAGGAAGCCGACCGTCGCGCCAAGCGACCCTGACTGCCCGCTCACGAACGCTGCGAGGGCGCCTCCGACGAGCGCCACCGGCATCACCACGAGCGTCGTGGCGGCCAGCCGCCAGCTGTCGAAGGCGGCCTGCAGCAGAAGGAAGATCACGATGACGACGGCCGCCACGATCGCGAGCATCTGAAGCTGCTCAGCCTGCAGGTCGGAGGCGATTGCCCGCACCTCGGCGTGGTACTCGAGTGGGAGCTCCATGGCCTGCACGCGATCTTCGATCTCGGCCACGACCGACGGTGCGTCGCGTCCAGCCACGTCGATGCCGATATCGATGCGGCGCGCCACGCCTTCGCGGTTCACGACGGTCGCCGCGGGACCCACCCGGACATCTGCAACCTCGTCGAGGCGGACATGCCCGCCCTCCGGAGTCTCGATCAGGAGCCCGCTGATGTCCGTCAGGCTCTCGCGGATCTCGGGCACCCCCCACACCACGACCTGGAAGACCTTCTGATCCTCGAACAGGCTGCCGACCTCGATCCCCGAGAGAAGCGTGGTGCTTGCACGCCGGATGTCGCCCGAGCTGAGGCCATGGCTCTCGGCCGCGGCCAGGTCGACCTCGATCTGGACGGTGGGCTCGAGGATCTCGGGCTCAACGAGGGCTGCCGCCACGCCATCGATACCGGCCAGCTCGTCTCGCACCGAATCGGCCTGGGCGCGCAGCACGTCAAGCTCCTGGCCGTAGACGCGGACGACGACATCGTCGTCCGCGTCGGTCAGGATCGCGTTGATTCGGTCTGACTGATACGAGAGGAGCTCGCGCCGCAGCCCGGGATAGCCATCGAGCGTTTCCTGGATGGCGGCAATCGTGGCGTCGTAGTCCGCGTCCGGATCGATGCTGACCCACAGCTCGCCGGCGTTGATGTTCACGACCTGATCGGACGCGACGGCGCGGCCCACGTGGGCGCCGACGTTGCGAACGCCGTCGATCGCCCTGAGCTCCTGGCTCGCGGCGGCGGCGATCCGATTCATCTCGATCCGCGAGGTACCGGGGGCACCATCCCAATGGACGAGGAGATCGCCGTCACGGAATGTCGGGACGGCCGTGTTTCCGAGGCCGGGCACCATGCTGACGGCGACGAGCACCGCCACACCGATGGTGACCACGGCCGCAGTCAGGAACATCGGCCGCGGGCGATTGACCAGGCGCCACAGGAGGGGCTGGAACCGGCTCTGCAGCCATCGGATGGCAGGGCCATCGTGGCGGGCGCCAACGCGCTCCGGCAGAAGCGCGACCGCGAGGGCCACGCTGACGGTAAGAGAGACGAAAACCGAGGCGACGATCGCGAGCGCATACGCCATGGCCAGCGGTGGCAGGAAGGCGCCGGCAATGCCGGCAAGGAAAAGGAGCGGCACGGCTGCGGCGATAATGATGAGGGTGGCGTAGCCAAGCGAGCCGCGACCGGCCACGGTGGCCTCCAGGACGATCTCGGCCTTGGACCGGCCCTCGTCATCCGGGCGCGGCTGGCGGACGCGCCGCATCACGTTCTCCACCCCGACGATCGCGTCGTCGATGATCACGACGAGCGCCAATGCCATGCCTCCGACCACCATGGCATTGATCGTCGCTCCGAGCGCGTAGAGCACCAGGCCGGCGACGGTCAACGAAACCGGGATGGCCACCATGACGATGAGCAAGGAACGCCAGTCGAGCAGGAGGGCGGCCAGGCCCAGCGCGGCGAGCACCAGGCCGATGAGCAGACCCAGCGACAGGTTGCCGCTGGCCGCCTCGATGTAGCTGGCGGGCCGGTAGATCGACGAGTCGATGTCGATGCCCGAGAGCCCTGGCGCGAGTGCGGCAAGAGCCTGGTCGATGCCGCGCGTCACCTCCAGGGTGTTGGCCTCCGGGAACTTCTCGATGACGAGGAGCAGCCCCTCCCCGTCGTTGATAAGGGCATCCCCGATCAGGGGCTGGTGATCCTCGACCACGTTGGCGACGTCCCCCAGGCGGATGGGCTGGGCGGCGCCGCCGTCCGCATCCAGGGCGACCTCGGCGAGCTCGTCGGCCGAGACGATCGGCGAGATGTGCTGAACGCCGAGGCGTTGATTTGGAGTCTCGACGAAGCCGCCAGTGCCGGGCGTCGACGCCTCGAGGAAGCTCAGGGGAGAGACCCACAGGGCGTTGCCCGCGGTCTTGATCACGTTCTCGAGCGTCACGCCCGCGTCGCGCAAGCGCTCCGGATCGACCTGGACCTGGATCTGACGGTCTCGCTGGCCCCAGACCGAGACGTTGGCGACTCCCGTCACGCCCATGAGTCGCTGTCGCACGGTCCAATGCGCGAGGATCGACATGTCGATCATCGACACCTCGTCGGACGAGAGGCCGACCATCATGACCCGACTGGCCGATGCAAGCGGCTGGAGCATCGTCGGGGCCTTCGACACGTTCGGGAGGGCATGCGCCTGCGTCATCCGTTCCGCCACGACCTGTCGCGCTCGAACCGGATCGGTCCCGGGCTCGAACGTGAGGACGATCGACGACAGGCCGGCCACGGACTTCGACTGAATGGTGTCGAGGAATGCAACCCCATTCAGGAGGTCAGCCTCGATCGGGACGGTGATGAGCTGCTCGACCTCTTCAGCCGACAGGCCGAGCGCCTCCGTCTGGACTTCGACGTAGGGCGGGGTGAATTCCGGCGTGACGTCGAGGGCCATGGTCGGGAGCAGCGCAAAGCCAGCGATCACCGTGGCAGCCGCGATCCCGAGGACGAGCAGGCGGAAATGCAGACTCCAAGCGGCAATCGAGCGCGTCACTGGACGGATCCTCCCGAGGTGGACATGGCGTGGCGCGCGCCCCGTATGGGGCCGCGCAGTGCGCTGAGCGCATGGGTGGCCCAGGGTGAGGTGCGCCGGTGGATGGAGTGGAAACGATGGTGGAGCGCGTCAGTGACCCGATCGCTGGCCCCAGTCCACATCGCCCGTTCGTCGGGAACCCCGACAGCGATAGGATCCGTATTGCGAGGTCCTGGTCCGCCGACGTGCACGGTCTCCCCTGACTCCAGCTGTGCTGGGTGTGGATCGCAGGGAAGCGCGACGCGTCGGAACCAATTCCGTGGGCGGTTGAAAACGATCGTACCGTCCGGTCTCGGGTCGGAGTGGTACTTCCCTCCTCAGATTGTCAGCGCAACTTACCTCCCCGAATCACACCTGACAATACTTTTCTCCAAAGGGGGTGACGGACCGGTGCGTACCGTCACCACGGCGGGCCGCCGCCGCAAGCGTGGTACGAACGTACCAGGCCCCTCCGCTCAGCCGTCGGTCGTGGATCGCACGCCCTTCGAAGCCAGCAAGGATGAGAGCTCGGACACCAGCTTCGACCGCGCCCACATCGGGCCGAGCCCCGCGGCCCGCGCGGAGGCGTGGGCCTCCAGATCCGTATGTCGGCCAAAGAGAATGACGCGGGCAGCGGTGCGATCGCGCAAGCGTGCCAGGACGTGCGCCCAGTCCCTGCGACGCGCCGACCAATCCACGAGGACGAGGTCGAACGGCTCGTCCGCCACAAGCTCGGCCGGGTCGCCGACCCGCAGGAGCGATGCACCGGCGTCCACGGCGGCGGCGTCGATGCGACTGAAGAGCATCAGGTCCTCGATGACCGCGCCGACCCTCATGCCTCGGGCACGTCCTCGTAGACGGGCGGCCGATGCAGCGGTTCGGCGTGCACCGGCTCGACCGGCGCCGCCGCGTCCAACGACGGGCTGGGCTCGACCGGTTGCGGATGATAGCCGTTGCCGTTCGTCGCCTGGTCGATGACGAAACGCGCGATCCGGATCGGGTAGATGCCGACGATCACCGGCGCGCGCACCTCGACCGAGAGCTCCACGCCGACCTCATCGCGCTGCCAGAGGTCCTGGAGCTTCGTCGCCTCGCGCTCGGGCAGGCCGACGTACGCGGTCGTCCCGTTGCGCGAGACCACGCTCATCGCCTCCGGATCGAGGGCGAATCGTCGCCGGATGTCGGCGACGGCGATGTAGGGACGAGATGTGAGGTACCGGCGGAGGCTCGAGGTGCTCGGCCGTTTGCTTGCGGACATGGGCTGACCCCGAGTCTACGCCGATACGCCGTGAGCCGCAGCGATACCCGTGGTCGCCGCCGTCCGCAATGGCGTTGTCACTGCTGCAAACAACGGAGAAGCTGAACCGTAACTTCGTCCTGGCTTGCCGCCCTGGCAACGCGCGGTCACGCAGAGCCCCATTCCCGCTTCAAACTGGTCGTTGCTTGCCGGCGCTGCAAACGGCCAAGGCCTCCGTTTCAGACCGCCGTCGCGCGTCCGTGCAGCAGGAAGCGACCCTGACACCGATGCCGACGGGGGAACGGGCTCAGCCGCGCTCACCGAAGACGCTCCGAACCACGAACAGCACGTTGGCCGGACGCTCGGCCAGGCGACGCATGAAGTACGGGTACCACTCGGTGCCGTATGGCACGTACACCCGCATCCGATACCCGTCGGCGACGAGCCTGCGCTGGAGGTCGCGTCGCACGCCGTACAGGAGCTGGAACTCGAACCGGTCGGGACCGATGCCGCGCTCACGCGCGGAGGCGCTGACGCGGTCGATCATCTCGGGATCGTGGGTGGCCACGCCCGGGTAGGCATCGGCCTCGAGGAGCC
>DASVEQ010000057.1:0-29321 GCA_036380455.1 Candidatus Limnocylindria bacterium | reverse complement strand
CGGCCCGATCGGCCGCTCGAGGATCCACAGCCCGTCGCGCGTCCGGCGTGACGCAGCCGGGCGGGTCGACCGGTCACCCAAGAGTCTGGCGTGCGCCGCCGCGAAGCGAGTGGCGAGGGCGGTGCCGGCCTGGCGCGGGTTCAGTGCCGCGAACGCGCCGTCGGCGGTGACCGCGACGCCGCGACGGAGCCGCCCGGCCAGGACGCCGGCCGGTGCGCCCGGCTGCGGATCGGCGAGCGCCGCCTCGGCGCCGGCCAGCCGGACCTCGGTCGTCACCTCGGCCAGGTGCTCGCGCTCTCGCTCGAGGTAGGCGCCGACAGCGTCGACCACGCGCGCCGGGCTCCCCGCGCCGGCCAGGATCGGCAGGACACTTCCGGCTCGGTCCGGCGCGGGCGCCCGCTCCCCGACCACCCAGACGGCGGCCGGCTCGAGGCCCGCCTCGGCGAGCGCGGCAAGCAGCGCGTCGAGGCCGTCGCCGAGCACCGAGGCGTCGGCGACCAGCAGCTGCCCCGGGGCGAGCGCCGGCAGGTGCGGTGGCGCAGCCCTCGTCCGCTCCACCCCGCGCAGCGGCCGGCCGAGCAGCTCGACGGACCCGGAGGCGAGACGCGCCTCGGGGTCGACCGCACGCCAGGCGTCGAGGACGCTCGTCACCGCCGGGCCGCCAGCAACCCGACGAGGCGGTTGAGCTCGGCGGTCGGGTGATCGTAGCGCTCGCCTCGCAGCACGACCGCGAGGCCGGTGCCGGCCGGCCTGACCGTCACCCGACGCCGCGGCAGCCAGAAGCCGATCGCCAGCGCCAGGCACAGCAGGGCAGCGCCCGCGAACAGGATTCCGAGGCCCGGATCCCGGCGCGATAACAGCGTGACCCACGCGTCGAAGCTGTCGAGGGTCACCACGAGATCCCCGACCCGTGCCTCATCCCCGGGCTGGAGGCGTGCCGTATCGGCCAGCCCGTCCGAGCCGACCACGCTGACGCCCAGCGCGTTCGTGGCGCTGTCGACCAGCACCAGACCCAGGGATACGCCGGCGCTCGGCAGCTCCACGGCGCCGACCGCGCGACCGTCGCGCTCCGCGTCGAGCGGGATCGGAGCGTCGAGCAGAGTCGCGCCGCCGAGCGTGGCGACGCGGACGCGGGCCGCCGGGCCGTAGGTCCACGGATGCACGAGGTACCCGTCGAACGCGCCGGGCTCGTTTACGCGCAGAACGCGCGTCTCCACGACCTCGCCGTCGCGCAGGAACGACACCTCCGTGTCCAGCCGGGTTGGGCGGCCATCGGCGTCGAACGCTGCGCCGAGGCCGTCGAGCCGGACCGCGGCCGAGAATCCAGGTTCCGGCGCGTCCAACAATGCCTGGTCTCCGGGCAGGAGCGAGAACGTCGTCTCCGAGCCGAATGCCGCGCCGATGGCAGCCCCCAGCACGATGACGACGAGGCCGAGGTGGCTGGCCTGCGCGGCGAACCGCGACCAACCGCGGCGAACGCCATGGACTGCCGACCGGGCGGACCGCCGGCCCCGTCCAGCGCGCGTCCGGTAGCCGGCCCCCCGCAGGATCGCCTCGACCTCCTCGAGCGGGCGTGCGGCGACGGTTGCCTGGAGTGCCCCGCCGCCGGCCACCGGCCCGGGCCGCCGCCATTCGCGCCAGGTCGCGGGCACGCGCACTGCGACGGCGGCCACGGCGCTCAGCGCCAGCACGCCGAGGAGGAGCGCGTAGGGAAGCCCGTCGAGCCGGCGAGGGCCATCGGGAAGGAGCGCGGCCAGCAGGTTGACGACCCCGGTCAGGAGGAGGAGGCCCAGCCCGATCCGCGCGTCACCGAGCTGGCGGAGGAGCCGCTCCGCGATGATGGCCAGCCGATCCGGCACCGACGCCACGCGGGCCGCGCCCGATGACGCGGCCATCACCCGGCGGCTGCGGCGGTGAGGTCCGCGACGAGGTCCTCGGCGTCCTCGAGCCCGATCGAGACGCGCAGCGTGCCCGGCGTCAGGCCGGCCATCACCAGGTCGGCATCCGACAGCTGCCGATGCGACGAGCTGGCGGGGTGGCTGATGAGCGTTTCGACGCCGCCGAGGCTGGTGGCGTGCACAGCGATCCGCATCCGGCCGAGGAATCGCTCGCCGTGAGCCCGCCCGCCCTCCAGCTCGACGGCGAGCATGCCGCCGGCCATGCCGTCCCGCAGGACGCGCTTCGAGAGCTCGTGCTGCGGATGCGACGGGAGGCCTGGATAGCGCACCGCGGTCACCCCGGCGGCATGCTCGAGCGCCCGCGCGACGGCCAGGGCGTTGGCCGAGTGGCGCTCCATTCGCAGGGCCAGCGTCTTCAGGCCGCGCAGCGCCAGGAAGGCCTCCCAGGGTGACCCGTTGCCGCCGGCGTTGATGACGATCTTGCGGGCGGCGGCGACTCGCTCGGCCGACCCGACGATCGCGCCGCCGATGATGTCGGAGTGACCCCCGATGTACTTCGTGGTCGAGTGGATCACGAGATCCGCGCCGAGCGCCAGCGGGTTGGCGAGGGCGGGCGAGGCGAAGGTGTTGTCCACGGCCACCACGACGTCGTGGGCGTGGGCGAGTTCCGCCAGCGCGGCAACGTCGGCGACCGCGGTGGTCGGGTTGCTGATCGTCTCGAGCCACAGCATCCGGGTCCGCGGGCCGATCGCCGCGGCGACGGCGCCCCGGTCGGCGGTATCGACGGCGCGCGCCGCGATCCCGGAGCGCTCGAGCACGGTCTGGGCGATGCCCACGATGCCGCCATACACGGCCGCCGGCACGATGACCTCGTCGCCGGTGCGCAGGACCGACAGCATCGCGCCGTGCACGGCCGCCATGCCGGAGGCGGTCGAGAGCGCAGCCTCGGCCCGCTCGAGCTCCGCGAGGGCCTCCTCGAGAGCCGAGTGGGTCGGATTCGAGTAGCGCGAGTAGGAGTGGCCGGGGCGCGAAAACTCGAGGAGCTCGGCCAGCTCGGCCGCATCGGCCACCTCGAACGTGGAGCTCGCGTAGATCGGAACGTTGACCGGCGGCTGCGGGGCGTCGGGGATGCGGCTGGCGGCGCGGATGGCGCGCGTGGAGAAGCCCGGCATGGCAGCTGAGTCTAGCAGCGCGTTCGCGCCACCCCGGCCCAGCCGCTAGCATGGCGCACCGATGCACTTCCCCCGATCCCGCGTTGCCGTGATCGCCGTTGCCGGCCTCGTCCTCGTCCTGGTCGCACTCGCCGGCACCGTCACCGTCCTCAACGTCCTCCCCGGCCCGACGCCGACGCCGTCGCCGACGCCCTCCCCATCGCCGTCGCCCACGCCGTCGCCGACGCCCTCCCCCACGCCGTCGCCGACGCCTCAGGCCGTGTGCCCGATGAACGGGACGGCGTTGAGCGACCCGGCCCTGGCAGAGCGCGTGCCGATGCTCGTGCAGATCGAGAACAACCCGATCGCGCGACCGCCGTCCGGCCTCAACCTGGCAGATCTCGTGATCGAGGCGCCGGTCGAGGGTGACACGACGCGCTTCAGCGCGATCTTCATGTGCCACGAGACGATCGAGGCGTCGGTCGGCCCGGTGCGCTCGATGCGCTATTTCAACCTCGACTACTGGCAGCAGATGCGGGTGCTGACGTTCAACTTCGGCGGCGCGGGCCGCGTCCTCAACCGGATGATCGACAACGGCATGCCATACGTGAACGGCATCACCGGGCAGTGGCCGTTCTTCTTCCGTGCCGGCGTGTGGGGTGCTCCCCACAACGTCTTCTTCGACGTCGACGCCGCCCGCGAGCAGATGGAAGGCGACGGCACCACGCTGAGCGGCTACGCCGAGCGAGCCGGCGAGGTGCGGGCTCCGTTCGCGTTCGCCGCCGATCCGGAGCTCCCCGACGGGCGACCGGTCGGATCGATCGGGCTGCAGACCGCCAGCTTCTGGCGGTTCGGCTGGATCTGGGACGCCGATGAGCGGGCGTGGCTGCGGACGGATGGCGGCGCACCGAACTTCGATGCCATCAGCCGCAACCGCATCTCGGCCCGAACGGTCATCGTGCAGGTCGTGCGCCAGGACGTGCTGATCGGCGAGAACGACCCGGGCGGCTTCCCGCGCCGTTACCAGTACCTGACCGGGGAAGGCGAGGGCGTCCTGTACATCGACGGTCGCGGCCACGACGTCCGCTGGTCGCGGGATGCCGCCGGCGACGTGACGACCTGGACGTACGCGGAGGGCGGCGATCCGGTCATCCTCCCGCCCGGCCGCATCTGGTGGGAGATCGTTCCGGTCGGGTCCGGCATCGGCGAGGGCTGAGCCCGCCGCGGATCAGTGCTCCGGGCCGGGCCGTTCGTGGTCGGCGATCGGAGGCGCGACGGTCGGCGGGATCGATGGCGAGAAGAAGGCGTCCATCGCCCGCCGCACCTGGTGATCAGGATCGAACGACCGACTGGCGGTCGCGATCCGGCGGCGGACCTCCATCGGATCGGGCTCGGCGTCATCGGCCTCGACGTCGCGTCCGGTGATCTCGGGTGGGACGACCGGGCCGAGCGGAACCGCCACCGCGCGATCATCGGCCGGTGCCGGCGGCGCCCCGGGCGGCTCGACGACCTCGCCGCGCGGCGCGGCAGGCTCGGGTTCGGGCGCTGCAGGGGTGATCACCGTCGGGGGCGGCTCGAGGGTCGAGCGACGCGCCAGCAACGCGGGGCGCGGGCGGGGATTGCCGCTGATCTGGTTCTTGCCGAGCGACTTGGCCTGGTACATGGCGCGGTCCGCGGCCACCATCAGCTCCTCGGCGGAGAGGCCGTCCTCGGGGTGCGACACGAGTCCGATGCTCACGCTGGCCTGCGACTCGGGGCCGAGCGTCAGCTCGAGCTCCTCGGCGCCGACCCGGATCTTCTCGGCAACCACGAAGGCGCCGACGATATCGGTCTCCGGCAGGAGAACGACGAACTCGTCGCCGCCGTAGCGATAGGCGCTGTCGACGGTGCGGATCGACCCCGAGATCACCGCCCCGAGCGAGTTGAGGACCTGGTCGCCGCGGAGGTGGCCGCCCGTGTCGTTGATCGCCTTCAGCCCGTCGAGGTCGATCATGAGGACGCAGAAGCCGCGATCGCTGCGCCGGGTGCGGCTGACCTCCTGCTCGAGGGTGACGAACAGCTGGGAGCGGTTGAAAAGCCCCGTGAGCGGGTCGGTGCGCGACAGATCGATGGCGCGGCGCATGGCACGGCGCTGGCGGTCCGCGTAGGCCACCGCCACGAAGGCGAGCAGCCACGACGCGCCGAGGCCGAACGACAGGCGCAGCGCATCGTCGGCGGCGTAGGTGGCCAGCGCCGGATCGACGAGCAGGACGACCCCGAACGCGACGGTGGACAGCGCCGCTGCGGTCAGTCCGGCACGCGGGCCGAAGCCGAGCGCGGCCGCCACGGCAACGAGCGCAAACAGGGCGGCGAAGGGCGAGGAGGCGTACCCGGAGAGGGCCAGCAGGCCGGCCACGAGAGCGATCGCCGCGATCAGCTCAACGAGCCGCGCGAGCCGGCCGCGGCGGGCTGAACCGATCAGCTCGTGGAACACGACGACGGCGAGGACACCGGCGCCGCCGAGCAGGAAGATCGGGGCCTGGTCGGCGGCGAACGAGCCGCTGATGCCGACGCCGAGCAGGACGATGGTGATCGTCAGCCACCAGACCACGCGCAGCGTCGTGTCGGCGCCCGGCTGCTCCCGGTCGGGGTCGCGCGCCGTGCCGGCGGAGACGGGGGCCCTCGCCTCCAGCTCACGCATTGGCTCCGGGCCGGTCCGTCCGGAGAGCATGACCGCCACGAGGAGGAGGCCGGCCAGGAGCGCGGTGACGGCGATGACGGTCAGCTCGAGCGGCAAGGGCGCTGGTTCCCCGTACGACGTGGCCGGCTGTCCGCCGGCCGGGCCAGTATGGGGGCGGCGCCGGAGGTGGCGCAAACGTACTAACCCACCCGTACTACTCCAGTCGTGGACAGGGCGCACCACCTTGGGGTTTCGCCGCCCGGTGCTACACTCGGCGGCCTGTCATGGTCGACGCTCCGAGGCCCTCCCCGGTCGGTTCCCGACCGCGGCGTCCCTGGCTGGCGGCACTCCTGTCCTTCCTGTTCCCGGGACTGGGTCAGGCGTACGCCGGCCGTCCGCGTGCTGCCCTCGCATTCGCCGTCCCGGCGCTGCTTCTCGTGGCAGTCGTCGCCGCAACGCTGGTCGGCGTGGTCGTGCCTCCTCGCAACGTGCTGCTGTCGACCGGATTCCTCGTGGGCGTCCTGGTCGCCAACGGCGCGATCTTCCTGTGGCGCTCCGCTTCGATCGCCGACGCCGGCCTCTGGCCGTGGCGCGGAACGCTCTCTCGCGAGCGACCATGGGCCGGCCTCGCGGTCATCGCCCTCCTCGCGGGAACGCTGGCGATGCATGCCTGGATCGGCGTCGTGGTCGTTCGGCTCGAGGACACGCTGACCGACGTCTTCGCCGGCGCCGATCCGGGACGCCGCGATCCCCTGCCGGCGGCGTCGGGGGCGCTGCCCACCGACGTTCCCGACGCGCCCGGGGAGCCGGTGGATCGCTGGAACGGGACCGATCGAATCAACATCCTCCTCCTCGGCACCGATGCGGCACCCGGCCGCGACGCCGTGCTGACCGACGTGATCCTCCTCGTCAGCGTCGACCCGGTCGCCGAGACGGCGGTGATGATCTCGGTGCCTCGGGACACCGGGTTCGTGCCGCTCCCCGACACGAGCGTCGTTCCGGCCGGGATCTACCCCGACAAGGTGAACGGCCTGCTGGCCACGGCCACGCTCGACCCCGGCACGTGGTGTCCCGACATGGATGGCGCCGCCGAGCGCTGCGGGCTGCGCACGATCGAGGAGTCGGTGGGCCTGTATCTCGGACTCGAGATCCACCACTACGCGCTCGTCGACATGACCGGCTTCGCCGAGCTCATCGACGCGCTCGGCGGGCTCGAGCTCTGCCTGCCGGGGCGACTCGTCGATCCGGAGTTCGACGGGAGCCTTCTCAACGAGGTGGTCACCGAGCCGCTCGTGCTGCCGGCCGGCTGCCACCAGTACGACGGCCTCGATGCGCTCGCCTACGCGCGGAGCCGGAAGGGCTGGATCGAGATGCCCGACGGTGAGCTCGTCCCGCAGAACGACTTCACCCGCAGCGATCGGCAGCAGCGGGTGCTGCTCGCCCTCCGCCGTGAGCTCGCCGAGGCCGATACGTTCTTCGAGCTGCCGGGCGTGCTCGACGCCATCGGCCGCACGGTGAGCACTGACTTCCCGCGCGACCAGGCCGGCGATCTCGCCTCGCTCGTCCCGCTCATCACCGGACCCGACATCGAGCGGCTCGTGCTGTCATACCCCGAGTTCGTGGACCTGCCGGCGAACCCGGACGTGAATTACCTGCTGGTCCCGAGACGGGATGCGATCCGCGACGAGATGGAGCGGATCTTCGGGGCGGACGAGCTCGAGGGCTGGTACCTCTCCACCGATGCGGAAGGTCCCGACGACCAGCCAGCCACCGGCGGCGCTCCGTAGCGTTCGCAGCGGCGCCCCCGTTGACGTACCCTTAGCACCTCGCCACCCATCGATGCTGGAGGTCTCCTTGCCGGCCACGCGGTCGCGGTGATGCTCGACGGCCTGTCGATCCCACCGCAGCGGCTGCGCAATTTCGCGGCGCCCTTCGGGGTCGCGGCACTCGCGCTCCTGCTGCTCATCGGCGCCACGCTGGCCGCCCAGGCGTCGCCCTCGGCATTCGCGGCGTTTGGCGTCGGGCTGGTCCTGCTCGCCGCCGTCGCGGCGGTCCGCTGGCCGCGCACCGCGATCGTTCTCGTCGTCCTGAGCCCGATCCTCGACCGCTACATCGTGGCGGACATGCTGCCGGCGAATCTCGAGACGGCCGCTCACTACCTGTCGGAGGCGATGCTCCTCGTCGTCTCCCTGATCCTGGCGGGGAAGGCGCTGGTCGAGGGGCGGCTGGTTGCCGCCTTCCGGCACCCGGTGACGGTGTCGCTCATCGCCTTCGTGGTCATCGCAGCGGCCTCCGCGATCGTCAACGGCGTGCCGCCGCTCATCGCCGCGGTCGGCGTGCTCTTCACGGTCGACGCCGCCGCGCTCTTCTTCCTGCCCCGCCTCGTCGGCTTCACGCCGCGCCAGTCGATGTTCGCGGTGGCGGTGATCGGGGCCATCGTGATGGTCGCCGCCCTGCTCGCCATCGGGCAGGGCCTGCTCACCCCGAGGCTGTTCGGCATGATCCCGGTGCGCGGCCGCTTCGGCGAGGAGATGCGGCTCGCCTCGCTGTTCGGCGACCCGAACGTGTTCGGCGCCTTCCTCGTGGCCACCGTGCCGTTCGCGCTGCTCGGTGCCGCCCGGCTCCCAAACCGACGATTTCGCTGGGTGGCTGGGACCGTCGCCTTCACCCTGCTCCTGGCGCTGTGGCTGAGCTTCTCGCGGGGCTCGTGGATCGCGCTGGTGCTCGGCGTCGGGGTGACGCTCGCGATCATCGACCGCCGCGCGCTCCTCATCGGGTTCCTGCTGGCGGTGACGACCTTCGGCACGGCGGTGGTGATGCCCCGGAACCTCCTCATCCCCAATCAGCGGGCGCCGAACATCGTTGACTCGACGGTCGACCGCGTCGGCGCCATCGGCGTCGGCGGCGACCTGCGCACGCTGTTCGTGATCCAGTCGCTGCCGATCATCCGGGACCATCCGCTGCTCGGGGTCGGGCCGGGTCGCTTCGGCGGCGCCGTGGCCTTCAACTACGGCACGCCGATCTACGACGAGTACGGGTTCGGTCCGCTGTTCTGGAACCCGGCGCAGCGCACCGTCGACAACTTCTGGCTGCATCTCCTGGTCGAGACCGGCCTCCTGGGGGTCGCCGCCTTCCTGGCCGCGGCGCTCATTCCGGGCATCCGGATCCTTGGTGCGGCGCGGCGCAGCCTGGGATGGCGGCGGATCTTCCTCGGAGGTATGGCCGCCGCCGCCGCCGGCATCGCGGTCAGCTCGGGCAGCACGATGCTGCTGGAAGCGAACAGCATCGGGTTCGCGTTCTGGTTCCTGCTGGGGATCGGCGCGCTGGCGGTGACGGCCGCCTCGATCACCGAATCGCGCGCGACCTAGCTGCGGGCGAGGCGCCCGAGGAGCACGGCGAGCATCGCCAGTCCGGCGGAGAGCGCGGTGAGCGAAAGCATCGCGTCGCGCTGGCTGAATCCCAGCCGCAGAAGCTGGTGGTGGACGTGCCCGCGGTCGGCGACGAAGAACGCGTCGCCTCGGGCGGTGCGCCGGACGACGGCCCAGATCGTGTCGATGATCGGGACGCCGAGGGCGACGATCGGGACCCACGGCGCCTGGGGATAGACCCCGTCTTGCATCAGCGAGATCGCCACCGCGGCCACCACGAAGCCGAGGACCATCGATCCCGTGTCGCCCATGATGATCGTGGCCGGGTGAAGGTTGTACGCGAGGAACCCGACGGCTGCGCCGATGGTGGCCGCCACGATGAACAGCGTCGGGTCCACGCCGTCCGCGGCGGCGAGGAGCCCGAACGCGCCGAGCACGGTCAGCACGACGCCGGTCGCCAGGCCGTCGAGCCCGTCGATCAGGTTGATGGCGTTGATGACGCCCACGATCCAGGCCACCGTCACCGGCAGGGCGAGCGGGCCGAGCTCGACCGTGGCCCACGGGAAGAACAGGCGGTCGATGCTGAGGCCGAGCCACCACGCCAGCACGGCCGCGGCCACCTGGAACGACAGCTTGACGAGGGCGCGCATGCCGCGCACGTCGTCGACGATCCCGACGACCAGAAGCAGGCCGACTCCCGCGAGGATCGCCGGGGCCCGGTTCGGCCGCAGTCCGAGGGTCGAGCCGAGGTCTGGATCGACGATCGTCGCCCCGCCGATGGCCACCGCGATGGCGATCGCCATCGCCACCCCGCCGAGCCGTGGGATCGGCACCTCGTGCACCTTGCGCCCGCCCGGTTGGTCGAGGAGCCCCCGATGCTGCGCGTAGCCGCGCACGATGGGAGTCACGATCAGCCCGATCACCAGGGCCGCCGCGAATGTGAGGGGGATCAGCATCGGTGGCTGATGGTAGCGCGTCCGATGCGCTGGTCGGGGCGGCCGGATTCGAACCGGCGGCCTCCTGCTCCCAAAGCAGGCGATCTACCAGACTGATCTACGCCCCGGCGATCGAGACCGATGGTACCCGACGGCGAGGTGCAGGTGCCCCCGCGCCGTTGCCCGGCGGAATGCCGCGCTGCCGCGGACGCTCAGGGCCAGAGCGCGCGGATCTGGTTGCGGACCGAGTCGGTGACCGCGTTCGGCCCGCCGACGATCACGATGTTCGTCGGATCGAGCCGGCGAAGCTCGGTGGCCACCACGGCCGGCAGCGAGCTGCCGGACACGAGGAGCAGTGGCCCGTTGCGCATGCCCGCGATCGGCCCGGCGGTGAGCCCGTCGGGGAACGTCTTTCCGGTGGCGACGTACACGATCCCCGGCCCGTTGGTCGCGAACGACGCGGCGCTGAGCGCGGCGGAGGTCGCGTATCGGTCAGGCCCTGACACGCGCGTGACCTGGCCGAATGCGGCGAGCTGCGAGGCGACGCCGCTCCCCACCACGCCGGTGCTGCCCACGATCATGATCCGATCCGGGTCGAGGCGACCCAGCTCCGCGAGCGTTGACGATGGAATGGAACCGGCCCGGACGAGGAGGAGCGGTGCCTTGCGAGCGGCAGCCACCGTCCCTGCCGACAGCGCATCGGGATACGTCTCGCCGGTCACCACATATACCAGCGACGCCGATGCGAACGCGGAGCGGCTGATCTGCGCGGCCGTGGCATACCGGTCCGCTCCGGCCACGCGTGTCACCGACCCAGGGGTGAACGCGTCGAGCGCGGTAAGGACCGATTCGGCGACGACGCTCGGCCCGCCCAGGACGACGATGCGGCCCGGCTTCAACCGGTTCAGCTCGGCGGCGGTGACCGCGGGCACGGACCCCTTCTCGACGAGCAGGATCGGTCCGCCGGCCAGCCGCGCGACCGGCGCGCCGGCCAGCGCATCCGGGAAGGTCGCGCCCGTGGCGACGTAGGCCACCGGGACCCCGACACCGAACGCGGTGCGGCTCAGGGCGGTTGCCGTCGCGTAGCGATCGTCACCCCACACGCGCGGAGCCGTCTTGCCGGTGGTGAAGGTCCAGCTGGTCGGCGGCATGGCGTTCCCGGCCGGATCCTTGATGCCGGAGGTCAGGGTCAGCGAGTAGGTCTGCTCCCCGGCGAGCGGCGAGGTCGGGCGCAGCGTCGCCCGACGGGCCGCCGCGTCGTAGGTGACCGTCGAGCCGACGGAAGCATTCGAGGCAGTGCGGAGCACCATGCTCGACGTGCTGACCCCGACGACGGCCTCGTTGAAGGTCACGGTGAGGGGCCCGTCGTACGAGACGCCGAGCGCGCCGGGCGCCGGGCTTCGGGCCGAGAGCGCGGGTGCGGCGGTGTCGACGTACGTCGGCGTGACCGCGTAGGCGCTCCGGTTGCCGTTGGCGAAGTAGTTGCGGACGCGGACGACGATGCGACCCGGGCCGGCGACCGTCGTCTGCGCGAGCTCCGTGCCGTTCTCCCAGACCGCGTCCACGCGACGGAGGAGCGTGCCGCCGGTGGTGTACAGCTCGACGATCGGGTCGATCTTGAGCGAGCTCTTGTTCCACGGGTAGGCGCGCGTGTCGACCACCCCGCTGACCCGGACGTCCAGCCGGCCGGCGCGCGGGACGTTGACGGCAAAGAAGTCCACGTCGCCCGCCGGGTAGATCGAGGGACGCGTGGCGGTGCCGAGGGGGATCACGCGCGCGGCCGCCAGGCTGTTGTTGCCCTCGAAGGCGTCGCCGCCGAGCAGGCCGGTCGCGGCCACCGAGGCGCCGAGCGCGCGGTACGCGTTCACGCGACCGCGCCCGTAGCGCTTGTCCCAGCCAGCGGGTCCACGGTCGTCGACGGTACCGATCAGGCGGTCGACCACCTGCTGCGGCGTGAAGGACGGGTAGCGCGCACGGATGAGCGCGACGACGCCGGCCACGTTCGGCGTTGCGAAGGAGGTGCCGCTGATATACGTGTGCGCGCCCCAGGTGTGATGATCGGCGTAGGTGCAGACCGTGCAGTTCGTGGTCTGCACCGACGAGCCGGGCGCGCTCACGTCGACCGCGGACCCGTAGCTCGACCAATAGCTGAACTCGTCGTTGACCTGCGTGGCGCTGACGCTCACGACGTTCGCCATCGAGGCCGGGTAGAAGGTCTCGTCGCGGTTGTTGTTGCCAGCGGCACCGACGAGGACGACGCCCTTGCCCCAGGCGTAGTTGATGGCGTCCTGCACGCCCTGCGTGTACGGGAAGCCTCCGACGCTCATGTTGATGACGGTCGCGCCGTGGTCGGCGGCCCAGCGGATGCCGGCGATGAGGTCGCTGGTGCTGCCGGTGCCCTCCCGCGTCATGATCTTGACCGGCAGGATCTTGTCGCTCCAACTGATCCCGGCGATGCCGTACCCGTCGTTCGGCTTCGCGGCGATGATGCCGGCAACCCAGGTCCCATGCCCGTTGTCGTCGGCGGCGTTCGAGTCATCGTTCACGAAGTCGTAGCCGGCCAGCACTCGACCGCTGAGGTCGGTGTGGTTGGCCATCACGCCGGTGTCGAGCACCGCCACGACACCGGTCCCACCCTTGGACAGCGACCAGGCGTCGCGGACGCGCATCTGGTCGAGCGAGTACTGGCCGGCGGTGAGCGGGTCGTTCACGCCGACCGCGGTCGTGGCTCCCTCCTCGACGAGCTGGACGCGGTAGCTCGGCTCGGCGTACTCCACGTTCGGATCCGCGCGCAGCTCGACGAGCACCTGGTCCACGGGTCGTCCCGCGGTCGACACCACGGCGGGCAGGCCCTTCGCCGGCTCGCCGACGCTCGCGAGCGTCGCGAGACCGCGCGCCCGAGCGAGCGCCGGGCCGCGCTCGGGGTCGCGGAACTTGACGATCACCTCGCCGGGAACGACCTCGCCGGTACTCGAGACCGTGGGCGGTGCATCGGTGTCGGGCAGCGGCGCCTTCTCGTCGGCCGCCGCGATCGGCAGGGCGCCGGCCACGACAACCAGGAGGGCGAGGACGGTCGAGAGGGCTCGGGACACGCTGTGGGGACTCCGGTGCGGTTCGATGGGCCGGGAACCATCTCGCTGCGGCCCCCGTGAGGTGTCCGAACCGTACGTCTCCCCACCGCCGGCGACGACCGGACCATGGTTCCCCGCCCGAACCGGACCGATGGCCTAGTGGTCGATGAGCAGCTCCTGGAGGCGGGGCACGGCGGCGGCGATCGCGCGGCCGCGGTGGCTCAGCCCGTCCTTCTCGTCCTCGGGCAGCTCCGCGGTGGTGAGGCCGCTCGGCAGCTCGAAGATCGGGTCGTAGCCGAAGCCGCCTGCGCCGCGCATCTCGGTCGCCACCCGTCCCTCGACCACGCCGGTGAAGATCTCGATCCGGGGTGCCGGCCCGCCGGGGCGGGCGACGGCGACCGCGCAGACCATCCGCGCCCGCCGATCGGGCGCCGACCCGAGCGCCTCGAGCACCCGCTCCGCGTTGCGGCCGTCCCCCCAGCGCGCGCTGCGGACCCCGGGTCCCCAGTCGAGCGCGGCGATCTCGATCCCGGAGTCGTCAGCCAGGCTGAGGATGCCGGACGCGCGCGCGAACGCATCGGCCTTGGCGGCGGCGTTCTCGGCATACGTGTCGTGGGGCTCGTCGACCTCGAGGTCCAGCCCCAGCTCGTCGGGGGTCACCAGCTCGGCATCCAGCATGGCCAGCAGGCGGCGGAACTCCCGCTGCTTGCCCGGGTTCGTGGTGGCGATGAGCAGGCGGCTCACTCCCCCGGCGGTGCCTCGATGGCAGCGTGCTGGAGCGTGAACAGCTGCCGGATGCCGGCGGCGGCGAGGTCGACCATCTGGTCCATCTGGGGGCGGCTGAACGCGCCGTGCTCCGCGGTGCCCTGGACCTCGATCAGGCGGTCGTCGTCGGTCATCACCACGTTGAAGTCGACCTCCGCGGTGGAATCCTCGGAGTAGTCGAGGTCGAGGTACGGCAGCCCGCTCACCATTCCGACGCTGACCGCCGCGACCTGGCCGGTCAGCAGGTGGCCCATCCCGTACTTGTTCAGCGCGCGCGCCAGCGCCACGTAGGCGCCGGTGATGCTCGCGGTGCGCGTGCCGCCATCGGCCTGGATGACGTCGCAGTCGAGGGTGATCGTGCGTTCCCCGAGCTTGCCCATGTCGACGACCCCGCGCAGGCTGCGGCCGATGAGGCGCTGGATCTCGTGCGTCCGGCCGCCGATCGAGCCGCGGGCCGCCTCGCGCTGGCTGCGCTCGGTGCCCGCCCGCGGCAGCATCGAGTACTCGGCGGTCACCCAGCCGCGGCCCTTGCCACGCATCCAGCCGGGCACCCGGTCCTCGATGGTCGCGGCGCACAGCACACGGGTATCGCCCACGCGGATGAGCACCGAGCCCTCGGCGAACTTCAGGTAGTCCGGAACGATCTTCACCGGGCGGAGCTGGTTCGGGACGCGGCCGTCGGCGCGACGGCCCGTCCCGGGGACGGCGGGTGTGGTGGTCATGTGGCTGCCGATTCTACGCCGCAGCCGATGCGATCAGGGCAGGGCCGCGTCGATCGCCTTGACCACGGTGCCGGACACCACCCCCGTGCCGCCGAGCACGAACACCCGGTCCGGCCCGAGCCGCTGCAGCTCCGATCGCACGACCGCCGGCAGCTGGGTCGGGGCCACGAGCAGCAGCGGGCCGGGCAGCAGGGCGGCCACAGGGCCGCCGGCCAGGCCATCGGGGAACTTCGTGCCGGTGGCGATGAAGACCGAGTCGCTCGACCCGTATGCCGACCGGCTGACCTGGACGGACGTCGCGTACCGATCCGCTCCCGCGAGGCGGCTGACCGCGCCCGTGGTGTACCGGTCGGCGGCCGCGCGCACGGCGTCGCCGATGACGCTCGTGCCACCGAGGATGACGATCTTGGCCGGCTTCAGCCGCGCCAGCTCGGCGGCGGTCGCCGCCGGGATGCCGTTGCGGCTCACGAGCAGGATCGGTCCGCCAACGCGGCCGGCGACCGCGCCGCCGGACAGGGCGTCGGGGAACGTCTCACCGGTCGCGAGATACGCAACCGCGACCCCGGACGGGAACGACTGCGCGCTGATCCTGGCGGCCGTGGCGAACCGATCGGCGCCGGCCCAGCGGACCACGGTGCCGGCGTAGCCACGGAGCCTCGAAACGACGGCGTCGGAGACGACCCCGCCGCCCCCGAGGACGATGATGACCGATGGCTTCAGACGCGCGAGCTCGGTGGCGGTGGCGGCCGGCAGCTCGCCGCGAGCGGTGAGCAGGACGGGTCCCTTCGCACGAGCGGCGGCGGGAGCGCCGGCGAGCGCATCGGGGAAGGAGGCGCCGGTGGCGACGAACACCGTGGATGCGCCGCCACCGAAGCGGGACTTGCTGATCGCCGCCGCCGTGGCGTAGCGATCCGTGCCCGCGATGCGGCTGATGACCGTCCCGCTGCCGGAGCCCGGAGGCGTCGACGAGGAGCCGCAGAGCTTCACGAACACCATGACCGAGTACATCCGACCGGTCTCGGTGGAGCGCGTGTGGCTCCCGCCCGCATGGGTGTAGTCGCCGACCATGATGGCGTGGTGGCCGGTCGAGACCCACCAGCGCTCGATGGCGTTCGACGGTGTGTAGTCGTTGCGAGTGGTATACGCGATGATCTCGCCGTAGCCCGTGTAGCAGACGCCGAGCTGGGTGAGGCGCGACGCGACGTAGGCCATGTCGTGCTCGAACTCGTCGTTGGCGGCCATGTGGTTGGCGCGCTCGACGGTGACCTGGTCCACCGCGGCATGGAGGCTGACGGGGCCCTTGCTTTCCAGGGCACGCTTCTCGTTCGTCAGCTGGACGTAGGTGGCCCCGTCGACGGCGGCGACCGGCGCGGTGATGCCGACGAGGATGGACAGGGCGGCGACGAGTGCCACGGACCGGCGGGTGACGGGACGGATCATGAGGCGATGCGAGGCTCCGATGGGACGCGTGGATGAGATCGACACGACCCTACCGGTGCCGGGCACCGGGCCACCATGGCCCGATCGGTCACGGTCGACGCCGCCTGAGTACCGTCGCGACGGTGCCCGTTAGTCCCAGAGGGCGGCGACCTGCGCGGCGACGGCCGCCGAGACGACGCTCGGTCCGCCGAGGATCACCACGCGCGGCGGATTGAGCCGCCGCAGCTCGGCGGCCACCGCGGCGGTGAGCCCGCTGCTGGGCACGATGAGAAGCGGGCTGCCGGAGCGGGCTGCCACCGGCGTGCCACCCAGCCCGTCGGGGAACGATGTGCCCGTGGCGAGGTAGACCGTCCGCGGGCCGTCGGTCGCGGTGGTCGCCTTCGAGACGGCCACGGCGGTCCCGTAGCGGTCGACGCCGGAGAGCCGGGTCACCGATCCGGTCGTATATGCACCGAGCGCCGAGGCCACGGCGGCGCTCACGGCGTTCGTGCCGCCGAGGACCACGATGCGGCCCGGGTCGAGCCGGTCGAGCTCCGCCCTCGTCGCGGCCGGGACGGACGTCGGCGACACGAGGAGCACGGGTCCCTGCTGCCGGCCGGCCGCGACCCCACCGGAAAGCGCATCCGGGAAGGAGGTGCCGGTCGCCACGTAGGCCACGGGCACGCCCTTCGCGAACGTCGCGCGCGAGACGGCTGCGGCGGTCGCGTAGCGGTCCGTGCCGGCGAGCCGCTCCACGACGCCGCTCGTCGCATAGCCGGCGAGCCGGTTGGCGACCGCGGTGCCGACCGCGCTCGTCCCGCCCAGGATGACGATCTTCGCCGGCCGTAGACGCGCCAGCTCGACCGCGGTCGTCTCCGGCAGGGCGTCCCGCGTCGTGAGCAGCATGGGGCCGCCACCTCGGGCGGCGGCGGGGCCGCCAGCGAGGGCGTCCGGGTACGACGAGCCGGTCGCGACGTACGCCACCGGCACGCCGGCCGCAAACGCCCAGCGGCTGACGGCCGTGGCCGTCGCGTAGCGGTCCGCGCCGGACAGGCGGACCTGCACCTTGCTGAACTTGTCCTCGATCACGTTCCACAGGTCGTTGACACCGGTGTCCATGCCGAGATGCCAGATCCCGATGCCGGCTAGGTCGTGGCGGTTGACGGCGTCGTACTTCATGCGGAGGGACACCGGGTCGTCGTAGTAGCCCTGCCGCCACTCACCACCGGAGTCACGGAACGCGAACCACGGCACCTGGCCGGTCGCGTCCCAGCGCCGCCCGTGGCGCTGCGCCAGGACCTTCCCGCCCGCGGGTGCGCCTTCGTCGGTCCAGTAGTAGCTGAAGGCGACGCTCGCGACCGGCGACCGCACGGTGGCGTTCAGCGCATCGCTCGTCGTGTTCCAGGCGCGGCCGTAGTAGGGAATGCCCCAGATCAGCTTACTGGCCGGGACATCCGCCAGGTGGGCGCGGAGCGCGTCCCCGGCGGCGAAGATCGTGTTGCTCTCGGCCGGCGCCACGCCACCCGCGCGCGCCGAGCCGCTCCAATGGAAGTCGTAGGCCATCACCATCAGCGCATCGGCCGCGCCGGAGGCGCTGAGGGCCTGGACGTCGTATCCGGTCGACCAGGTGGCCGCGCCGGCCATCGTGTCCACGGTGACGTACGAGCCGACGCGGGCGTTCACGAGGCCGGCCTTGATCTGGCGCACGAGAGTCGTGAACTGCGAGCGCAGGCTCGACGGCACCGGCTCGAAGTCGATGTTCACGCCATCGGCGCGTCGGTCGCGCACGATCGTGACGATCTCGCCCACCAGGCGGGACCGATACGCCGAGCTGTTGAGGAATGCGGACATGTCGGTGTAGTCGTCGTTCCACGCCATCATCGTGATCGTGGGGACCACCCGGACGCCCCGCCCGTGGGCCGCGGAGATCAGCTCAGTCATGGCCGGCGAGGTCCAGCCGCTCCATCCCACCGTCCGCGCCGTGGACGGGCCGCGCGCCAGATAGCCGTTCGGCTGCACGCCGATGCTGAAGTAGGCGATCGTCGAGACGAGATCGAGCCGCAGGCTCGCGCGGGTCTTGGCGTCCAGCTTCCAGTACGGCAGGAATCCGAGGACCTCGCGCCGGAGCCCGTTCGGCAACGGCCCGGCCGGGCCGGCGGCCCCGCCGGCCACTTCCACGAGGGGCTCGGCCACCTGCACGATCCCGCCAGCCTCGCCCAGCGGCTCGACCGTTGCCGCTGCCGCCGCGCCGTCCGCTCCACCGTGCTCGGCGAGCATCTCGGACTGGACCGTCGGCCGAACCTGGTCCGCGGGCATCGGTGGCAGGACGGTGCCATCGGGCTGCGTCACCGCGTCGCCCAGGGTCGGGTCGGCGGCGACAGCCGGCGTTGCCGGCAGCAGCAGTGCGCAGGCGACGAGCAGGCGGAGTGGGACGCGGCGGCGATGGTGGGACGGGTGCATGCGGGGTCCTAATGCGGATGACGGCGCGGCCGCGCGTCGTTCGGCGACCGCACCGGACCCTATCGGTCCATCATCCTCCGCCCAATAGTACCTCCGGGCCATCGTGCCTCTTCCCGGCTGTTCACTGGCCGAGCAGGGACCCCAGCTGCGACTGCACGCCGGCCGAGACCACGCTCGTGCCGCCCAGGATCACGATTCGGTCGGCGCCCAGCCGTTGCAGCTCGCTCGCCACGTCGGACGGGACGCTCGTGCCCGGCACGAGCAGGAGCGGGCCGGGGACGCTGCCCGCGACCGGCCCGCCACCCAGGGCGTCCGGGAAGTTCAGCCCGGTGGCGATGAAGACGACCTCGCTGCCGGTGAAGGTGCTGCGCGACACGTCCACCGCGGTGCTGTAGCGATTCGCTCCCGAGAGGCGGATGACGCCGGCGTCGGCATGGCCGCCCAGGGCGTTGGCGACGGCGCTCGAGATGACGCTCGTCCCGCCCAGGACCACGATCCGGTCGGGGCGCAGCCGGCCGAGCTCCGCGGCGGTTTCCGACGGCAGCTCGTTCGGCAACGTCAGCAGCACGGGTCCTCCGCCGCTGCCCGCGGCGGCGACGCCGGCGAGCGCGTCGGGGAAGTTCATGCCAGTCGCGACGTAGGCCACCGGCACGTCCCGCGGGAACGTGTCGCGGCTGATGGCTGCCGCGGTGGCGTATCGGTTGGCACCTGCCAGGCGGCGAACGGTCCCGGTGGTGGCGTACGCCGTCAGCTGGTTCACGACCGCCTGCGACACGATCGCGCTGCCGCCGACCACGACGATCTCGGCCGGATCGAGACGCGCGAGCTCGGTCGCCGTCGGTCCTGGGATGTTCGAGCCCGTCACGAGCAGCACCGGACCGCCGCGGCGCACGGCGGCAGCGCCGGCCGCCAGGGCATCGGGGAAGTTCGCACCGGTGGCGACGTAGGCGACCGGAACGCCCGGTGCGTAGCTCGCCGCGCTCACCGCCGCGGCGGTGGCGTAGCGATCGGCGCCGGCGAGCCGATCCACCTCGCCCGTCGGCAGGGTCGTGGGCGGTGTAGCGACGGCCGGCGTGGCGGTGCCGCCGCTCGGCGTGCGGGACGGGACGCCGGCGAAGGCGTACCAGTAGTCCGGCTCGCCGAAGTGGAAGCCGCTGATCGAGGTGCGCTGCACCCAGACCTGGCGGCCGGAGACGTCGGGGTGGGCCATCGAGACCGCCGTCGACGGGCTCCAGCCGCGCCCCGCGGCGAAGATGTCGGCGAAGGCGGTGGTCGGCTGAGTCAGGACGCGGCGGACGATGTCGTGCGCGTCGCCGTAGGCGGTCGCCAGGTAGTTGCCGCCCAGGCGAAGCGCCGGCGTGCTGTAGTTGCGAACCCGCTGCTGCGCCTGGCTCAGGGTGGTCAGCGGGGTGCTCTGCTCGTAACGCTCCCCAAAGCCCGGAGCGTAGTGGGCCTGGCCGTAGACCATGGTGAAGTTGGCGGCGGGCGCAATCCCGTCGGTGTTCGTGCTGCCGCCGCAGTAGCTCCACTGGGCCGCGCCGTCGGACGAGGTGAGCGTGCCGAGCAGCGCCTTCTCGCCGCAGTACACCATCGTCGTCGACCAGCTGTCCGCATCGCCGTTCGTCGTGGTCCGGTTCAGCCCCCAGCCATTGACCCGGTCGGTGTACTCGGTGCCGACGGTGTACGGATTCGGGTAGCCATTGCCATGACCGAAGTAGACGACGAGGTTCGCGCCGTTCACCGCGGCCCTGACGTTCGCCCAGGTGGCGTTGGGGGAGTAGACCTTGACGACCGTCGCCCCTGCCGCGGTCGCGGCGGCCGCGACCTGGTCGCCGCGGGTCCGATAGTTCGAAGTGAGACTGCCGACCGGACCGACGATGACCGCCACCTTCTCGCCCGCCGCGGCCACTGGCGGTGTGGTGGGGACGAACAGGGAGACGGCGGCGAAGAGGGCGGTGAGGGCGGAGACGCGGAGGCGGTACGACAACAGGGGTTCCTCGAGGGCTGCGATGGCACGGCGGGCAGGGCAGTCGCCCGGCCGTGCTCCAAGGCTATCGGCGGCCCCACCGACCGCCTATGCCGCAAAAGTCCCCTCGCTTGCGTGCCCCGTTGGGTCAGTTGCGGTGGTGCACCGGCCGCGGCGACTCTCCGTCGACCAGCCGGTCGACGATGCCCATGTAGCGAGCCTTCTGGACCTCCCAGTCGTAGGCGACCGCCTGCCGCTGCGCCTCACGGCCCAGTGACGCGGTGCCAACGGGGTCGTCGACGAGCGCCTCGATCGCACGCGCCAACGCGTCGGGGTCGCCCCCGGGGACGAATCGGATCGCCTCATCGCTGAAGTGATGCCGGAAGGTCGCGAGGTCACTGGCGACGATCGGCACGCCCATCGCCGCGTACTCGAGCAGCTTCGTGCTCAGCGAGTAGTCGAGGTACGGTTCGGCGAGCGACGGGACGAGGCCGAGGTCCGCATCGGCGAGGATGCCGGGCAGGTCGTCCATCTCGACGCGGCCGTGGAGCGTCACCCGCTCATCCGTGCCCGTTCGCGCGATCGCCGCCTCGATCGGATCCCGCCATGGACCGTCGCCGTACACGTCCAGCCGCCAGCGGAGCCCGTCCCGCAGCCTGGCGAGGCCCTCGATCGCCACATCGAGGCCGTAGATCCGCTGGAAGTTCGAGTGGTGCACGATCCGCAGCTCGCCATCGGCCATGAACGGGCGGCGTTCGTACCGGGAGGCGTCGAACAGCCGGCCGTCGGCGCTGTTCATCACCACGCTGATCCGGTCGGGTGGGACCCCGCGCCGGATCGACAGCTCGCGCAGCGGCTCGTGGACCGTGATCAGGTGATCCGGAAGGGCCGCGGCCGCTTTGGCGGTCCCCGTCACCAGCGGGACGAGCGGACGCAGGAGAGGATGGCTGAACCGGTCGCGGAAGAACTCCGGCATGTCCTCGTGCAGGTCGAGCAGGAGCGGGACGCCGGCGAGCTTCTCCGGGATGGCGGCGAAGGCCAGGAAGTCGGGCACGGTCGCCACCTGCACGAGGTCGTACCGGCGGCGCCGATGCTCGCGCGCAAGGCGCCAGGCCACCATGGCCGTGAAGGCGAGGTACTCGGCCAGGTGCCCTGCGAACCCGACGAACGTGCGGTTCACCGGCAGCCGGATGATGCGCCGGCCGTTCTCGGCCACCTCGGCCGCCTCGCCCGGCTGGCGCAGGCAGATGATGTCGACCTCGTAGCCGGCCTCGATGAGAGCGTCGGTCTGGCGCCGCACCCGCGGGTCGCCGGGGAAGACCGCGTGCACGGCGATCGCCACCCGTCGGGGATCCTCGCTCACCCCGCCTTCACCTCGTCCCACAGCTCGTCCTTCTCGGCAAGCGTCAGGTCGGCGAGATCGATGCCCCGCTCCTCCGCCAGCGCCTCGACGCGACGATAGCGCGCCATCCACCGATGATTCGCCGCTCGCAGCGCCTCCTCCGGGTCGAGCTGCATCCAGCGCGCCAGGTTCACGAGCGCGAACAGGACGTCCCCGAGCTCGTGGAGGCGATCCTCGACGCCATCGGCCAAGCGCAGCTCGTCGAGCTCCTCGGCGACCTTCTCCCACACCCCGTCGATCGACTCCCAGTCCCACCCGAGGCCCGATGCGCGGTCCTGGATCTCGCGGCTCGCCGGCAGGGCCGGCAGGGCGCGGGCGACGCCGCCGAAGGCCCCCTCGTCGGACTTCCCCCGCTCGGCGCGCTCGCCGGCCTTGATCGTCTCCCAGTTGCTGAGCACCTCGCCCTCGCCGGCCACGTCGAGCCCGGCGAACACGTGCGGGTGGCGGCGGACGATCTTGGCGGCGATCGACCGGTATACGTCGGTCAGGTCGAAGTCGCCCGCCTCCGCGGCGAACTGCGCGTGGAGGATCACCTGCAGGAGCAGGTCTCCGAGCTCCTCGGCGAGGTCCGCCGGGGCGCCGTTCTCGATGGCGTCGATCGTCTCGTACGCCTCCTCGAGCAGGTACGGCCGCAGCGATCGGTGGGTCTGTTTGCGATCCCAGGGGCAGCCGTCGGGAGCGCGCAGCCGGGCGCTGATGGCGGCCATGCCATGCGGGCTGGCGAGGTTGTCGACCGGAGCCAGCGGCGGGACCAGCCAGTCGGATCCCGCCAGCGTCGCGTCGTCGATGTCGCCGATGCGTCGCGCGTCGCGGTCGGGCAGCCGAAGGAGGAGATGCCCGTCGGGGTACAGGGCGCGGAGTACCGCCGCGGGGCCGCGCCTGGCGTGCCGACCGGGCAGCGCGGCGGCGGGTGCCGACCCATCGGCGAGCACGACCAGCGCGGAGGACGGATCGAACGGCGCGCCGGCCAGCCGGGACGCGGCAACCACCTGGAGGCCGTCGCCGGGATCGATGCCGGCGGCGGCCAAGAGGCCGTCCAGCAGGCGCGGTGACGCGCCCATCATCGGATCAGCCCGCTGCAGTGGTCGTGGTGAACTGCGGGTCGACCCAGGTATCGACGCCCGATCGCACCTCGTCGTCCAGCCAGCGCTGGAACCCGCTGTTCCGGATCTGCTCGAGCCGCTCCTCCTCGATCTCCTCGCTCTCGGAGGTCTCCAGGAGCTGGTAAATCGTCAGGCCGATGGTGGGATCCTCCACCGGATCGCTGATCTCGCCGACCTCGGTCAGGGCGAAGGCGGCCTCCTCGCGCGCGGCATCCAGCTCGAAAGGCGCGATCCATCCAACCTCGCCGCCCTCCTGGGCGGTCTCGTGGTTCTCGCTGACGAGCGTGGCGGTCCGGGCGAACGCGTCGGGGTCGGCGCGGAGCTCCTCGACGAGGTCGGCCGCCTGTGCCTGCGGGCTCTCCCGCTCTCCGGTCTTCTGGATGACGTGCCAGCCGAAGTCGGTCCGGACCGGCTCGCTCACCTCGCCGACCTCGAGCTCGGCGAGCGCGGCGCCGAACTCCTCCACGAACGGCGAGGCCGCCGGGTCATACCAGCCCAGGTCGCCCCCGCGGCCTCCGGAGCCGGTGTCGTCGCTGTGCTCCTCGGCGATGGCGAACCAGTCCGCATCCTCGGCGGTCACCAGCGCACGGACCTCCGCCGCCTCCGTCAGCGCCGCGTCCCACTGCTCGTCGGTCGCGTCCTCCTGGCTCTCGGCGTCCGGGTCGGGCTGTACGAGGACATGGCGCGCCCGCTCCTGCGGAACCGCCTCCGCCGAGAGCGGCCGGATGACGATCTCGGCGACACGCCGCTGGGCCGTCGGCGAGACGACGACCTCCTCCGCGAAATGGTCCTGGAAGGCATCGACGAGCAGCTCCTGGCGGACGTGCTCGCGGTACGCCGCATCGGTCACGCCCTGCGCCTCGAGCAGGGCATCGAGCCCGTCCTCGGAGGTCGCCTCGCGGCGCTCGGTCAGCTGGAGCACGGCGTAGCCGCGCTCGGTCTCGACCGGTCCGACGAGGTCCTCCGGCTCGGCGTCGGCGAGGGCGTCGAAGTATTCGTCGTAGGCGACATCGGCGTCCGAGAACCAGCCGAGATCGCCACCGCCGGCCGCGGTGAAGTCGTCGCTCACGTCGGTCGCGACCGCGGCGAACTCCTCCCCCTGCTCGATCCGATCGAGCGCCGCCTGGGCCGCGTCCCGCGCGGCCGCCAGCTGTTCTTCCGTCGGCTCGGCGTCGGGCTCCGCATCGTCGGGCAGCGCCTCGGCGAGGAGGAGCCTGGCGCGGACGCGTTCCGGAAGGCGGAAGCGATCCGCGACCTCGGCCTCCACCTCGTCGTCGCCGACTGCCACGCCGAACTCGTCGGCTCGGCTGGCGAGCACGGCTCCGTCGACCAGGGAGTTCGTCGCCTCGGTCGACAGGTCGTTGAGCCTCTGGCTCAGGCTCTCGATCTCCTGCTGGAGCACCTGGTCGCGCGGGCCTCCAAGCTGTTCATTGAGCTCCGTGATCTTGGCGATCGCCTCGGCGGTGATGATGCGCTCGCGGGTATCGAGGTCCCCGCGCGTGAAATGCTCGCCGCCCACGGCCGCCACCGGTCGCAGGTGCGACTCCCAATACCCGTTCCAGGCCGCCGCGCCGAAGATCCCGAGCGCCACGGCGATGGCCACCGCGAACCCGATGATGGTCAGCTGCTGGCTGCGCAGCTCGTCCTGCCATCGAGGGCGGTGCCTGCGGTCAAGGACCGGGCGGGAGCGGATCGTCATCGGTACATCGTGGTCATGCGGCGGCTCGGCGTCGGCCGCTCATCGGCCGTGCAACGAGGCGAGGCGCCATGCTAGCCGATGCGTTCCGGCGGCGCACTCGGCGTGTCCCGGCGGCGAGGCGCCCCTCGGCCCGTGCCGGGCACGTCATCGGCCGCGTCGCAGGGCCTCGCGGATCGCTCCCAGCCGGAGCCGCAGCACCAGGAGCAGCGCCTCGCGGACGATGCCGCCCGACATCTTCGAGGCCCCGGCCACTCGCTCCCGGAAGACGATGGGAATCTCGGTGATGGCCGCTCCCCGACGGTGTGCCCACCACGTCGTCTCGATCTGGAATCCGTACCCGGAGCCGGAGGTCTCTCGCAGGCGGATGGCATCGATCAGCTCCCGGCGCCAGGCCTTGAAGCCGCCGGTCAGGTCGCGATACGGCATGAGGAGCACGGTGCGCGCGAACAGCGTGCCGGCACGGCTGACGCCCTTCCGGTACCACGGCCAGCCGACGGTGTCGCCACCGGGCATGTAGCGAGTGCCGAGTACCAGGTCCGCTCCGGACATGAGCGGCGCGAGCAGCCGGGGCAGATCGCCGGGGTCGTGGCTGAAGTCCGCATCCATCTGCACGACCGCCTTCGTGTCGGGACGCTCGAGCACCCGTCGGAACCCGTCGCGATACGCGACACCGAGGCCCTGCTTTCCCGGTCGATGAAGCACCGAGACGCGCGGGTCCGCGGCGGCCAGGGTGTCGGCGATCGCGCCGGTGCCGTCCGGCGAGCTGTCATCGACGACCAGCAGGGACGCCTCGGGCAACGCCCGGAGGATCGCCGACGCCATGGCCTCGAGGTTCTCGCGCTCGTTGTACGTGGGCAGCACGACCACCACCCCGCGGCCGGCAGCCAGGCCAACGGCGGGAAGCTGAGCGCCCGCCTCAGTGTCCGATGCCGACATACCGCACTCCCGCGGCTTCGAACGGCGCCCGATCGATCGCGTTCCGGCCGTCGACGAAGAGCTCGAGGCCCGGCAACGCGGCCGGATCGAGGTTCGCGTAGGTCGCATGGGCGGCCTGGAGCAGGGCGACCCGCACGTCGGCCGGACGGTCGAGGTCGTACGGCTCGAATCCCAGGTCGCGGAGGTGCTCGTCGTCGAAGTACGGGTCGTGGGCGTAGACGCGCGCGCCGGCGGCGAGGAGCTCGTCGCGGAGCCGGAACGCGGAACTGAAGGCGTCCTCGCGCACGTCGCCGCGATAGGCCACCCCGAGAACCACCACGGGCTGGCCGTCGAGGGAGCCGATCCGATCCTCCACGAGGTCGACGGTGAACGCCCCCATGCCCTCGTTGATCTCCCGCGCCAGCGGCGGAATCCGCAGCTCGGGCTCGTCGTTGAAGAGGAAGTGCGGGTAGACCGGGATGCAGTGGCCTCCGACGCCGACTCCGGGCTGGTGGATGTGGCTGTACGGCTGCGAGTTCGCCGCGCCGATGACCTCCATCACGTCGATCCCGCGGTGGGCCGCATATCGGGCGAGCTCGTTGGCGTAGGCGATGTTCACGTCGCGGTACGTCGTCTCGGCCAACTTCGTCATCTCCGCCACCTCGGCGCTCGTCACCTGCCAGACCTCGGTCCCTTCGTCCAGCGCGGACCGGTAGAAGTCGACCGCTCGCCGGGTGCTCTCGTCGGAGGTGCCGCCGACGATCTTCGGGTAGCGCGCCAGGTCGAGGAACACGCGCCCGACGAGCACTCGCTCGGGGCTGAAGGCAAGGAACAGGTCCTCGTCGAGGGCCAGGCCGCTGCCCGCCGCAAGCGCCGGCCCGAACCGGTTCCGGGTGGTCCCCACCGGAAGCGTCGTCTCGTACACGACCAGCGTCCCGGGGCCGATGCGCTTCGCCACGTCGCGGGTCGCGGCGTCGATCGGGGCGAAGTCGATCTGCCGCTCGGCGTCGACCACCACGGGCACGATGACGACCACGATATCGGCGTCGCGCAGGCCGTCAGCCTCGTCCCAGGTGGCGGCGCGGAGGCGTCCGTCGGCCACCAGCCGGGGCACCCGGTCGATGAGCGTCTGCTCGTCGCGGTGGGGCGACTCGCCGCCGTTCAGTGTGTCGACGATCGGCCGCGCCACGTCGATCCCCAGCACCTCGTGCCCGCGGGAGGCGTACTGGACGGCCAGCGGCAGGCCGATATGGCCGAGGCCCACGACGGCGACTCTCATCGCATCACCTCGGCGAGCGCGCTGCCATCGATGACCCGCCCGGTCTCGGCCGACTCGACCATCGTGCGCGCCAGGAGCAGCGCGATCATCGCGTCGCGGGGGGCGACCGGCGGCGGCCCGCCGTTGCGCACGGCGCGCGCGAACTCGTCGAGCTCGACGACCAGGGGCTCCTGGCGGCGAATCGAGTAGCGGGTCATCTCGCCCTCGGCGACCGAGGTGGTGCGTGCCCCGGCGCCCGGGTTCACCCACGTCTCGGGCGCATCCGGATTGGCGAACAGCAGCAGGTCCTGCGCGATGTAGTCGGCCAGAAACATCCCGCGCTCCCCCGTCACGGTGAGCGTCCGCCGTTTCGTCGGCGTCAGCCAGTTGATGTCAAGGACGCCGACGACCCCGTTCGCGAACTTGATGACCCCGTTGAACAGGTCCTCGTGCTCGGTGTGGATGCGGCGCTCCGTCTCCGCATAGAGGCGGATCGGCTCGGAGTCAACGAGGTAGCGCATCACGTCGAGGTCGTGCGGGGCGAGGTCGACGACGACGCCCACGTCCCGGATGCGCGCCGGGAACGGGCCGAGACGCGTCGCCTTCACCTGGAAGATCCGACCCAGCTCGCCGGCGGCCAGGCGGCGGCGCAGCTCGCGGATCGCCGGGTTGAAGCGCTCGATATGCCCGACCGTCAGCATGCGGCCGGCTGACTCGGCCGCCTCGATCATCTGGGTCGCCTCGTCGCGCGTGGCGGCGATCGGCTTCTCGACCAGCACGTTCGCCCCGGAGCGCAGCGCGGCGAGCGTCACCGGCAGGTGGAGGCTGGTGGGCGCCACGATGCTGACGAGATCCAGCTCCTCCTCGGCCAACATGCGCTCCGCGTCCTCGAAGCCTCGCGCGCGCCGACCGGTCGTGGCCCGTGCCAGGGCTGCGGGGTCCGGGTCGGCGACCGCCACCAGCTCGACGCCTTCCACGCCCTCGTCCCAGACACGGACGTGGTTGCGCCCCATCATGCCGAGGCCCACGACGCCCGCCCGCAAGGGGCGCGGGTCGCTCACCGGCCGGTCACCTCGTGCTCCAGCGGGCCGAGCGCGGCTGCCGTCCGGTTCACGGCGCCGATGACGGTGGCCACCTCGTCGTCGGTGAGGGACGGGTGCACCGGGATGCTCAGCACCTCCGCGGTGAGCCGATCCGTCACCGGATAGGACTCCGAGCCATACCCGAGGGCCACGAATGGCTTCTGCCGATGCACCGGGATCGGGTAGTAGATCGCGCAGCCGACGCCCTGCTCCTTGAGCCGCTCGGCGAACGCGTCACGCTCGCGGACGCGGATCGTGTACTGGTGGTACACGTGGGTGACGCCGGGCGGGACCGGCGGCGTGAGCACGCCGCGCAGCTCGGCGTCGTAGCGGGCGGCGATCGCCCGGCGTCGCTGGTTGTACGCGGGCAGCTTCGGCAGCTGGGCCAGGCCGATGGCCGCCGCCAGGTCGGTCATCCGGAAGTTGTAGCCGACGACGTCATGGTGGTAGCGAACCTTCATGCCGTGCTCACGCAGCAGCCGCACGCGTTCGGCCAGCTCGGCGTCGTCGGTCGTCAGCATCCCGCCCTCGCCGGTCGTCATGTTCTTCGTCGGGTAGAAGCTGAAGGCGCCGGCGCCCCACGTCCCGCTCTTGCGTTCGCCGATGGCGGCGCCGTGCGCCTGCGCGGCATCCTCGATCACGGCTAGCCCGTGCCGCGCCGCGATCTCGCTGATCGCCGTCATCGGCGCCGGCAGCCCGTACAGGCTCACCGGCATGATCGCCCTCGTGCGCGGCGTGATGGCGTCCTCGATGAGGTGCGTGTCCATGGTGAACGTCTCATCGTGGATGTCGACGAAGACCGGGCGCGCGCCGGTGTACAGAATGCTGTTGGCGCTCGCGATGAAGGTGAACGGTACGGTGATCACCTCATCGCCCTCGCCGATCCCGTACCCGAGCAGCGCGAGATGGAGGGCCGTGGTGCCGGAGCTCGTCGCGACCGCGTGGCCGGCGCCGATGAACGTGGCGAACGCCTCCTCGAAGGCACGGACGCGCGGGCCCTGGGCCAGCGAGCCCGCGGCCATCGCCTCCCACACCCCCTCCTTCTCTTCCTCGCCCATCTGCGGGCGCGCGATCGGGATCACGTCGTGGCTGCCTCCCGTGGCGCCGCCGCCGGCGTGCTTTCCTGCAATCCCTCGAGGGCGAACACGATCCGGTGCGCGGTGCGTCCGTCACCGTACAGCAGGGGCCGCGATCGGTCCCGCCGCATGAACTCCGGATCGTCGAGCGCCGCCCGCAGGGCGGCCGGATCGTCATCCACCACGCGGTTCCATCCCGCCTCGACGGTCTCGACCCACTCGGTTTCGGAGCGCAACGTCACGCAGGGCACACCCGACAGGTAGGCCTCCTTCTGCACGCCGCCGGAGTCGGTGGCGATGGCGTGCGCGTGCGCCTCGAGGGCGACCATCTCGAGGAACCCGACCGGATCGATGGCGTGGACGTTCCCCGGC
>DASVEQ010000056.1:0-14672 GCA_036380455.1 Candidatus Limnocylindria bacterium | reverse complement strand
CGACTTCTACACGGCCACCCTCCACGGCCAGCGCGGCCGTGACCGGGTGCGCGTCGTCTACTCCCGCTCGGACGAGCGTGGGGCGGCCTTCAGCGAGCGATGGGTGATCCCGGAGCACACGACCAGCATCGACGAGGCAGTGCGGCATCCGGAGACCGATGTCGTGGTGGTCGGCGTGCCGAACTTCCTCCACGAGGAGGCGGTCAGCGCGGCCGCGGCCGCCGGCAAGGCAGTGCTGGTGACGAAGCCGCTGGGGCGCAACGCCGAGGAGGCGCGCCGGATCCTGGAGACGGTGGAGAAGGCCGGCGTCTTCGGCGGCTACCTCGAGGACCTGTGCTACACCCCGAAATCACTGAAGGCCGTCAAGGCCGTCCGCGACGGCGCGATCGGCGACGTCACGTGGGTCCGCTCCCGCGAGACGCACCCCGGCCCGCACTCTGCCTGGTTCTGGGACGGCCGGCTGACTGGCGGTGGCCCGATCATCGACCTCGGGTGCCATTGCATCGAGATCATCCGCAACTTCGTGGGCAAGGGAAACCGGCCGCTCGAGGTGATGTGCCATACCGACACGCTGGTGCACCCGATCGAGGACGAGGACAACGCGATCGCCCTCATCCGCTTCGAGTCGGGCGCCATCGGCCAGTTCGAGGTCTCGTGGACCTTCCGCGGCGGCATGGACCTGCGCGACGAGGTCGCCGGCACGCACGGCACGATCTGGCTGAACCACTTCCTGCGCACCGGCTTCGAGATGTTCACCGCCGGCGGCTCGGGTGGCTACGTGGCCGAGAAGGCGGAGACGAGTGCCGGCTGGCTCTTCCCCGTCGGCGACGAGGTCAGCGAGCTCGGCTACGTCGACATGTTCAGCGACATGTTCGACGCCATCGATACTGGCCGAGCCCCGCAGGAGACGCTCTACGACGGGTACGTCGTGAACGCGATCATGGACACCTGCTACCGATCGGCGACGTCGCGCGCCTGGGAGCCGGTCGAGCTGTTCGAGTGGCGTGGCGGCGAGACGCCCCGCATCACCGGGACCCACGACACCTACGAGGGCAGGGTGGTCATCAAGCGCGAGACGCTGCCCGACGGCCGCGTGAAGATGATCCTCAAGGACCCCGAATCCGGAGACTTCGAGGACGTCGTCATCGCCGGGGAGTGAGCCCCGAGCTGGCGGCAGCCGATCCGATGACGTGCAGCGGCTCTTTCCCGGAGGGCGCGCGAAACTGTCAGTCATTATCGCGTTAGTGATATATCCGCTGACAGCGCTGGCTGGCGCCGGCGGCAGGTCTTCTTGCTGGCCGCCGCCCCGCTCATGGACCGGCGAAGCTTCGCCCGAAGCATGGGCCGATATTTGATCGTCACGACGCCGCAGTCCGCTCGCTGAGCCAGCGCGCCAGGAAGTCGCGCGAGAAGAGCTGCTCCAGCACCATGGCCGAGGCGCCCACCACCCCGGCCAGCGCCCCGAGCGACGAGCGCTGGACCACGAGGTCGCGGGTGGCGAGCGGCAGCGAGCGGCGGTAGACCGTCTCGCGGATCGCGGCCAGCAGCTGGTCGCCGCTCTGCGCCACACCGCCGCCGACCACGATCAGCGACGGGTTGAAGAAGTTCACGACGCTGGCGAGCATCAGTCCCACGCGGTGACCAGCGGACTGCAGCAGGCTCATGGCGTACGGATCCCCGAACGAGGCCGCGCGCGCCACGTCCTCGGCGGTCACCCGGCCGTGCTGGTCGAGCGCCACCCGCAGCCGTTCGCTCCGGCCCGCGACCGCCGCCGCCTCGCCATCGCGGGCGAGCGCCGCGCCGCCGGCCAGGGCCTCGAGACACCCGACGTTGCCGCAGCGGCAGACGATCGAGGCGGCGTCGACCACCTGGATGTGGCCCACATCGCCCGCGGATCCCTGCGCCCCGCGATGAATCCGCCCGTTCGAGATGATTCCGGCGCCGATGCCGGTGCCGATCTTCACCACCACCACGTTGTCGTGGCCGACGGCGATGCCGGAGCGCCACTCGCCGAGGGCGAGGATGTTCACGTCATTGTCGACCCACACCGGCGCCTGATAGCGCTCGGCGAAGCGTTCGCGCACCGGGTACGCGTCCCAGCCGGGCATGATCGGCGGCGAGACGGGGCGCCCGGAGCGGAACTCGACCGGACCCGGGACGCCGATGCCGACGCCCCACAGCCGCCCCGGCAGGTCACGGGTGGCGGCGACGAGCTCCTCGAACAGCTCCTCGATGCGCGACAGGCACGGCTCCGGGCCGGCGGACACGTCGGCCGGCTCGTCGCGATGCCCGAGGATGCGGCCCTCCAGATCGGTGACCGCGACATCGATGCTCGTCGCGCCGAGGTCGGCGACGAGGAGGTGGCCGGCATCGGCGCGGAATCCGATGCGCCGTGGCGGCCGCCCGCCCGTGCTGGGCCCGACCTCGTCCTCGACCACCAGCCCGAGCTCGAGCAGCTCCGCGACTCGCTGAGCGACGATCCCGCGACCAAGCCCGGTGCGCGCCATCAGCTCCGCGCGGGACTGCGAGCCCGCGCTGCGCAGCTCGTCGAGGACCGTGACGAGCGCGTCGAGCGCTTCGTCGGCGAGCTGGGCCGCGTGTCCATCCACGGCGCGATCATACGCTGGCCGCGCGGTGTCGGCGAACTTTTGCACTTGACAGGCCAAAGTATTCTCTTCACGTGCAGTTATCGCGCGTCTGGCCCGAGCGCCCGCCTTGCAGGCTGTCTAGACATCCGGGCATCGGCGTCGCCGTCGGATGAGGCGACCGAGCCAGATCGGGGCCGCTGTGATCGGCAGCGGCTTCATCGGTACCGTCCACATCGAGGCCCTGCGCCGGCTGGGAGTGCAGGTGCACGGCCTGCTCGGCTCGACCCCCGAGCGGGGAGCGGCCAGCGCGGATCGCATCGGCGTGCCGAAGGCGTACGCCAGCCTGCCCGATCTGCTGGCCGACGACCGGGTGGAGGTCGTTCACGTCACCTCGCCGAACCACCTTCACCATCCGCAGGTGCGCGAGCTCCTTGCCGCGGGTCGCCACGTGGTGTGCGAGAAGCCGCTGGCTATGACCTCGGCGGAGTCCACGGAGCTCGTCGCACTCGCAGCGGAAAGCGGTCGGGTCAACGCGGTGAACTTCAACATCCGCTTCTACCCGCTGAACCAGCACGTCAACGAGCTGGTCGCCGGTGGCGAGGTCGGCGACGTCCGTCTGGTGAGCGGCCACTACTTCCAGGACTGGCTGCTGCTCGAGACGGACTGGAACTGGCGGCTGGACCCGCAGCTCGGCGGATCGCTGCGGGCGGTCGGCGACATCGGCTCCCACTGGCTCGACCTGATGGCCTTCACCACCGGCCTTCGGATCACCGAGGTGATGGCGGACCTCCACACGTTCATCCCGACGCGGAAGCAGCCGGCCGGGCCGGTCGAGACCTTCTCGACCCAGCGCGCGGCCGAGACGGTCGAGCGCGAGATCGGGACCGAGGACACGGCCGTCATCCTCCTGCGCTTCGAGAACGGCGCGCGCGGCACGGTCGCCATCAGCCAGCTGGCAGCGGGGCGCAAGAACTCGCTCGAGTACGAGATCGACGGGTCGACGGCCGCGGTGGCGTGGGACTCCGAGCAGCCGGACCAGTTGTGGATCGGCCATCGCGAGACGCCGAACGAGATCCTCATCCGCAACCCGGCGCTCATGGGGGCCGCCGGCCAGGCCGCCGCAGCCCTCCCCGGCGGTCACGTCGAGGGCTTCGCCGATACGTTCCGCGCGCTCTTCAACGCCGTCTATGCCGATGTCGGCGCAGGCGCGCCGGCCGACCGCCCCGTCTACCCGACCTTCGCCGACGGCCACGACGAGATGCTCGTCGGTGACGCGGTGGCGGCCAGCGCCCGCAGCGGGCGGTGGACCGCCGTCGATCGATCCGTCACGGCCGTACCCAAGCTGGAGGAGATCACCCACGCATGAAGCTCGGCTTCCTGACCGCCCCGTTCCCGAACACGCCGCTCACCGACGTTGCCCGGTGGGCGGGCGAGAACGGGTTCGAGAGCCTGGAGATCGCCTGCTGGCCCCGGTCGACGGGCCCGGCGCGGCGCTATGCCGGCACCTCGCACATCGACGCCGCCGACCTGTCCGAGTCGCGCGCCGGCGAGATCGCCGACGAACTGGCGTCGCACGGCCTGACCATCAGCGGGCTCGGGTACTACCCGAACCCGATGCATCCCGACGCCGAGGTCCGCGGTGCGGCGATCGCGCACCAGAAGCTGGTGATCGAGGCCTGCGCGAAGATGAGGGTGCCGTTCTTCAACACCTTCATGGGCGGTGACTCCTCTCTCCACGTCGACGCGAATTGGGAGCGCGCCCTCGAGATCTGGCCGCCCATCGTCGAGCACGCGAAGGCGCATGGCGTGAAGATCACGATCGAGAACTGTCCGATGATCTTCAGCCACGATGAGTGGCCGGCCGGCAACAACATCGCCTGGTCGCCGTACATCTGGCGCCGCATCATCGGCGAGTGGGGCGACACCGTCGGCCTCAACTACGACCCCAGCCACCTGGTGTGGCTGATGATCGACCAGGAGCGGTTCATCCGCGAGTTCGGGCCGAACATCCTCCACGTGCAGGCCAAGGACGTGGAGATCAACCGCGACGGCCTCTACGAGCGAGGCGCCCTGTCCGGCGGCATCGGCTGGCAGATTCCGCGCCTGCCCGGGCTGGGCGAGGCGAACTGGGGCCGGATCTTTGCCGCCCTGTGGCGGGCGGGCTACGACGGCGACATCATCATCGAGCACGAGGACCGCGACTTCGAGGGCAGCGACGAGCTCGTGAAGCGCGGCTTCCTCCTGGCCCGCGACATCCTGCGCCCGTACATCAAGTGAGCGCCCCGATGACCTTCACCGTCGAAACCGTCACCGAGCGCCAGCTGGCGAAGACGATCGACCACTCGCTCCTCAAGCCCGAGCTCGATGACGCGTTCATCGAGGCCGGCTGCCGGCTCGCCGCCGAGTACGACGTCGCATCGGTCTGCGTGCGGCCGGCGGACGTGAAGCGCGCCGTCTCGATCCTCGACGGCACCGACGTGGCCGTCGGCACGGTGATCGGATTCCCGCACGGATCGTCGACCACCGCCACCAAGGTCTTCGAGGCTCGCGATGCGGTGGCCAACGGCGCGACCGAGCTCGACATGGTCGTCCAGATCGGGGCGCTGCGATCCGGCCGCGACCAGGACGTGCGCGACGACATCGCCGCCGTCGTGCGGGTCGCCCACGAGGCGGGCGCGATCGTCAAGGTCATCCTGGAGAACGCCTACCTGACCGATGAGGAGAAGGAGCGCGGATCGCGCCTTGCGGAGGCGGCGGGCGCCGACTTCGTGAAGACCTCGACCGGCTATGCGCCCTCGGGCGCCACCCACGAGGATCTCGCCCTCATGCGCCGCGTCACCTCGCCGCACGTGCAGATCAAGGCGGCCGGCGGCGTCCGCACGCTCGACGACCTGCTGGCCGTCATGAACCTCGGCGTCACGCGGATCGGCGCCACGCAGACGAAGCCGATGCTCGACGACTTCCGGGCCCGTCGTGCAGGGCGTACCCCGGTCGCGACCGGCGCCCAGACCGAGGAGGGCGGGTACTGACATGACCGCCACCGCCGTCCCGACGCTGCGATGGGTCGCCGAGGCATCGGCGCTGCTGGAGCGCCTGTCGTCGACGCAGGCGGAGCCGATCGAGCGGGCCAGCCAGTGGTGCGCCGATGCGATCGGCGCCGGCGGCCTCGTCCACCTGTTCGGGACCGGGCACTCGCGGATCCCGGTCGAGGAGATGTTCCCGCGCTACGGCTCGTACCCAGGCTGGAACCCGATCGTCGAGCTGTCGATGACGTTCCACACCCAGGTCGTTGGCGCCAACGGCCAGCGCCAGGCGATGTTCATCGAGCGCACGCCGGGCCTGGCGGAGGTCATCCTCGACAACTTCACCTTCTCCGACGATGACGTGATGATCGTGTTTTCCGCTTCGGGCCTCAGCGCGGTGCCGGTCGAGATGGCTCGCGGCGCGCGCGCTCGCGGCCTTCGGGTCATCGCCGTCACGTCGGTGGCCCAGTCGATGTCCGGCGAGGCGCCAGCAGAGGTCGGCGCGCGCCTGCTCGACGAGGCCGACCTCGTCATCGACCTGTGCACACCCCACGCCGATGCGCTCTGCACCGTCGAGGGCCTCGACACACCGGTCGGTCCCGGGTCAACGGTCACTGCGGTGGCCATCGTGAACGCCATCAAGGTGCGGGTCGCCGAGCTCCTGACGGAGCGCGGCGTCATGCCCCCGGTCATCACCCGTTCATCGGTGGTGGGCGAGGAGCGATCCCGCGATCTGTTCGACAGAGCCTATCGAGAGCATGCCCGGCGCATCGCCCGTGCGATCGACCAGCGACCAGGAGGTGACCGACGAAGCTGAGACCGAGACGCACCGTCTCAATCGTGTGCCGGATCATCGGAGTAGAGGAGTCAGGAACGGTATGAACGGAGTCAAGAGGAGCCGGATGCTCGTGGCGGGATTTGCCGTCACGTTCGTCATCGCCGGCTGCACTGGCGGGGGCGACGGATCGCCGGGCGCCAGCGGCGGCGGCGAGGGTGGCGACTATCACATCGGCGTGTCGAACACGCTGACCAACAACGGCTGGCGCGAGGAGATGATCTGCTCGATCCGTGCGCAGGCGGTCGACTCGGGCCAGGTCACGCAGATCACGGAGTTCCACCGCGACACCGATGCCGCCGGCCAGCTGGAGGATCTCCGGAACCTCATCGCGGCCGACGTCGACGCGATCATCGTCAACCCGGTGAGCCCGGACGCGGTCAACGCCGCGCTGGCGGAGGCCGCCACGGCGGACATCCCGGTCATCTCGGTCGACCAGGCCGTGACCGACCCCGACGCCTACCTCATCAGCAACGACCAGGAGGAGTACGCCTATCTCGGCGCCAAGTGGCTGTTCGAGACGATGGGCGGCGCGGGTGACGTGGTCTACATGCGGGGCTTCGCCGGTCACCCTGCCGATGACGACCGCGACGTCGGGTTCCAGCGCGCGCTCGACGAGTTCCCGGACATCAACGTGGTGTTCGAGGAGCACACCGGCTGGGACCAGGCCACCGGCACCCAGCAGATCAACGACTTCCTGGCGACCGGCGCCAACTATGACGGCATCTGGACCTCCGGCATCGACAACGTGATCGTCGAAGCGCTGGTCGCCGCCGATGCCGAGCTGGTGCCGATCGTCGGCGCCGACAATGCGGGCTTCGTCCAGCAGCTCCTGGAGGTCGAGGGCCTCGTGGGCGCGGCGGTCACCAATCCGGCCTCGGTCGGCGGTGCCGGCGTCACGCTGGCGACCCAGATCCTCGGTGGCGACGCGCCCGAGGAGAAAGCGGTCCTGATGGAGCCGCAGCTGTGGGCCAACAACAGCGAGGATGGGATGGCCGCGCTCGAGGAGGCCAATGATCCCGACATCGACGCGACGTGGCCGCTGGGGATCAGCATCCCCGACTGGACCACGTACACCAAGGAGGAGATCCTGGACTGCGAGGGCCCGTAAGCTTCTCCCTCTGCCTGTCGTTCAAGGTGGAGGTGCCGGCCCCGTGCCGGCACCTCCACCACGTACCGAAACGGGTGTGGATGACGTGACCGACCAGCTGCTCGAGGCAAGCGGTGTCGAGAAGCACTACGGTGCCGTCGCCGCGCTGCGGGACGCGTCGCTCGCCATCCGCCCCGGAGAGATCCACGCCCTCATGGGGGCCAATGGGGCGGGCAAGAGCACGCTCGTCAAGGTGCTCACCGGCGCCGTGACGCCGGATGCCGGCACGATCCTTCTGCGTGGCCAATCCCGGACGGTCCATTCGCCCGCCGAAGCGCGGCGAACCGGGATGGTGTCGGTCTACCAGGAGCCCGCCATCATCCCCGACCTCAAGGTCGCCCAGAATCTCGCACTCACCGAGACGCCGGTCGACGCGTTCCGTGCCCGGATGGACGATCTCGGCATTCCAAACCTGGACCTCTCGGCCATGGCGCGCGACCTGCCACTGGCGACGCTGCGGATCATCGATCTCGCACGCGCGCTGGCCATCGAGCCGGCGGTGCTGCTGCTGGACGAGATGACCGCCGCCCTTCCGGCCGATCTCACCGCCCGCGTCCTCGAGGTCGTCGCATCGCACCGTGGCACGGACCGATCCGTGATCTTCATCTCGCATCGGATGCTCGAAGTGGCCGGCCTGTGCGACCGGGCCACCGTTCTCCGCGAGGGGCGGACGGTTGGCGTCGTCGATATCGCCCCGGGCGCGGAGGAGGAGATCGTGGCTCTCATGCTCGGGCCGGCAGTCTCAGCTCCACGAGGGCCCATACCGGAGGGCGCCCGTGTGGCGACCGCGGCGACTGGTGAGCCTCCGCGGCTCGCGGCACGCGGCCTGCGCGCCGGGCGCAACCTGAGCGACGTCTCGTTCGACCTCCGGGCCGGCGAGGTGCTTGGCGTGGTCGCCCTCGAGGGCCAGGGCCAGGACGAGCTGTTCGAGATCCTGTCCGGCCAGCTTCGCCCCGAGGCCGGGGAGCTCGAAGTGGACGGCCGGGCGGCGACGTTCCGGCACCCGGCCGATGCGATCCGAGCTGGCATCGTTCTCGTCCCGGGTGACCGCTCGTCGGCACTCCTCGGCCAGCGGTCGGTGAGTGAGAACATCGGCCTGCCCGGGATCGCCGCGCCGCGACGCTGGGGACTCATCAACGGGCGGGCCGAGAGGCGCCGCGTGGCGGCCGCCATCGACCGGCTGCAGATCGACACCCGCGCGCAGGCCGAGGCCCGACGGCTGTCCGGTGGCAACCAGCAGAAGGTCACCATCGCGCGCTGGCTGGCGAGCGGCGTTCGGACGTTCCTGTTCTACGACCCGACGCGGGGCATCGACATCCGCACCAAGAGGGAGATCTACGACCTCGTCCGTGAGCTCGCGGCGGCGGGCGCCGGCGTCCTGCTGCTGAGCTCGGAGCTCGAGGAGATCCAGCGAGCCTGCGATCGCGCGGTCGTGATCTTCGGAGGCCGCGTGGTGGACGAGCTGCCGGCCGCTGCTGCCGACGAGCCGACCCTGCTCCGCGCGGCGCACGGCCTGGAACGGGCCGCGGTCGCAGCTGGCGGCGTCGCATGACCGAGAGCGCGGGAGCCGAGGAACGGGGGCTCGGCCGCGGCGCGGCTGCGCGTGGATTGGTCGGGCGGGCCATGCGCGGCGACGCGTGGACGGTCGGCCTGGTGGCCATCTTCGTGGCGCTCCTGGTCTTCACGAAGCTCCTCCAGCCGGGCTACGGGCTCGACGCGCTGGCGATCGCCTCGCTGCCCGTGGCGTTCGCGGCGGTCGGCCAGGCGATCGTGGTGATCTCGGGCGGGATCGACCTGTCGATCGGCTCGGTGATCGCCCTGACCAACGTCATCTCGGCCCTGCTGCTCATGAACGCCCCGGAGCTGTCGGTGCCGATCGTGCTCCTCGTGCTCCTCATCGGAGTCGGCATCGGCCTGGTGAACGGCGTCCTCGTCGTGGTCAGCCGCGTGCCCGACATCGTCGTGACGCTCGCGATGCTCTTTGTCTGGGCCGGCGCCGCCCTCCTCGTGCTCGGCACGCCAGGCGGTGGATCCGTCGGGTGGCTGCGCGAGCTCATCACCGGGACGCTCGGCGTCGAGCTCATGCCGCGCGCGCTCATCGTCCTGCTGGTGGTGGTCGGCCTCGTCTGGATCCCGCTCCGTCGCTCGCGGCTCGGCCTCTCGATCTACGCCATCGGCAGTGATCAGCTGGCTGCCTTCCGCAGCGGCGTGAGCGTGGCGCGCACGAAGATCGTGGCGTATGCAATGGCCGGATTCTTCGCCTCGCTGGGTGGACTGTCGCTGACGGCCAGCACCGGCGTGGGGACCCCGATCCCCGGTCCCTACCTCCTGCTCAGCGTGGCGGCCATCGTGCTCGGCGGCGTGAGCCTGGCGGGTGGGCGCGGCGGCCTGCTCGGGCCGATCGTCGGGATCTACATCCTCGGGCTGATCCGCGCCGACCTTGGCTTCCTGCGTGTCGAGCCGGCCTTCTCGACCGTCATCCAGGGCGTGATCATGGTCGCGGTGGTGATGGTCGGCGCCTACCTGACCCTGCGGAGGAGGTCCGCGTGACCGCCGATGCCACACCGATTCGCCGCCGGTCGCTCGGCACCCTCCGCAGCTGGATGCGGGATCGTCCGCTGGTCCCGCTGTTCATCCTGCTCGGCGCGCTCGTCGCCCTGCTCGAGGTCGTGCAGCCCGGGATCGTCACGCCCTCGTTCGTGTCGAACACGATGCGCTTCGCAGTCCCGCTCGCCATCCTCGCCGCCTGCCAGACGATGACGATGCTCACCGGCGGTATCGACCTGTCGGTGGCGGTTGTCGCGTCGATGACCTCGTACGTGATGGCGACCCTGGTCGGCGACGTGGGCTGGCTCGGCGCTTCGCTCCTCGCGCTCATTCCCGCGGCCGTGGTCGGGTTGGTGAACGGCATCGGCGTGGGCTGGTTCCGCGTCCACCCACTGATCATGACGATCAGCATGAGCCTCATCGTCTCCGGGGCCGTGAACGTGTACGCCCGCATGAACATTGCGGGCGGGACGCGCGTCCCGCCCGAGATCTCGTGGCTGGGCGGCCAGGACCTGCTCGGCCTCCTTCCGAACAGCCTTCTCGTCTTCATCCCGCTGGCGGCCCTCGTCCTCGTCGGGCTTCGGCGGTTCGGCTACGGGCGCCTGCTGTACGCGGTCGGTGACAACGAGGTCGCCGCACGGCTGGCAGGCGTGCGCGTCGGCAACGTGCTCGTCGTCCTGTACGTCATCTCCGCCGTGCTGGCCGGAATCGCCGGACTCATCTACGCGGGCGTGATCGGCAGCGCCACCGGACGGCTCGTCGATCCCTTCCTGCTCCCATCCGTGGCGGCGGCGGTCATCGGCGGCACCTCGATCTTCGGCGGCCGCGGCGGGTACGCCGGCAGCATCATCGGCGCGCTGATCCTCACCGTGATCGTCACTCTCCTCACCGTGCTGGCCGCCCCCGAAGCCGTTCGCCAGATCCTGTTCGGCGCCATCATCCTGGCCGTCGCGGCCGCCTACACGCGGATCACCGAGGAATCCTGACCGCCATGGCGTCCGAGGAGGGCCGAACCCGTCACCTCGGGCTGGACCTCGGCGCCACGAACGTGAAGTGGGCGGTCCTCGAGCGCGCCAGCGACGGCTGGTCCATCCTCGAGCGCGGGCAGTTCCCGACGGCAAGCTCCGACGGCGCCGATGCGGTGATCGGGCGCATGGGTGACCAGGCCGAGCGTGCCCGGGACGCCTGGCCAGACCTGTCGACCATCGGGATCGGCGTGCCAGGCCTGTATGACGCGGACCAGGGCATCGGCACCTTCCTGCCAAACCTTCCGCCCGACTGGGAGCGGCGGCCGCTCGCCGGACCGATGCGCGCCCGCCTGGGCCTGCCGGTCCGGCTCATCAACGACGCGCGCGCCTTCGGGCTGGCCGAGCTGCGGCTCGGGGCGGGTCGCGGGTGCGACACGATGGTCGGCCTGGCGCTGGGCACCGGCGTGGGCGGCGTGGTGGTCATGGGAGGCGAGGTGCACTTCGGCCACAAGGGCACCGGCGGCGAGCTCGGACACCAGACGCTCCTGCCGAATGGCCCGCTGTGCACGTGCGGCAACCTCGGCTGCCTGGAGGCCTTCGCGAAGGCCGATGCGGTGGCCGCCGCGTGCGGAACTGCGACGGCCGAGGAGGCCGTTGCCGCGGCCCAGGCCGGGCACGAGCGCGCCGTCGCCGGCCTCGCCGACGTCGGCCGCTGGCTGGGGATCGGGATCAGCAACCTCATCGTGATCCTCACGCCGGACCGGGTCGTGCTCGGCGGTGGCGTATCTGGCGCCGGCGACCTGCTGGTGGAGCCGATCCGGGACGAGGTCCGGCGCCGCGTGCACGTCACCGACCTTGACGCCCTGGAGATCGTCACCGCCGAGCTCGGGACGTGGGCCGGCGCGATCGGGGCCGGGATCAACGGGGCGGCAGTGGCCGCGGGCGTGCCCGCATGACGACCGCGGACGTGCCCCGCTACCGAACCATCGAGCAGGCACTGCGCGAGCGGATCACGGCACTGAGGCCCGGCGACGGCCTGCCGTCCGACAGCGAGCTGTGCGCCGAGTTCGGCGTCAGCCGTATGACGGCGCGCAACGCGATGCATCGGCTTGCCGAGGAGGGCCTCGTCCTGCGCGTGCCCGGCCGCGGGAGCTTCGTCGCCGAGCCACCCGCTCACCGTCGCGCAGATCGGCTGATGAGCTTCAGCTCGGAGATGCGGCGCCAGGGCCGCGTGCCCACCTCGGTCGTCGTGTCGCGCGAGATCCGCCCCGCGTGGCGGAGCGCCGCCGCCGACCTCCAGATCCGCGAGACCGAACCGATCGTCCTCCTGCGCCGCGTTCGCCGTGCCGACGGGGAGCCGATCGCGATCGAGACCACCCTGCTGGTGGGGTCCCTGTCGGCGACCGTGATGGCCGCGGACCTCCGGCACGACTCGCTGCACGCCACCCTAGCCGCCGCGGGATGGGCGCTTCGCCGCGGCACGGCGACGGTGACGGCCGCAGCGGCGACGACCGAGGACGCGCGCCTGCTGGGCGTGGCGCCCAACGACCCGGTCCTCGTCGAGCGGCGCGTGATCCTCGATGCGCAGGGCCGCCCGGTCGAGGCGACCGAGACGCGCTACGCCGCCGAGCGGTACGCGATCGGCGTGCGCTTCGACGTGGAGGAAGAGCCTGCCCAGCCGGTCAGGGCGCCGGGGGCGATCCCGGCTCGCTGACGCTCCAGCCCGCGTCGACGGCGACCACCTGCCCGGTGACCATCCGCGACTCGCGGCTCAGCAGGTGGAGGGCGACCGGGGCGACCGCATCGGCGACGATCGGCCCGCCGGCAAGCGGCTGCTTTTCGCGCAGGTAGGCAAGGATCGCCGGATCCGTCTGCGCCCGCTCGCTCATCGGGGTGGCGACCAGTGACGGCGCGATCGCGTTCATCCGGATGCCGTGCGGCGCGTAGGCGGCCGCCACCGCCCGGGTGAAGGACTCGATCGCCCCTTTGCTCGCGGCGTAGGCATGAGTCGCGAAGTGCGTCGCCGACGTATGCCGGGCGAGCGCGCTGGACATCGCCAGGAGCACGCCACGCGACCCATCGAGGTCTCGCTCCTGGCGCAGCATCTGGCGGACGGCGGCGCGGGCGACGAGGAACAGGCTGGTGACGTTGCTCGCCATCACCAGCTCCCAGCCCTCGAGCGTGGCCTCGTGGAGGAGGCCGTCCCCGGCACGGCGGCCGCTGATGCCGGCCACGTCGTACAGCGCGTCCAGGCGACCGTGGCGTTTGACGCACTCCGCCACCGCGGCGTCGGCGTCCCGCTCGCGAGACAGGTCCGCGGCGCGCCAAGAGGCCCCGAGCTCCTCACCCAGCGCCTCCGCGTGCCCTGGCGTCCGCGAGGTGACGAACAGCGTGGCGCCCTCCGCGGCCAGCGCGCGAGCCGCCGATGCAGCCATGCCGGTCGAGCCGGTGACGAGCACCACGCGACCGTCGAAGCGGCTCACGGTGGCGCCCCCGTCATCACCGAGCGGACCAGTGCTCTGCGCGTCGCTGCGTCGGCGTGGGCGAGTGCGCTGCCGATGCCGATGGCGGCCGCGCCCGCAGACAGGAACGAGGCCGCGTTCACGGCGTCGATGCCGCCGGTCGGAATGAGGGCCAGGTCGGGCAGCGGCCCACGCAGCTCGCGCACGAAGGTCGGTCCGACCGCCGAGGCAGGGAAGAGCTTCACGAACGTGGCCCCCGCCTCCCACGCGAGCCTGATCTCGGTGGGCGTCATCCCGCCCGGAACGAACGGCAGGCTCGCCTCGAGCGCGCCGCGCGTCAGCTCCGCGTCGAAGATCGGGGCCACCCCGAAATCGGCGCCCATCATGAGCGCATCGTCCAGCTGGCTGCGGCGCAGGATCGTCCCGGCGCCGACCACGGCGCCCGCGCGTCCGGCCAGGCGTTCGCGGACCGAGGCCAGGTCCTCCGCGCCGGTGGCGGCATCCAGGGTGACCTCGAAGACGCGGACGCCGGCCTCGGCGAGCTCGTCGACCAGCGCCAGCAGGCGCTCGCGCGGCTCGACCCGCCGAAGGATCGCGATGAGCCGATGCTGGCGGATCGCGTCCGCCGCCGGACCTCCGCGCAGCTCCGCCCCTCTCATCGATCGACCCCGGCGGTCGCCACCGGCGCGGCGGGCTCGAGGAGGGCGCCGTCGGCGACCAGCCGCTTCCGCAGCAGGGCCGCGTCGACGGTCCGCGGCGTGATGCGGGCGCCGCCGGCCATGGCCGCGGCAGTGCCCGCCGCCTGCCCCATCGCCATGCAGGTCGCCATCGAGCGCGCCGAGGCATGCGCGTCGTGGGTGGCGCTGAAGCAGCGGCCGGCGACCAACATCCCCTCGAGGCCGGCAGGCAGCAGCGACCGGTACGGGATGCCATACACGCCGGAATCGGTGACGTACTGCCATTCGGTGTCGCCACCGGCGTGGTGGTCCTCGATCGGCGCGCCGCACAGTGCGATCTCGTCATCGAATCGGGCCGCGGCCAGCACGTCCTCCCGGGTCAGGCGGTAGTCGCCGTGAATCCGGCGCGACTCCCGGATCCC
>DASVEQ010000055.1:0-5155 GCA_036380455.1 Candidatus Limnocylindria bacterium | reverse complement strand
TTCGGCAGATTCCGCCACGCGGCCAGCAGGGCCTGCTGCGTGGCGTCCTCGGCGAGGGTCGTGTCGCGCAGGATCCGGCGCGCCACGGAGTACAGGCTGTCCCCGAGCCGCTCGACCAGCAGGTCGAACGCCTCTTCGTCGCCGCGCATCGCCCGCTCGACGAGCCTTCGCTCCATCCCGTTGCCTTCAATGGCGTGGACCGCGTTTCGGTCCGATCACCGTGTACTGATTCGATCATGGCCCCCAGCGTTCAATTTCGATGAGGATCCCGGACTGAAGCCGTCTCAATTCCACACCTGGACCCCCGACGAGGAGCACCCCCGATGACCCAGACCCAGGCCCAGCCGACAACCCGGACCATTGACGTCCCGGGGGCCGTGCTGACGTACGACGTGCGACGCGACGACGCGAGCAGCGAACCGCCCCTGATGCTCATCGGCTCACCGATGGGCGCGGCCGGGTTCGGCACGCTGGCAGGCTTGTTCGCGGATCGCACGATCGTGACCTACGACCCGCGCGGCTCGGAACGCAGCACGAAGCCGGACATGACCACGGTGTCGACGCCGGACGAACACGCCGATGACGTCCATCGGGTCATCCGGGAGGTCGGCGGGCCGGTGGACCTGTTCGGCAGCAGCGGCGGTGCAACGAACGCCCTCTCGCTGGTCGCGAAGCATCCCGAGGACGTGCGGACGCTGGTTGCCCACGAGCCGCCGATCGCCACGCTCCTCCCGGATCGGGAGAATGCGCTCGCCGCCTCTCGAGCGGTGCACGAGACCTACCTGCGCAGTGGCTTCGGTGCCGGGATGGCCCACTTCATCGCGCTCGTCAGCCACACCGGCGAGTTCCCCGACGGATGGGCGCAGCAGCCCGGACCGGACCCGTCGATGTTCGGGATGCCGACGGAGGACAACGGCGACCGCACCGATCCGCTGCTGGGCCAGGCCATGATCCCCGGCACGCACCATGAGCTCGACCTCGATGCCCTTCGGGCGGCGCCGGCCCGCATCGTGATCGCCGCGGGCGTGGAGTCGGCGGGCATCATGCCGAGCCGCGCGGCATACGCGCTCGCCCAGCAGCTGGGAACCGAGGTCGTGGTCTTTCCGAGCGGCCACGGCGGATTCCTGGGCGGCGAGTACGGCCAGTCCGGCGAACCGGAGGCGTTCGCGGCGAAGCTGCGCGAGGTCCTCGCCTCCCACTGATCCGATGTCGTGGCGGCAGGCGTATCGTGTGGCGAGATGAGACGAGCGCCTACACCCGCACGACGGAATCCCGAACGGATGCGCTTCTGCGCCGCGTATGGATCGGCGGGCATCGTGAACTTCGGCGGCTCGGGTGACGCCGTGGGCGTCGCCGATGCCGGAGCGCGGGCGGCGGATCGGCGGCGTGCACTGCGCATCGGACTGGCCTCCGGGGCGGTCGGGGCCGTCGTGGCGGTTCTGGCCGTCCTCCTGCCGATCTGAGGGATCGCTCGGGTCTCAGCCGCCCTCGAATGCGAGACCACACGTGCCGTTGACCCGTGGGGCGGGTCTACGGACGCTGGAGCGCTCCAGGGAGCCGAGTTCCGGCGTCAGGTGACCCGCACCCACGGGTGAAACGCAACGGAGATCGGTTTCCGGCAACCGTTGACTCGTGGGGCGGGTCAGAACCTGCGGCCCCCGTCACCGCTGGTCCGGCCGCCAGAGGTCGATCTGCGGCAGCGCGTGGATCCCGAGGGTCTGCGACAGCTCGCCGCAGTGATACGCATCGTGGGTCAGCAGCCGCTGGAGGATGGAGCTGCGCGTATGGACCTGCGCCGACCCTTCGTACGCGCGCCGGATCGGATCGCCGAGCATGTCCGGGGTCCATCGGTCCAGGCACGCTTCGACCAGCGCGAAGGTCGAGTCCAGGGCATGCACCAGCTCATCGGCGCCGCGCGGGTGGTCGAGGTCGTCCTCCCAGCCGATCTCGGCGCCGAGTGGAAACGGCGTGGTCTCCGCTCCCGGCTCACCGACGACGTCGCACAGCCAGTACACGCGCGCCCCGGCGGTGTGACCGACGGTTGCCCAGATCGGCCACAGATCGGCCGACGGACGGATCGCAAGCTGCTCCGGCGTCATCGCAGCGACGACCTCCCGGAGGCGCCGGTTGTACTGCGGCCACATCTCATAGGCGGCTCGAATCCTGGGCCCGGTCATCGGCTCCCAGTCTAGGACCCCGTCCGAGGGAATCTGGCGGCAACGTCGTGTCATTCATGCCGTTTCCTGTCACCTACCCCCGGCAGGATAGGGAGATGACGGAATCGCTCACGATCGTCCCCGCCAACGAGGCGAGCTGGGACGACCTCCAGACGGTCTTTGGCGACCGCGGCGCCGCGAGGCTCTGCCAGTGCCAGCGATACAAGCTCGCGCCCGGGGAGGCCTTCTCGAAATTCCCGGCCGAGGAGCGCGCGATGCGGCTCAGGGAGCAGACGAACCCAGGGACGCCGGACGCCGAAGCGACGACGGGACTCATCGCCTATCTGGAGGGCGCGCCCGTCGGATGGTGCGCTGTCCAGCCCCGCACCGCCTACTCCGGCCTGCTGCGCGTCTACCGGACTCCCTGGGAGGGTCGATCCGAGGACAAGGGCGACGAGTCTGTGTGGGCGGTCACATGCCTCTTCGTGCGCGCCGGGTTCCGGAAGCGAGGGGTGGCCTACGCGCTCGCCGCAGCAGCCGTCGAGTACGCGAGGTCCCGCGGAGCGCGCGCACTGGAGGCCTATCCGATGCGACGCGAGATCGGCGAGGTCACCTGGGACGAGATTCACGTGGGAGCACAGAGCATCTTCGCCGAGGCGGGGATGGCCGAGGTGAGCAGGCCAGGCGTCCGGCGCGCCGTCATGCGCGTCGAATTCTGAACACCGATCGAAGGAGAGACATGGGAACCACATCGGCGCCGATCATCCTGGTCCCGGGGTTCTGGCTCGGAGCGTGGGCCTGGGACGACGTGGCGGGTTTACTGCGCGAGGCCGGACACGAGGTCACGGCGATGACGCTGCCGGGACTCGAGTCGGTCGACACCGATCGTTCCGCCATCTCGTTCCGCGACCACGTCGACGCGATCGTGGACGCCATCGAGGCGGCACCCGTACCGGTCGTGCTGGCCGTCCACAGCGCGAGCGGCTTCAGCGGGTACGCAGCGAGCGACCGCGTGCCGGAGAGGATCGCCGCGATGGTCTACGTCGATACCGCCCCGGGCAAGGGTGCCCTCGACCCCGACTTCACCGACGTCGAGAAGCCGATGGTCTGGAAGGAGATCGAGGAGGAGGAGAACCTCGACGGTCTCAGCGAGGTGCAGAAGGCGACCTTCCGCGAACGGGCGGTCCCGGTGCCCGGCAGCCTGATCCGCGAGAGCGTCGAGCTGACGAACGACGACCGTCGCGATATTCCGAGCACCCTCATCTGCACAGGCTTCTCGGCCGAGCAGTACCGGACGTACGCGGCCAAGCATCCCGAATGGGCGTTCCTCGCCGGCATCCCGGAGCTCCGCAGCGCGACCTGGATCGACCTGCCGACCAGCCATTGGCCGATGTGGTCGCGCCCCGCCGAGCTGGCGCAGATCATCGGTGACGTCGCGACGACGCCCGGCACGAGGCGATGACAACCCTCCTCGACGACGCCATCGCCCATCACGTCTGGGCCACCGAGCGGATCATCGACGCCTGCTCGGAGCTCACCGAGGAGCAGCTGACCACGCCGGTGCCGGGCACCTACGGGTCGATCATGGACACGCTCCGACACCTCGTCAGCACGGACGCCTGGTACCTGACCTTCTTCGGCGACGCACCGCAGCGGCTCGGCGAGGACGCGCGCCAGGGCCTGGCGGGGCTGCGAACGGTCATCGGCCAGAACGGCCGGGACTGGGCGGAGCTGCTGGCAGACAATCCCGATGGCGAGAGCGATACGGTGGAGGACGGCGACGGCTGGCGCTTTCACGCCCCGACCGGCTTCCGCCTCGCCCAGGTCCTCCAGCATGGCACCGACCATCGGAGCCAGATCTGCACTGCGCTCACCAGTCTCGGAGTGGAGCCGCCAGCCATCGACCTGTGGGCCTACGGCGAGGCCACCGGCCGTACGCGGGCCGAATACCTGTCAGCCCCATTCCTGAGGAGCAGTCGAACGTGAAGTATCGGATCGAAGCGATCACGCTGCCGGTCAGCGACGTCGACCGGGCGAAGGCCTTCTACGAGCGGCTCGGCTGGAGCTGCGACGTCGACCACCAGCCGACTCCTGAATTCCGGGTCGTGCAGTTCACGCCACCCGGCTCGAACGGTTCGATCCTGTTCGGCATCGGCTCACCACAGGCGGAGCCGGGCTCGTACGTGAACACGTACCTGGTGGTGACCGATATCGAGGCCGCCCGCGCGGACCTGCAGGCTCGTGGCGCCGAGGTCGGTGAGATCTTCCACTGGGCGGAGACGGGACGGACGCCCGGCGTCGACCCCAACCGGGGCGACTACGGCTCGTATGCCACCTTCGCCGATCCCGACGGCAACACCTGGCTGCTCCAGGAGGTCCCCAGCCGGGAGACCGCGGAGGAGCCGGGCGCTCGATGACTTCGTCTCAGCGCGGCTCGAGCACGACGACCGCGGTCTCGGACGGGCGGCGCTTCGCGTAGCCCTCGACGTCGTCGCCGAACTCCTGCCACCGCGCCCACAGCCGAGCGCGTTCCTCGCCCTCGGCCGCTCGGCCCCGGATCGGCCGGGTGCCATCGGCGAGCTCGATGGTCGCATCGGGGTGCGCCTGAAGGTTGAGCCACCAGGCGGGCTCGGGTGCCGCCCACCCGTTCATCGCCAGGGTGACGAGGTCCGGCCCGTCCTCGTAGTAGCCGAGGATCGCCCGGCGCCGCGCGCCGGTCCGACGCCCGATCGTCGTCAATCGGAGCGTCCCCCATCGGCCCTCCTTCGGCCGCCAGAGCCCGACGCGGCCGGCGGTGAGACGGTGGATCGCCCGATGGACGATCCAGGCGCCCCGGACGAACCAGCGCGGCGGGAGACGCGGCACGGAGCCATGGGTCTGCGAGGCGTTCGGGGATTGTTCTGTCGTCATCGCTCTCTCCTCTCAGCTCAGCGTACGGCCGAGGCCGGGAACCGCCTGGACGCGCGGGTCGCGGCGCGCGCGCCGGAAGACAACGAAGA
>DASVEQ010000054.1:0-20617 GCA_036380455.1 Candidatus Limnocylindria bacterium | reverse complement strand
CAGGGCCGGCTGGCGCCGGACGCGGTCGACGACCTCCTCGCCGGCGGTCGACGGGCCCTCCACGGGCGTGCCGCCCCGCCGCGCGGGCTCACCCTCGAGCGGATCACGTACGAATCAGCCGACAATCGAACGAACGCATCGGCCGCGTCAGCGGACGGGGCCACAGGACATCAAGGCAAGCCGGAGAGCGCATCAACGTGAAGACCTACGCCGTCAAGGCGAGCGAGATCGAGCGCAGCTGGTGGGTCGTGGACGCGACCGACCAGACCCTCGGCCGGCTGGCGACGCGCATCGCCACCCTGCTGGAGGGCAAGCACAAGCCGATCTACTCGCCGCATCTCGACACAGGCGACCACGTGGTGGTCCTCAATGCCGGCAAGATCCGCGTGACCGGCGACAAGCTCCAGCAGAAGAGCTACTTCCGCCACAGCAACTATCCGGGCGGCCTCCGCGAGGAGAAGCTCGGGACGCTTCTTCAGCGCAAGCCGGAGCTCGTGATCGAGCGTGCTGTGAAGGGCATGCTGCCCCAGAACCGGCTCGGCCGGGCGATGTTCAAGAAGCTGAAGGTCTACAAGGGTGCCGAGCACCCGCACCAGGCACAGCAGCCGACCGCGGTCGAGCTGTGAGGAAGGACGATCGTTGAGCACGAACTACGTCTACGGGACCGGCAGGCGCAAGACCGCCGTTGCGCGCGTCCGCCTGCTGCCGGGTGACGGCAGTGTCGTCGTCAATGGCAAGCCCGCCGCCGAGTACTTCGGCGGCGCGATGACCGATGGCGCCATCCTCCTGCCCTTCCGGGTGACCGAGACCGAGGGCCGCTACTCGGCCAGCGTGCTCGTCGCCGGTGGCGGTGTCTCCGGCCAGGTCGGTGCCATCCGGCACGGGATCGCCCGCGCGCTGGTCACCGCGCATCCCGATGCGCGGGCCGCACTCCGCGAGGCCGGCCTCCTGACCCGCGACCCGCGGGCCAAGGAGCGCAAGAAGTACGGACTGAAGCGGGCTCGCAAGGCACCGCAGTACACGAAGCGCTGACCGGTCACGTTTCCTCCTGACGCACGCTCTCACCAGGTGCCCCGGCGGTTTCGCCGGGGCGCTTTGGTATCATCGGCACCCTCGCCGCACGCACGCAGGCAGCCACCGCAACCGTGATCGACGCGATCCGCGACTTCTACGAAACGTACCTGCAGGGAAGCTGGACGTCGATCATCGACATCCTGCTGGTGGCGTTCGTCATCTACTGGCTGTTCATCCTCATTCGCGGCACGCGCGCCGTGCGCATCGTGATCGGCCTCTCGATCCTGTACCTCGTCTACCTTGCCGCCGTCCTCTTCAAGCTGGACCTCCTTCGCAGCCTGATGGAGACGGCGGCGCTTGCCGGGCTGTTCGCGGTCGTCGTCGTATTCCAGCCGGAGCTGCGACGGGCCCTGGAGCAGATCGGCCGCATCGGCTCCGTGAACCGCTTCTTCGTGAGCTCGGAGGTCGCCAGCGCGGAGCGCGTGGCCCGCGAGATCAGCCGGGCGGCGCGGATCCTGGCCGGATCCCGCCACGGCGCGCTCATCGCGCTCGAGCGCGAGACCGGGTTGCAGGACCTGGCGGCCGAGTCCGGCGTGCCGATCCACGCCGACCTGCGCGCCGAGCTGCTGGTGACGATCTTTTACCGCGGGACCGCGCTGCACGACGGCGCGGCGGTCATCTCGGGCGAGGAGATCACGTCGGCCGGCGTGCTCCTTCCGTTGAGCCAGAACGTCCTGGACTCTGAGCGTTACGGCACCCGGCACCGTGCCGCCATCGGCATCAGCGAGCAGACCGATGCGATCGTGGTCGTGGTCAGCGAGGAGACCGGCTCGATCAGCCTCGTGGTGCGCGGGCGGATCGAGCGCAACCTGACCGAGGAGCAGCTGCGGCGCCGGATCTTCAATCTCATCCGGCCGCAGGCGCCCAGGCGCGCTGTGCCGTTCCTGCGACGATCGCTCGACGGTCGCTGGCAGGTCGGTCCCGCAACCGACGACGCTCCCGAGCCGCCGATCGACCCCGACGCGCGCGTGGTGAGCGGCGCCGCCGCGGACCAGCCGCCAGTGAGGCGCTGAGGGATGGGGTTCCTCCTCCGCAATTGGCATCTGAAGCTGTCCGCCGTCCTCCTGGCCACCGTCCTGTACACCGGCCTCGTGTTCTCGGGCTCCTTCTCCGACGCCGACATCCAGGTGCGAATCGACCAGGACAACGCCTCGCGGGACTCGTACGTCCTGACCGGCGATCTCGGCTTCGTCACCGTGAACTACCGCGTCTCGAACGACGTGGCGGGGCGCATCGTGGCCGACTCGTTCCAGGCCAGCGTGGACCTGTCCGACTACGACATGGAGCGCTCGCCCCAGCCCCAGCAGCTGCCGATCGAGGTCCGCACCGACCTCGATGGCGTGCAGATCCTGTCGTGGGACCCCCGCGAGGCGCGCGTCGAGATCGACAGTATCGAGGTGCGCTCCGTGCCGGTCGTGGTCGACATGGGCGACGTGCCCGACGGCCTGCGCACCGGCGACGCGGTGCTGAGCGACGACGAGGTCGAGATCCGTGGACCCGGCTCCGTGGTGGGGCAGGTCGACCGGGCCGTGGCGTTCGTCGCCATCCCCGCCTCCGGCATCGACTTCAACGAGCCCGTGGTCGTGCAGCCGGTCGACGTTCGCGGCCAGCCGGTGGGGATCGGCCAGGTCGACGTCGACCCGGAGACCGTGTCCGTCCAGATCGACGTGGAGCCGGTGGAGACGACGGCCACCGTGATCGTCCGACCGAGCATCGAGGGCACGCCGGCCCCCGGGTTCGCGCTCGACGCGCTGAGCGTGGATCCCTCGGCGGTCATCCTGCGCGGCGTGCCGGAGCTGCTCGCCGAGATCACCGAGCTGGCGACGGAGGTCATCAGCATCGACGGGGTTTCCGAGGACCAGACGTTCGAGGTGGAGCTCCAGCTGCCCGATGATGTCCGGCTCGCCAGCGGCGACGACCCGGTGGTGACGGTGACGGTGACGATCGTGCCGTCGGTGTCGAGCCGCACGTTCGTGGTCGGGGTGCTCTGCCAGAACGCTGGGGAGAACGCGTGCCTGCCTGGGCACGACCAGGTGTCGGTCACCCTCAGCGGACCGGGGGAGGTGCTCTCCACCCTCACGGCATCGGCGCTGACCCCGGTGCTCGATGCCGGCGGCCTCGCGCCCGGCAGCTACTCGCTCACGCCGATCCTGCCGGCGCTGCCGGAGGGCGTCGAGCTGCTCGCGCTCGAGCCCGGCGCCGTGCCGGTCACCATCGTCGCGCCCGCCGAGCCGACGCCGGCGCCGACGCCGACGCCGTAGATGGGAAGCCGATTCGGCACCGACGGCATCCGCGGCGCGGTGGGGACCGAGATCACGGCCGAGCTCGCGCTCGCGCTCGGGCGCGCGGTGGGCCATCGCCTCGGTGGCTCCGGCCGGACCGTCGTCCTGGGGCGCGACACGCGCCGTTCCGGGGAGATGCTCGGCGCCGCGCTGACCGCCGGCCTGACGGCCACCGGCACCGATGTGGTCGACCTCGGCGTGGTCACCACACCCTGCCTCGTGCACGCGAGCGCGGGCGAGACGCTCGCCGCCGGGATCATGGTCTCCGCCTCGCACAACCCTGCCCCCGACAACGGGCTCAAGGTCGTGGTCGATGGCCGCAAGCTGTCGGACGAGGCGGAGGCGGACCTGGAATCCCTCATCGACGATCCGGACGTGATCCCGGAGCGCCCGAACGACGAGCTCGGCCGGCTGCGCGCCGATCGCGGCGGCGTCGAGGCCTACCGGCGCCACCTCGCCGAGGCGGCCGGCGATGCGTTCGCCGAGCTACGGGTTGGGATCGACTGCGCCAACGGATCGGCGGCGGTGATCGCGCCCGACCTGTTCCGGTCGCTCGGCGCCCAGGTCACCGTCCTGTTCGACGCGCCGGACGGCACGAACATCAACGACGGCTGCGGGTCGATGCATCCGGATCGGCTCGCCGAGACCGTGGCCGCGGCCGGCCTGGATCTCGGCCTCGCCTTCGATGGCGACGCCGACCGGCTCATCGCGATCGACGAACGCGGCGAGGTCGTGGATGGCGACGCGATCATGGGGATCGTCGCGCTCCAGCGCCTCGCGGCCGGCACGCTGCGCAACGGCCTGCTGGTGACGACCGTCATGAGCAACGGCGGGCTCGAGCGCGTCATCACGCATGCGGGAGGCAGGATGGTCCGAACGCCGGTCGGCGATCGCCACGTCTTCGAGGCGATGGAGCGCGAGGATGCCGTGCTCGGCGGCGAGCAGTCGGGCCACATCATCTTTCGGGACCGCACGAGCACCGGCGACGGCCTCCTCACCGGGATCGAGCTCGTGCGGGCCATCCGCGCCGCCGATCGCCCGCTCTCCGACCTCGCTGGCCAGATTCCGAGGCTTCCACAGGTGGTGATAAACTCAGCCGCCCGCCGGCGCGACGCGTGGCGGGAGGACCCGGCGTTCTCGGGGGCCGTGGATCGAGCCGCCGAGCAGATGGGGGATCGCGGACGAGTGCTCGTCCGCCCATCCGGCACGGAGCCCAAGATCAGGATCATGGTCGAGGGTGACGATGCCGGCGAGATCGACCGAATCGCCCGCGAGCTCGCGACGCTCGCCGAGGCGCGTCTGAACTGAGCGCCGGCGGATCGGCGAGGAGGGCACATGTGCGGCATCGTCGGATACGTCGGTCCGCGTGACGCCGCGCCGATCCTGATCGAGGGACTGCGGCGCCTCGAGTACCGCGGCTACGACTCGGCGGGCATCGCGGTGATGACCGAGGACGGTGACGTGTTCATCGAGAAGAAGGCCGGCAAGCTCACCAACCTGACCGATCACCTCAACGGCGACGCGCCGGCCGGCCATCCGGGGATCGGCCACACCCGCTGGGCCACGCACGGACGCCCGAACGACACGAACGCCCATCCCCACACCGATTGCAGCGGAAAGCTCGCCCTCATCCACAACGGGATCATCGAGAATTACGCGCCGATCAAGCAGCGCCTCGTGGCCGAGGGCCATCGCTTCACCTCGGAGACCGACACCGAGGTGCTGGCGCACCTCATCGAGACGAAGTACGGCGGCGACCTGGTGGAGGCCGTCCGCGCCGCGCTCAACGAGGTGCAGGGGGCGTACGCCATCGGCGTGATGCACACCGACCACCCCGACCGCATCGTGGGCGCCCGGATGAACGTGCCGCTCATCGTCGGGCTGGGCGACGGCGAGGGCTTCCTGGCCAGCGACGTGCCGGCCATCCTCGAGCACACGAAGAACGTCGTCATCCTGCACGAGGGTGACATCGCCGACGTCACTCCGTCCGGCTCGCGGATCCTGGGCCTCGACGGGACCGAGGTCGAACGCGAGGTGACCGAGATCCACTGGAACCTCGCAGCCGCGGAGAAGGGCGGCTTTCCGCATTTCACGCTCAAGGAGATCTACGAGCAGCCGCACGCCATCCAGGAGTGCCTGCGCGGCCGCGTGGATCCGGCCGGCGTCGTCGAGCTCGAGGAGCTCACCGCCATCGAGGATCGGCTGCGCGCAATCGATCGGGTGTACGTCGTCGGCTGCGGGACGGCGAGCTACGCCGCCCACGTCGCCGCCTACCTGCTCCAGGACTGGGTCGGGCTGCCGGCGGTCATGCAGGTCGGTTCGGAGATGCGCTACAGCCCACCTCCGATCGACGAGCGCACGCTCGTCATCGGTGTCAGCCAGTCCGGCGAGACCGCCGACACACTGGCGCCCATCAAGCTGGCGGCCGAGCAGGGGGCGCTGATCGTGGTCGTGACGAACGTCGTCGGCAGCGCGATCACACGCGAGGCGGACGCGGTCTGCTACCTCCAGGCCGGCCCGGAGGTGGCGGTTGCCAGCACGAAGGCGTTCGTCACCCAGGTCCTCGTGCTCCAGATGATCGCGCTCCAGCTGGCCCGGCTGCGCGGCACGCTCTCGGCGAGCCGGCTGCGCACCTACGGGCAGGCGCTCCGCACCCTGCCACGGCTGGCCGCCGAGACGCTCAAGGTCGCCCCGCAGGTGAAGAAGCTCGCCCAGCGCTACGCCCGGGTGCGCGACTTCATCTTCATCGGCCGCGGCGTGGGATTCCCGATCGCGATGGAGGGCGCGCTCAAGCTCAAGGAGCTCAGCTACGTCCATGCCGAGGGCTATGCGGCCGGTGAGCTGAAGCACGGTCCGATCGCCCTGCTCGACCCCGAGACGCCATTGCTGGCCATCGCCACCGCCGGCGCGGTGTACGACAAGGTCGTCAGCAACGTCGCCGAGGCGCGGGCGCGCTCCGCGCCGGTCATCGCCATCGCCACCGCCGGGGACGAGCACGTCGGGCACTACGCCCAGGACGTGATCCATGTGCCGGAGACGCCGGAGCCGATCAGCCCGGTGATCGCCGTCCTGCCGCTCCAGCTGCTCGCGTACGAGGTGGCGGTCGCCCGCGGGACGGACGTCGACCAGCCGCGGAACCTCGCGAAGTCGGTCACCGTCGAATAGCGGCGCCGGCCGCGACCCGATCCCGCCCATGACGCGACACGAGATCGGCATCGACCTCATCGACATCGACCGCATCGTCGCGATCCTCGAGCGGTTCCCGGACCGCTTTCGGACGCGGGTCCTGACCGAGCGCGAGCAGCGATACTGCGGCCGCAAGGTGGAGCGCATCGCGGGCCGGTGGGCCGCCAAGGAGGCGATCAGCAAGGTGCTCGGACTCGGCGTCCGGGGCGTCGGCTGGCGGGAGATCGAGATCCTGCCGAACCGCGCGGGCGCGCCCCAGGTCCTGCTCCACGAGCGGGCGGCGCGCCGCGCCGAGCATCTCGATCTCGAGGAGGTGACCGTGTCGATCTCGCACGAGCGCCGGATGGCGGTCGCCGTGGCCGTCGCACACCGGCGAGAGCGGTAGTCGACCGATGGCGGACGCCGTCTCCTCGATCACCCAGCGGTGGGTCGCGAGGCATCTGCCGCCGCGTCCGGCGCGGGCCCACAAGGGCGATCACGGCCGGCTGCTCGTGGTGGCCGGATCGCTCGAGTACCCCGGCGCGGCGCTTCTCACCGCCCTCGGGGCGATGCGCGCCGGCGCCGGCGTGGTTCGCATCGCCACGGCGGAGTCCGTGGCGGCTCGGTTGGCCGGGTCGATCCCGGAGCTGACCTGGATGCCGCTCGACGAGGAGGCGCCGGGGCTCATCGCGCCCGGCGGCTGGCGGCGCGTGACGACCGAGGCGGTGCGGTTCGACGCGGTCGTCATCGGGCCTGGCCTTGGCAGCCAGCCGTCGACCCAGCGCCGGGCGCGCCAGCTGATCGCATCGCTCACCGCGCCGGCGGTCGTCGACGCCGACGGCCTGAACGCGCTGGCCGACGGATCTCGATGGTGGCAGGCGCTCCGCTCACCGCTGGTGCTCACGCCGCACCCGGGAGAGTTCGCGCGGCTGACCGGGAAGCCGGCACCCGACGGTGACGACGACGAGGCGCGCGGACGCGCCGCCGCGGACGCCGCGGTGCGCTGGGACCAGGTGGTGGTGCTCAAGGGCGCGCACACGGTCGTGGCCGAGCCCGGCGGTCAGCTCCTCGCCTCCGCCATCGCGACGCCCGCGCTCGCCACGGCCGGCAGCGGTGACGTGCTGGCGGGGGTCATCGGCGCGTTCCTCGCCGCCGGCGCGGAGCCGTTCGCGGCCGCCGTCTGCGGCGTGGCCGTCCACGGTGCCGCCGGCCTGATCGCCGCCGACCGCATCGGGACCTCCGGAGCCATGGCGCGCGACATCGCTGCGCTGCTCCCGGAGGCAATCGGGCAGCTGCGCTCCGATCGCGGCCGATGACCGCAGCCGGCAGCCCGCACCGAGCCTGGATCGAGGTCGATCACGCCGCGATCCGGCACAACCTGGCCGTCATTCGCCGTCGCGCACCGGGCGCGCGGGTCATCGGCATCGTGAAGGCGAACGCCTACGGCCACGGAGACGTGGCGGTCGCCCGTACGCTCGTGGCCGAGGGGGTCGAGCGGCTCGGCGTGGCGACCGTGGACGAGGGCATCGCCCTCCGCGATGCCGGGATCGCGGTGCCGATCCTGGTGCTGTGGGGAATCGGCCCGTCCGAGGTCGACCTTCTCCGCGAAGCGAATCTGGAGGCGATCGTGGCCGATGTCCGATCCGCGACGATGCTGGAGGCGGCAGCCGGGAGCGATCGGATCGGCGTCCACCTCAAGGTCGATACCGGTCTCGGGCGGCAGGGCGCTGGCCCCGACGAGGCGCTCGAGGCGGCGGCGGCGGTCGCGGGGAGCTCGCGGCTCGAGCTGGTCGGCACGATGAGCCACCTCGCCGTCCCCGGCGACGACGACGCGCACACCGAGGTGCAGCTCCTCAGGCTGGCGCGGGTGCTCGACGCGATGCGCTCTGCGGGGATCGATCCGGGGGTCGTCCACGTGAGCGCAACCGGCGGGATCCTGTCGGGCGCGGCGGGCGCGGCCGACGCGGTGCGCCCCGGGCTCGCGCTGTACGGGCTGGCGCCGTCGTGGGCTGCGGGCCGTGAGCCCGACCTTCGGGCGGCCCTCAGCCTGAAGGCGAAGGCCGTCCGGCTGTTCGAGGTGGAGGCCGGGGAGGGCATCGGCTACGGACTCCGATTCCGTGCGACCCGCGCCACGCGCATCGCAACGCTGGCCATCGGGTACGGCGACGGGTGGCCGCGCATCCACGCGAACAACGGGTTCGTCCTCGTTCGCGGCCGCCGAGCGCCGATCGTGGGAGCCGTGAGCATGGACGGGCTGACGGTCGATATCGGTGGAATCGCTGGTGTAACCTACGACGACGAGTTCGTGCTCATCGGCGAGCAGGAGGGAGCGCGGATCACCGCGGACGAGGTCGCTGCCGAGCGTCGGACCATCAACTACGAAGTCACGACCGCGCTGCGGGGTCGCCTGCCACGGCTCCACCTCGGAACGGCTGACAACCCCGGGCGGCGGTCCGGTACGAAGGGCCGATGAGCGAACCGATCGAGATCGACGTCTGGCAGGGGGAGATCGCGGAGCTCGAGGTTGACGCGCTCGTCGTCGGCGCCAGCGAGTCCCTCTTCATGACCGCCGGGGCCGCGGCGTCCGTGAAGCGTCACGGGGGCGATGCCATCGAGCGAGCGGCGGTCGACCAGGGCCCCATCGAGCCCGGTCGAGCCGTGGCGACCACGGGCGGCACCCTCGCCGCCCCGTACGTGATCCACGCCGTCGCCGTCGGTCACGACCGGATCGCCGATCCGGAGCGGCTTCGGGCCGCCGTCCGGTCCGCGCTGGCACTGTGCGCCCCCCTCCAGATCCACCGCATCGCCGTCGCGCCGCTCGGCATCGAGCATGGCGCGTTCCCGGTCGCCGAGGCCGTCGAGCTCCTGGTCGCCGCTCTCGCCAGCGAGGCAGCGATGCGCGGCGTCGAGTCGATCGTGATCGCCACGCCGCACGCGGCCGAGGCGCGCGCCGCCGCCGACGCGCTGGCGCGGGAGCGGACGCGCGTCGGATGAGCCGCGATCCCGCACGCCGCGCGGCGGATGAGCTCGACCGTCGCGGTCTCGCGGCACCCGCGCGCCTGCTGGCCGATGCCCATCGGCCGCTCGGACCGCTCCTGTCGGACCTCGGGGCAGCACTCGGGCCGCTGACCCGGGCCATCGCGGGCGATCGGGCGGCACCGGTGGTCCGCTGGCTCGAGAGGCCGAGCGCGCTCGACGAGCTCGTGGACGCGCTCGATGCCCAGGGGGAGCGGCGTGCCGGACCCGGCTGAGCTCGTCACTCGGCTCGTTCGATTCGTCGGGGAGATCCTGGGTGCCTCGTCGCTCCGCTTCGAGATCGGCCCGACCCTGGTGGTGCTCGGCATCCTCCTCGTCCTCCTGCAGCTCGTCGCACGGCCCGTCTCGCGCTGGGTGAGCTCGGACGCCGGGGGCCTGACCGCCGCGGGACGGGCGATGTCCCTCGCCGCCGAGGCGGGGACTGACGTCGTCGTCTCGCTCGGTGCCGGGGGACTCACGCGCGCCACCGATGCGCTCGGCCGCCTCCAGACACTGGCGGCAATGCCGGTTCTCGGCCACGTGGCCCGCGCGGCGGCCCGCAGCGGAGTGCCGCTGCGCGTGCTCACCAACGATGCCCTGGCGGGAGTCGTGGCCCAGGCGACGCTCGAGGCGGGGCACGCCAGCACCGACACGCTGGAGCGGAGCGGACGATCGCGCGTCGTTGTCGTCGGCGAGGGTCGTCCGACGACCGCCGGACTGGTGATGACGGCCCGCGCGCGCCCGGCCGCCGCATTCGTCGGTGGCAGCCTCCGGGAGGAGGCGACCCTTCACCTGGAGGGGCTCAGGTCCGGCGCCGGTGCATTGGTGGCCGGATCGGCGGAGCCGGCCCAGGTCTCGTCGATCCTGCTGGCTGGCGGCGGATCGCTCGTCGGGCCCGAGCCGTACCAGGCCGCGGCCGACCTCCGTGCGGACGTCAACGAGCGCACGATGGTGATGGCCGCCAACCGGCTGATCGTCATCGCCGTCGCCGTCCTGGCCGCCGGGTCCGCACTGGCCCTCGCCGGGCTGATCGATCCGGCCTCGCTCGTGACCGGGATCGCTGCGGAGTGAGGCGGCCGACGATCGCCGCGCTGGTCGTGGTCGTCGGTGTCCTGCTGCTCGCCGACTTCCTGGTCGTGAACGCCTCCCTCTCCGAGCTCGCCATGCTCGCGATCGACGCGGCGATCCTCGTCGCCGCCGGAGCTGCTCTGGCCGCCGTGGCCGCACTCGTCCTGCGGCGCTCGGGCGACCTGTGGCGCCGCCGGGGAGACCCCGTGGGCGCCGTGCTCGTGCTCGGCGGGGCCGCCGCGATGCTCGTGGCCGGCCTGCGGCCACGCGGCGCCGGTGCCTCGGATCCGGCCGTCGGCTGGCTCCTGAGCGCGCTCGTCGTGCCGATTGCGGCGACCCTCTTCGGCCTGCTCTTCGTCACGACCCTGGCGGCCGCTCGGCGATCGCTCGATGGTCGGGCCGGTGGGCGAGAGGCATCGGTTCTCGTGATCGTCGCAATCGTCAGCGTCCTGTTCCTGCTGCCGCTGTCCGGCTCCGTCGGGACCTGGCTCTCGGAGGCCGCCGGCTGGGCCCTGGTCATACCCATCGGCGCCGCGTTCCGCGGGCTGCTCCTCGGCATCGCGATCCTGGCCGCCGTGTTCGCCGCGCGCACGATGCTCGGGATCGGCGCCGCCGATGAGTGATCGACGCGCGCTCCTCGCTCGGCTTGCTCCTGCCGTGCTGATCGCGCTCCTGGCGGCGGCATGGATGCTGCCGGAGACCGGTGCCATCCGCCTCGCCTCCGCGGACCGGTCGGCGGCCGACGAGTGGGCCGGCGCGCTCGCGTCGCTGCCGGAGGACGCGACCGTGCTCGTGGGCTTCGATCCTGACCTCGGCACCTACCCCGAGGTGCGGGCCACGGTGCGCGTGGCCCTCGCCGACCTCCTGAACCGCGACGCCCGCCTGGCCTTCGTCAGCCTCACGCCCGAAGGTCGCGCGCTGCTCGTCTCCGAGCTCGGACGCCTGCGTCGCGGGGAGGCGAACGCCGCGCGCCTGCTGGACCTCGGCTACCTTCCGGGGGCCGAGGCCGCGCTCGTCTCGATCGCTCGCCGTCCCGGGGTGCCAACCGCTGCCGATGGCGAGCTGGCCCGGCGCGTCGCCGCGGGGGGAATCGACGCCGTCGACGCCATCCTGGTAGTGGGCGGCAACGACCTCGGCCCGCGGAGCTGGGTGGAGCAGGTACGGCCGCGGGTCGGCGACCTGCCGATCCTCGCCATCGCGCCCACCGTGCTCCTGCCCGAGCTTCAGCCATACCTGGAGAGTGGGCAGCTGGCCGCGCTGCTCGGCACGCCGCGGGATGGTGCCGCCTACCGGGACGCGACGGAGCTCGGCCCGCTCGAGCGGCTGCGAGAGGCACCGGAGCCCGCGGCCACAGCGGTCCTCATCGGCCTGCTGCTCGCGGTCCTCATCCTCGGAGAGGCCTGGGGGCGCAGGCTGCTGAGCCAGCTGCGTGAGGCCGGACGGCTGGGGCGGGACGCCGCGTGAACGGGTTCTTCGGCACCGACACCGCGGACCTCGTGGCCACCTGGGTGGCCGCCATCGTGACGATCGTCGTGCTCGGCGGGCTGCTGGGCGAGCGGCGGCTGTTCGGCTGGTCGCAGCACCTGCTCGCGGGCCTGGCCACGGGGTTCGTGGCCATGCTCGCGGTGCACGAGGTGATCCTGCCGCGCCTCGTCTGGCCACTGCTTGCCCAGGGCGGCCCCGGCAGGGCCGAGCTGTGGATCGGCCTGCTCCTCGTCGCCGCTGCGGCCGGCGCGCCATGGCTTCCGCGCATGGTGGCCGCGGTGCCCGTCTCGATCGCCATCGGCTCGCTGGCGGCGTTCGCGCTGAGTGGCGCCGTGATCGGGACCGTCATCCCGCAGCTCGTGGCATCGGTCGCGGTCGATGGGGGCACCCCGGTCGAGACCGTCTCGAGCGTCGCGGCGGCTGGGATCACCGGGCTCGTCCTGCTCGGCTTCCTCCATGGCGTGCCGCGCGGCCGGACGCTGCAGGCCGCCGCCAGCGCCGGTCGCTGGCTGCTGGTGGCCGGGATCGGGGGTTGGCTCGGTTACCTGCTCCTGTCGCGGCTCCTGCTGCTCCTCGACCGCATCGGCTTCCTCCTCGGAGACTGGCTGGGGATCGGACGATGAGCACCGAGATCGACACCGAGCTCGCCGTCCTGCTCGACGTGGGCTCGGCCTGGGCGAAGGCATCGATCATCGGTCGCGTGCGCGGCCGTTGGCGGCTCGTGACCCACGTGGCGCAGCCGACCGCCTGGGGGGCGGCAGAGCTGCGAACGGCCATCCTCGAGCGCATGACCCGCGCCGTCGACCCCCGGCTGGCGGGCCGTCTGCCGGATCTCCTCGCCTCCGCAAATCGCATCGAGTGTCACACCGCACGCCGCCCCGGCCGCCTGGCCGTGGTGGCCGTGTCGCGTGAGCTCTCCGGCAGCGCCGCCCGACGAGCGGCCGAGGCAGCCGGCTGGCAGATCGTCGAGCACGTGACGCTGGACGATGGTCGGTCGCTCGCCGACCGGCTGGCAAGGCTCCAGGCGGTGGAGACCGATGCCTGGCTGGTGGCCGGCGGGTTCGACGGGGTCAGGAGCCCCCGCGCAATGGAGGCGGCGGCCCTCGTCGCGTCGGCACGGCGGCGGGGCGGCGCGCCGGTCGTGTGGGCGGGATCCGACGTCCTGGCCGAGGACGTCCGTGACCTGTTCGAGCCCGACACGGTCGGCACCGTGGCGAACCCGCGCCCCGACGCGCGACGTGACGACGCCGCCCCACTGCGCGACCACCTCCAGCGGCTCCTGCGGTCCGTGGTCGCCCGCGAGGACGAGACGCACCTGTCCGCGATCGCCATGCCCCGCGCGGTGGGCGTGCTGGCTGCCGGGTCGGGGCTTCGGGTCCTCGCGGTGGACATCGGGGCTCGCACCGGGATCAGCGCGCTCGCAGAGCCGGACGGGCAGGTCGTGAGCCGCATCCACGGCGGCGGGGGACTGTCGGGCCTGGGAGCCGTCCCCGGGGCGGCGAGCCGGGTCAGCCGGCTCGCCGGCGACGCGGGCGACGAGGCGGCCGTCGCCGATCTCCTCCAGACGCTCCGCGCACGCCCGGCGAGCCTGCCGCTGACGGTCGAGGAGCTGTCGGCCACCCATGTCGCCGCACGCGTGCAGCTCGCGGCGCTGCTCGAGGACGCCAGCCTCGGGCCGCTCGACCTCGTCATCGGCGCGGGCGCGACGATCTCCTGTGCACCGACGCCGGCCCAGTCGGCGCGCATCCTCGTCGAGGGAGTGCGGCCGCTGGGCGTCACCCAGCTCGCGATCGACCCCGCGGCGCTGCTCGGTCCGCTCGGCTCCCTGCCGGACGATGAGATCGGCGAGGGGACGGCGCTCCTCGCGGAGGACCTGCTCGTTCCGCTGGGGACGTCGGTCGTGTGCCGCGGCGGCGATCCCGGCCGCGTGGCGATGCGCATCACCGTCCACCGACCCGGGTGGCCGCCGATCGCCCCCATCGAGCTCCGCACCGGGCAGCTACAGGTCGTTCCGCTCGGTCGCGGCCAGGAGGCCGAGCTGACGATCGAGCCGGGCGACGGTGTGAGCCTCGGGGCGACGCGCCGCTCTCCGCGGATCCAGGCGCGGGCGACCGGAGGGGCCGTGGGGCTGATCCTCGACGCTCGGGGGGTGCCGATCGTGCTTCCGAAGCGCGGCGACGACCGGCGTGCCGTCCAGGCGGGTTGGCGCGACACGCTGGGCCGTGAGGGCCCGCCGGGCGTGGAGCGCGTGGCATGAGGGCAAAGCCGTGAGCGTCGTGCATCGGATCCGGCTTCCCGTTGGCGCCGCGCCGATGGTCGAGGTCGGGCACCGGGTGGAGCCGGCCGAGGTGCTCGCCACTCGCCGCCCGGCCGGCCCGGGCGAGACGCTGCCCGTCTCCGTCCGCCTGCAGTGCTCCCCCGACGAGGCGGCCGAGCACCTGCGCGTGCTGCCCGGATCGACCCTGGACGCCGGTACCGTCCTGGCGCGCCGCGGCGATCGCGAGGTGCGGGTCGGGCACGCCTGCCTGTTCCTCGCCTACGACCGTGACGACGGGACCGCCCTCATCGCTCCGCTCCTCGGCAGCGAGCCGATCGTGGGCCATGTGCGCGGCGAGGTCACCGAGGTCGACCCTGACGGGATCGAGATCCGTGTCGGCGGCGCGCTGGTGAGCGGCGTCGGCGGCAGCGGCAACGCGGTGCACGGCCAGCTGCGGGTCGTGGTCCACGAACCCGCAGAGGAGCTGCGGGCGGGCGCCATCGACGTGAGCGCCACCGGCCGCATTCTCGTCGGCGGGTCACGGGCATCGGCGGAGACCCTCACCCGGGCTCGCGCCATGGGCGTCGCCGGCATCGTGCTCGGGGGTGTGCTCGACAAGGAGCTTCGTGACTTCGAGGCGACGCAGCGGCGCCGACGACAGGTCGGCGGGCCGGACGCGAGCTTCGCGGTCCTCCTCGTGGAGGGCTTCGGCAAGGTTGGGCTCGACCCGGCGCTGTTCGCCTGGTTTCGCGCCAACGACGGCAAGCTGGCCAGCCTCTTCGGCGACTCGGCTCGCCTGTACGTCTACGACGCCGATCCGCCGCCGGCACGGCGAGCGCTGCCGCGGCCAGGCGACCGGGTGATCGCGCATCGGCGGCCCTTCGCCGGCATGACGGGCGAGCTCGTCCGCGTGCTGGATGGCAGCCACGCGGCCCCATCCGGCGTGGCGGCGCGCGCAGGGCTCGTCCGCTTCGACGACGGGCTCACCGCCATCGTGGCTCTCGCCAACCTCGAGGCGACGGAACCGGCCCCGAGCGGCTAAGCCGGTCCTTCCTATACTTGGGCCCGCATGGAGCGATCGACCGTGCCCGCCGGACGGCAGGGCAGCCTCGTCAGCGCCGATCCCGAGGAGACCCGCGCCATCGGGCGTTCCCTCGGGCGGGCGGCTGCGCCCGGCACGGTGCTCGCCGTGCGTGGCGAGCTCGGCGCGGGGAAGACGCAGCTGGCGAAGGGCGTCGCCGAGGGCCTGGGCGTCACGACGATCGTGAACAGCCCGACGTTCGTGCTCATGAACGAGCATGTCGGGCGGCTGCGCCTCTACCACGTCGACGCCTACCGGCTCACCGATCCGGAGGAGGCCGTCGCGGCGGGCCTGCTCGACGAGCGCGAGATCGACGGAGTGAGCGTCATCGAATGGGCGGACCGGCTCGAGGGCTGGCTGCCGCTCGACCGCCTCGACATCACGCTCGTCGCCGGGGCCGGCCCGACCGATCGGCGGATCAGCTGGGCGGCGCACGGGGAGGCACCCGCTCGGCTCGCCGAGGTGCTGGGACCGACGTGATCCTCGCAATCGACGGCGCCTCGACCGACCTGTCGGTCGCCCTCTCCCGGCCTGACGGGACGGCGGTCGCCGGCGTGTCTTGGACCGCCGCCCAACGGCAGTCGGCAGAGCTCCTGCCACGCATCCTCGACCTCCTGGCATCGGCCGACCGGCGGCTGGCGGATCTGACGGCAATCGCGGTCGGCGCCGGGCCCGGCTCGTTCACCGGGCTGCGCGTGGCGATGGCCCTCGCGAAGGGCCTGGCCTTCGGCCTCGACCGGCCGATCGTCGGCGTGCCGAGCCTGGTGGCCTGGCTCGAGGGAGCGCCGGATGCTCACGCGGGGGTGGCACGGGCCGGCGCCCGCGAGGCGTACCTGCTCGCGCGGGGAGCCGACGGGCCCGAGATCGTGGACCGCGACGAGCTCGGGCGGCGCCTGGCCGGTCACTCGATCGTGGCTCCCGTCGAGCTGGTCGAGGCCTTCGCGCTCGCCGACGCGCGCGCGCCGGATGGCGGACCGGCCGTCGCGCGGCTTGCCGCGCAGCGGCTTGCCGCGGAGCCGGCGGGAGACGACCTCAGCCGCCTCGAGCCGATCTACCTGCGCGCACCACGCGGCCTGGCGGCGGCGCCGGAGGGAGAGGTGAAATGGCTCTGACGGCCCGGGTCGTGGTCGACGCGATGCGCCTCGAGGACGTGCAGGCGGTGCACGAGATCGAGCGGCTCAGCTTCCGGACGCCGTGGCCGGCGTACGCGTTCGAGCAGGAGCTGCGCGGCAACCGACTGGCGCGCTACGTCGTCGCTCGCGCCGGTGCGCACGTCGTCGGGTTCGCCGGGATCTGGCTCATGGTCGACGACGCCCACGTCACGACCTTCGGCGTTCACCCCGACTGGCGGCGGCAGGGGATCGGCCGGCAGCTGCTCCTCAACCTGGCGGAGCTGGCGGTCACGATCGGCGCGCGACGGATGACCCTGGAGGTGCGCGCGTCGAACGAGGCGGCTCAGGCGCTGTACCACGCGTTCGGGTTCGAGATCGCCGGCCGCCGGCCCCGCTACTACACCGATGACGACGAGGACGCTCTGGTGATGACGACGCCGGAGCTCGGCGCTCCGCACATGCGCGCCATCGTGGCCGGCGAGCGCGAGCGCCTCGGGACATGACCACCCCTCGGATCCTGGCGATCGAGTCCTCCTGCGACGAGACCGGCGTGGCGGTGGTCGTGGGCGGGCGCCGCATCGAGGCGAACCAGGTGGCCTCGCAGGTGGCGCTCCACGCGGCGACCGGCGGCATCGTGCCCGAGGTTGCGGCCCGGCAGCAGCTGCGCTGGATCGTGCCGACCGTCGAGGCCGCGCTCGCGGAGTCCGGCGCCGCCTGGTCGGACCTCGACGCGGTGGCGGTCACGTACGGGCCGGGGCTCATCGGCTCCCTGCTGGTCGGCGTGAACGTCGCCAAGGCGCTGAGCGTCGCGCACGACCTGCCGCTCGTCGGCGTCAACCACATCGAGGGCCACATCTACGCGAACTGGCTGACCGATGCGGCCGCCGCCGATCCGCTCCCCGCAGAGCCCGCCTTTCCGCTCCTCTGCCTCGTGGTGAGCGGCGGCCACACCCAGCTCGTCCTGATGCACGACCACGGCCGCTACACGCTCCTCGGCCAGACTGTGGACGATGCGGCCGGGGAGGCGTTCGACAAGGTCGGCCGGCTGCTCGACCTGCCGTATCCCGGCGGGCCGGCGATCTCGGCGGCGGCGGTGAACGCCACGCCCGCGACGCGCTTCCCGCGCGCCCGGACCGAGGGCGCCTACGACTTCAGCTTCTCTGGCCTGAAGACGGCGGTGCTTCGCGAGGTCGCCGGCTACCGCGACCGTGGCGCGCCGATCCCCGTCGACGGCATCGCGGCGGCCTTCCAGGAGGCGGTGGTCGACGCGCTGGCGACGAAGACCGTGGCCGCCGCTCGCGACCACGGCGTGGCGGCGGTGGCCCTCGGCGGTGGCGTGGCCGCCAACCGGGTGCTGCGGGAGACGCTGGCCCATCGGTTGGAGTCCGAGGGCCTCGGCCTGCTCGTGCCGCCCCCAGCCTGGTGCACCGACAACGGGGCGATGATCGGGGCCGCGGCCGGCTACCGGTTCGCGGCCGGTGATCGAGCCGACGCGGCCCTCGAGGCGATCCCGAACCTCGCCCTGCCCTGGCTGGGCGCCGCATGACCGATCCGCTCGCCCCTGAGCGGCTCGTGCCGCCCACGCCCGGCCAGCTGCGACGGCTCATGGGCGCCGAGCGCCTCCGACCACGAAAGAGCCTGTCGCAGAACTTCCTGACCGATCCGGAGGCGCTCGACGCGATCGTCGAGGCGGCCGAGCTGCGGCCCGGCGACAACGTCGTGGAGGTCGGCCCCGGGCTCGGCGTCCTGACCCGCCGGCTGCTGGCCGCCGGCGCATCGGTCCTGGCGGTCGAGGTTGACGCGCGGCTCGCGGAGTACCTGCGCCGCGAGCTCTACGGGATCGACCGATTCGAGCTGATCGAGGCCGATGCCCTCCACCTCCACAGCCGGGAGCTGTTCCCGGGCCGCCCGTTCAAGCTCGTGGCGAACATCCCGTACCACATCACCAGCCCGCTCCTTCACGCGTTCCTCGAGGGCGATCGGCCGCCGGAGCTCACCGTGCTCCTCGTCCAGCTGGAGGTGGCCGAACGCGTGGCCGCGCCGCCCGGGCAGATGAGCTACCTCTCGGTGTTCGCGCAGAACGTGGCGACCGCGGAGGTCGTGGCGCGTGTCTCGGCCACCGCATTCGAGCCCGCACCGGCGGTCGACTCGGCCGTGCTGCGCCTGCGCCGGCGCGCCGCGCCGGTCGTGGCGGTCGGTGATGACCGTGCGCCGTTCTACCGGGTCGTGCAGGCCGGGTTCCGCCAGCGGCGAAAGCAGGTGCACAACGGACTCTCCCGCGAGCTGCCGGTCGATCGTGAGGCCGTGACGGCGGCACTGGAGCGGTGCGGCGTCGCCCCCGACCGGCGGCCGCAGACGCTCTCCGTCGAGGAGTGGGCGTGCCTCACCGGCGCGCTGCGGCCCGGCCTGTGAGCGTCCCGCTGCGCATCGACGCCCCCGCCAAGCTCAACCTGTCGCTGCGGGTCGTCGGGCGCAGGGCGGACGGCCACCACGAGCTGGACAGCCTGTTCGTGCTCCTCGATCTGGCGGACCGTCTGCTCCTGATGCCAGGCTGCAGCGGCCTGCGCGTCGAGGGAGACGCCGATGGGGCCGTCCCGCTGGGCAGCGACAACCTCGCGTGGCGAGGTCTCGTGGCAGGGGTCGGCGGCGCGCCGGACCTCTGCTGCCTGGCCCTCGAGAAGCGCATCCCGGCCGCCGCCGGGCTGGGAGGCGGGTCGTCCGACGCCGCCGCCGCGTGGCGACTGGGCCGTGCCTGGGACGGGAAGCCCGACATCGCGTCATCGACCGATCTCATGGCGCTCGCGTCGATCGGCGCCGATGTGCCGTTCTTTGCGGCCACGACGGCGGCCGCGCGGGTGACCGGCATCGGCGAGCGGGTCGCGGGCGTACCGGCCATCGAGCGGGAAGTCGTGCTCGTCCACCCGCCATTCGGGCTGTCGACCGCCGCGATCTTCGCCGAGCTGCGCGCGGAGGAGTGGGGCCGACGGGAAAACGACCTGTTGAGCCCGGCGCTCCGCCTGCGCCCCGAGCTCGAGGACCTGTTCGCGACCGTCACCGCAGCCGGCGGTGAGCCGCACCTCACGGGCTCCGGCCCGACGATCTTCAGCCTCACCGACGACCCGCAGCGGGCCGCGGCGCTGGCCCACGGGCTGCGCGGCCGAGGATTGCGCACGACCCACACCCGGACCCGCACGACCCCACCATCCATCGACCGAATCGACGAGGAGACCAGCGCATGACCACCCGCGACGCGATTTACACCGACGGCGCTCCTGCCGCCGCAGGGCCGTACAGCCAGGCGATCCGGACCGGCGACCTCGTGTTCACCGCCGGCCAGCTCGGCCTCGACCCGGCCACCGGCGAGTTCGCGGGGCCGGACGTCGCCAGCCAGGCGGAGGCGGCCCTGGGGCACCTGCGGGCGATCCTCGAGGCCGCCGGCAGCGGGCTGGAGCGGATGGTGAAGGTCACCGTGTTCCTCGCCGACATCGGCGACTGGCCGGCGGTGAACGAAGTCTATGCGCGCCTGGTGCCGGAGCCGTATCCCGCTCGGAGCGCTTTCGCGGTGAAGGACCTGCCGAAGGGCGCGCGGGTGGAAATCGAAGCGGTGGCCGCGGTGCGCGTCGGTTGACGCTGCGAATCGGGCGCCTCTACCATCGCGCAACGTGTCTGCACAGCTGACCGCCCCCGCGGCCATCGTCCTGGCTGCCGGCCAGGGCACCCGCATGCGCTCTCGCATCCCGAAGGTGCTGCATCCGCTTGCGGGTCGACCGATGCTCGCGCACGTCCTCGACGCGCTTCGATCGGCGGGGATCGAGCGGACGGTGGTCGTGACCGGCCACGGCGCGGATGCCGTCGAAGCGGCGATCGAGGGCAGCGCGCTGTGCGTCCGCCAGGTGCCGCAGCGCGGGACGGCCGACGCGGTCCGTATCGCGCTCGAGGCGGTGCCGGCGGATGCCGGTGAGCTCGTCGTCACCATGGGGGACGTCCCGCTCCAGCCCGCCGGCCTGTACGCGGCGCTCCTCGCCGCGCTGCGCGGGGCATCGGCGGCGATCGCGCTGGTCAGCGCCCGGCTCGACGA
>DASVEQ010000053.1:0-10375 GCA_036380455.1 Candidatus Limnocylindria bacterium | reverse complement strand
TCCACCCCTCGCTCCCGGAGGGCGGAAACGAGTCGCGGATCGACGCCGGCCGGCCACGGGGCGTGTCGCGGGGGACGCGGCTCCAGCTCGCGGTGGGCCGCGACGAGCGGCGCGAAATCCGGGCTCGCCAGCAGGGCGGCGATCGCCTCGTCGGCGTTGCTCGGTGGGGCGGTCAGCATCGGCTCCTCCATGCGACTCATCGGCTTCCAAACCGAACATCTGTTCGTGCGGGAATCTAGCACAGGTGTTCGAATCGTCGGCAGCCGATGTGACAGCTCGCCTGTCGCGACCCGCTCGGCGTGCTGGACGGGTCGGCTAGACTGGCGCCCGATGACCGGGATTGAGGCCTCCGCGGGCCAGCCGCATCCGCCGCCGACGCCGTCGCCGATGCGATCGCGCTGGCGGCTTCCCGCCTCTCGCGGCGGGGTCGCCTGGCTGGTCGTGCTGCTGATCGTCGGTACGCTGCTGGCGGTCCAGTTCGGGCGGCAGGTGTACGCCAACTGGGAGATCGGCCAGGAAGCCGCCCGGATCGAGGCGCAGATCGCGGCGGTGGAGGCCGAGAACGCACAGCTCGAGGCCGAGCTCGACTACCTCCGCAGTGATGCGTACGTCAGTGCCGAGGCTCGACGGCTCGCGAACCTCGGCAACCCCGGAGACCAGGTCCTCATCATCCCGCCCGGTGCGGAGGCGCCTCTCCCCGATGAGCTGGCGAACGTCGCGCCCCCGAAGCCGATGCTGGAGCAGTGGTTCGAGCTCTTCTTCGGCACCGCGGACTGATCGCCTGCCACCGGGACGACCGGTGAGCACCGAGCCATCGACCACCACGCCGGACACGCCAGCCGCTCCTCGATGTGCGGCCGCTGATCCCGGAGAGCGATCGCACGATCCTGGTCCGCGATCACGGCGTCGTGACCTTCCGGCTGCTCCTCCGATCGGCCTGGCCGATCCTCGCCGTTCTCGCGGCGACGGCGGTGGTGATCGGGACGACGGTGGATCGGGCGCCCGTCTGAGCGCGTTCGGTCCAGCCCGCTCGGGGAGTGGCCGGCAGCCAATCCAGCGCACGAGCAGAGACGCCGGACGTTGACACGCTGACCCGTGGGGCGGGTCTACGAACGCCTGAGCCTCAGCGGACGCCGGTCTGCGGTGACGGATGACCCGTAGCCGCGGGTGGAACGCACTGGACGTCGGTGTCCGGCATCCGTTGACCCGTGGGGCGGGTCGGCTCGGATCGGTTCAGTCCGAGGGCGCCTCGTGCGGGCTGGGCGGCGCGGCGGGGGCCGAGATCCCGGGCTCGACCCGCGGACCCGCGGCCCGGACCTCCTCGTCCACGCCATCGGCGTAGGCCCTGAAGTTCTCGACGAACATCGCCGCCAGCTGGCGCGCCTTCGTGTCGTACGCGTCCGGATCCGACCACGTGCCGCGCGGCCGCAGGACGCCGTCCGGGACGCCGGGAACCGAGCGCGGCACCTCGACGCCGAAGACCGGGTCCACGTCGTACTCGACGTCGCGCAGCGCACCGGACAGCGCCGCGCGCACCATCGTCCGGGTGTGGTCGATCCGCATCCGCTCGCCGACGCCGTGCGGCCCGCCGGTCCAGCCGGTGTTCACCAGCCAGACCGGGACGTCGAATCGTTCGAGGCGGTCGGCCAGCATCCGCGCGTACTCGCCCGGATGGCGCGGGAGGAATGGAGCGCCGAAGCCGGCCGAGAAGGTGGCGCGCGGCTCGGTCACGCCGATCTCCGTGCCGGCCAGCTTGGCGGTGTAGCCGCTGATGAAGTGGTACTGCGCCTGCGGGCGGGTCAGCCGGCTGATCGGCGGCAGGATGCCGAAGGCATCGGCGGTGAGGAAGACGACGTTCTTCGGATGGGTCGTCATCCCGGTCGAATCGGCGTTGCCGATGAACTCGAGCGGGTATGCCCCCCTCGTGTTCTCGGTGAAGCGCTCGGAGTCGAGATCGAGCTCACGCGTGACCGGGTCCAGGTCCACGTTCTCGAGGATCGTGCCGAATCGGCGGGTGGTGGCGAAGATGTCCGGCTCGTACATCGGTGACAGGCGGATCGTCTTCGCGTAGCAGCCGCCCTCGAAGTTGAACAGCCCATCGGCCCCCCAGCCATGCTCGTCGTCGCCGATGAGGATGCGCTCCGGATCGGCGGAGAGGGTCGTCTTTCCGGTGCCGGAGAGCCCGAAAAAGAGCGCCGGATCCTCGTCCCGCCCGACGTTCACCGACGAATGCATCGGCAGGGCGGCCTCGTCCGGCAGAAGGTAGTTCATGACCGTGAACGCCGACTTCTTGATCTCCCCGGCGTACTCGGTGCCGACGATGATGACCTCCATGCGCCGAAGGTGGAGGAGGATGGCGGTCTCGGACCGGACGCCCTCGCTGGCGGGATCGGCCCTGAACGACGGGACGTCGATGATCGTGAAGTTCGGCGCGAAGGCGGCGAGATCCTCCGCAGGCGGATTCCGGAACAGGTTGCGGGCGAAGATGCTGGCCCACGCCGACTCGGTGTGGACGCGGAGGCTGCGCCGATGCGCCGGGTGCGCGCCGACATACAGGTCCTGGCTGTAGGTCGGGCGATCCGCCGCGTACCGCATGAGGCGCGCGCGCAGCCGGTCGTAGTGCTCCTCGCTCAGCGGCTGATTGATCTCTCCCCACCAGACCTTGTGCTCGCTCGAGGCCTCCCGCACGACGAACTTGTCCTTCGGCGACCGACCGGTGTGCCTGCCGGTGCGCACCACGAGCGAGCCGTGAGCCGACATCGTGCCCTCACCGTTGCGGACCGCGTGCTCGTACAGCTCGGCGGTGGAGAGGTTGCGGTACGTCGCCTCGATCGGCGTCGACGGGGTCTTGCGAAGGGCGGTCGCCACGGTCTCCTCCTTACGTGCGGCCCCGCAGCTGGTGGGTGCGTGGGTCACCGATGTGAGTCGACCGGCCGCGCGTCACCGGGCCCAGCCCGGGAGTCGGCTTCCACAGTCGCACGCATTGTACGCCCGCGCGGCCCCGGAGGTTGCGAATTGGTTGCGGGCACCCTTGACAGTGGCTGCCGAGCGGGGCGGATCGGCCCGCCAGGATCGATCCGGCTGGCTCTATCGGCCACACACAGCGATGCGGACCATGGTCTGGCGGATCGCCGTCCACGGTCCGCGAATTGGAGGTACGCGTCATGGAATGGGATCTCGGACTCCAGGGGCTCGGCCTGCTGGCGCTCATGTCGCTCGGCTTCGGGGCGGTCGCCCAGGTCGTGGCCGGCAGGGCCACCACTCGCTGGCTGTGGGCGATCGCAGCGGCCACGTACTTCGTTGCCGGCCTGTTCATCAGCGAGGTGTGGTTCGGATGGGCGACCGAGGCGGAGCTGCAGCCCAACATCGACGGATTGTCGTTCGACGAGGTGATCCTCATCGGCCTCCTGCCCGGTGTGCTCTCGGTTGTGCTGACCTGGTATGCGACGCGGGCCGGCCGGGCACACCGACCGCAGCCTCGGTAGCGGGACTGTTCCTCGCAGGTCAGAGCTCCATTGGCGTCAACCGGCGAGCGCGGCCGGGTGCTCCGATGGCTCGATCCGCCGATGGGGGCCGGTGACGCATACCTCCGCCTCCACGACGGCGCCGTCGGCGAGCAGCCGGTATCGGTGCGCGATGGCGGTGGCTCCTGAGCTGAGGGTCGCGCCAACGGCGCAGTAGCGAGTGGCCGACAGCTCGACGGCCCGACGGACGGCCTCCGGGTCGACGCGGCCGTGCACGATGTGCTGCACGACGATGCGCTCGAATGACGCGGGGTGATCCTGCCGCTGCTCGCCGGCGACGGAGATCTCGTATCGCTCCACGGGTTGGCGCTTCTTGCGCAGGATGGCGATGACGTCCATGCCGGTGCAGCCCGCCAGCGCCATGAGCAGCAGCTCGGCCGGTCGTGCGCCGGTATTGCCCTCCGCGGTGTCGACGGTGACCGCGTGGCCGCTGCCGCTGGCAATGCGGAAGCGTGATCCGTCCCCGACGAGGCGCGCGCGCGCGGTTTTCACGGTGGTCACTCGTCAGCCGTGCAACGCCCTGGGCCGTTCCCGGGCGGCCAGCGACGCCGCGCCGGGCTCCGGCTCGTCAGCCGGCGGCTCCACGTCGCGGTCATCGAAGTCCCAGGTGAGGCGGCTCTCGACGCCGTCCACGCCGTCGACGAGACCGATGAGCTTCACGAGGAGCGCCGCAGTCGAGCGACGGTCGACCGAGCCGGAAACATGCACCAGGCCTTCGCCGACCTCGATCTGCAGCTGGTCGGGGTCCAGCCACATTCGGCGCTTGATCACGTCGTCGCGGATGGCGCGCAGGATCGCGTCGTCGCGCCCGAGATAGGCGCGCACGAGGTCGGCCCTGGTCACGATGCCCACGAGCCGGCCGTCCTCCATGACGGGAAGACGGTTGACGCCACGATCGACCATCACGGCGGCCACCTCCCGGAGCGGGCGGTCGGTCGTCACGGTGACGGCCGGAGCCGTCATCGCCTCTTCCACGGTGGTCGCCGCACGCCGGCGCAGCTCCCACGCGTCATCGCCGTCGCCGAAGATCCAGTCGAGCGGTGTCCGCCGGCTCGGCGGCCGGCCGACCTGCTTGCCGACGAGGTCCGCCTCGGACACGACGCCGATGAGGTCGCCGACCTCGTTCACGACCGGGGCGCCGCCGATCCGCGCCTCGGACAGGACTCGCGCGAGCTCCTTGAGGCGCATGCCGGGGGGCACGCTCACCACCTGCGTGGTCATCACGTCTCGGACCTTCATCGGGCTCGCCTCCCTCGGCGTCATTCGGATGTGGTTGGCACAAAGCACCCGCGTTCGACGGTGGGCTCGACGGTTGGCGGAGGGTAGGGCGGATGGTCGCCCAGCGATGGGCCGAAGGTCATTGCGGAGTGCAGTCGGTTCGAACGGCCGCCGGATCGGTCCACATGACCCTTGCCGTCGAGCTCGCGGGCGCGACAGCCTGGTCGCATGGACGAGAAGCCGGACCAGGAACGTGCGTTGGTCTGGATCGACAGCACCGGAGCGAGGATCCTGCGCTGGCGCGGTCGGGTGGTCGTCGACGCGATCGCGTCGGACGTCCCGCCACACACCCGCGGAACGGCGCACGTCCGCCACGACCCGCGCGACCGGCACGGCGGTTCCGGCCGTGGCCAGGACGACGCTGAACGCCGCCGCAACGAGCACCTTCGCGCGTTCCTCCGCCAGGTCGCCGATCGGCTGGCCGGTGACCGGCGCGTCGAGATCCTCGGGACCGGGACGGTCGGCGAGCGCCTGGCGCGGCTGCTCCGACAACGAGCGACGATGCACGGCACACAGGTCATCGAGGTCGCTCGCTGCCGCTCACCCACCGCCAGCTCGCCGCCCGCTTCCGCCCGCGCAGGGTGGTCGAGAAGGAGGCGCAGTCACCGGCGGGGCACAGCGGGCGAACCAAACCTCCAGGGTGATCCAGTGGACCCTGTCCTGGGAGCGCCAGGCGCTCGGTTCGAGGTTTCTTCTCGGTTTCACAGAGGCCTTCGCGGATTCCGGGGTACAGCCGAGAGGCTCCAGTAGGCACATTCTTGCCGTGGGTTCACAATCGAGTGTGGTCTGGCTGGGGCGATCGAGCCGCGTGCTGACGTTCCTCGATCCGAGGAGCGCCGCATTCGCAACCCTGCTGAGCGTTTCGGCGATCGTCGCCGCCTTTCTGATCGGCCTGCTGCAGCGACCAGCGTTGCACCACGAGGGATTTCTCCCGGCCCTGGGTTTGGCCGGCCTCTTCGTTGTCGTTCGATTCATCGCATTGCGCGGGAACGGACCTCGGTGGCTGGTGGCTGTCGATGCCTTGGCGGGTGTCGTGATCGTCTTGCTCACCGGGGCGCCCCTTTCCGAGTTCCACTTCGTCGTCCTGGCCGGCCTCTGGTGGGCCGGCTGGATGCTGCCGCGGCGCGGGGCGGCCCTCTACGCCATCGTCTTCCTGGTCCCATACGCGGTCCTGGTCGTACCGGGAGCGTGGGCGCAGAATGCATTGGCGGAAGCGGCCGAAGACCTGCTGACCGTGGCCGTCCTCGCATTGATGATCGACTGGTTCCTCGCCGTCGACCGCCGCGCGATGGAACTGAGCAAGGCTGTCGCTACGGCGCGAAGCGGGGATGTCAGCAACATCCAGCTGCGCCAGCGGCTCGCGCTGGCCGCCAGTGAGAGCCCGCTTCCGATTGACACCCTGCTGGTCGGCGGGCAATTAGGGCTGACGGTGGACCAGGTCGAGCTGCTTGGCTACCTCCTGCTGGGGCTCGGGAATCACCAGATCGCGGATGCCGTTGGTCGCAGTGAGGCAACCGTCCGCTACCGGCTGACCCGGCTCTACCGCGCGCTGGGGGTCAGGGGTCGGCGCTCCGCAGTTCAGCGCGCGCGCGAGCTTGGGCTCGATTCCCTCGTCGATCCGCCCCCCGGCCGGCCCTAACCGTTCGAGGATTCCTCGCGGGCCGCCAAGCCTCACTCGCGGATCTTGCGGCGAACGAACGGTCTGGCCCATCGGATGATCTACGGCATCGAATGCCGGGCACAGCGTTGGGGAACAGGCCTACTGACGCCGTCGTGGGGCCCGACCGCGAGTTGCGCTGTCCGGCCCCGCCATCCTCACCGCTCGAGGGATCAGCCCGTTGGATCACGCCCCCGACGTCCTTCTTCAGCTCTTCTGGTTGTTGCTGGCCGCAAAGGTCGGCGACGAGATCTTCAAGAGGCTGGATCAGCCGACGCTGATTGGAGAGATCCTCGCCGGGATCGTCGTCGGCCCGGCGATGCTGGGGTGGTACGAGGTCAACGAGGCGACGGGGCTCTTCGCCGAGATCGGCGTGGTGCTGCTTCTGTTCCGCGTCGGCATCGAGACGCGACTGGCCGACCTGGTGCGCGTGGGACTGCCCGCGGGAGCGGTGGGCCTCCTCGGGGTGATGTTGCCTTTCGGCGGAGGAGTCGCCGTCGGGCTCCTCTTCGGCCACTCGGCCGAGGTCACGATGTTCATCGCGGCCGCGATGGTCGCGACCTCCGTCGGCGTGACCTCGCAGGTGCTCGGCGCGCTGCGAGCCATCGCTACGCCAAGTGGACGCGTCATCCTCGGGGCGGCGATCATCGACGACATCCTGGCCATGATCATCCTGGCGGTGGCGACCGGGATGGCGGCCGGAGGCGTCAGCATCGGACGCATCTCTCTGCTGGTCGTCGTCGCCGTCGCGTTCGTGGCCATCGTGGTGATTGCCGGGACCGGCATCCTGCGTCGTCGCCCCGCTCTGCTCACGGTCCCGGCATTCGCCGCGACCCCGTTCATGCCGGGCATGATCATCATGCTCGGCTTGGCGGCTCTGTCGGCCGCCATCGGCCTGGCCGCGATCATCGGCGCCTTCCTGGCTGGCATGGTGGTCGGGGAGTCCAGCGAGCGACGTGCGCTAGAGAATGAGGTCGCCCCCGTGGCGGCCTTCTTCACGCCGTTCTTCTTTGGAGCCATCGGCGCACAGATCGACTTGGGTGGCTTGGCGAATGCGACGGCCCTCGGACTGCTGGCAGCAGTCACGCTGGTGGCGGTCGCCACGAAGTTCGTCGGGTCATTCATCGGCGCCATCGGGATGGGAGTCAGGCGGCGCGCCCTGATCGGCTGGGGCATGGTTCCACGCGGCGAGGTCGGAATCGTGGTCGCCGGGCTGGGCTTGCAGATGGGCGTGGTCGACGGATCGATCTACTCGGTCGTCGTTGGCATGGCCGTGATCACCACCCTCGTCGTCCCCCCGGCCATCCCAGCAATGGTCCGATGGGCCGAGCAGTCCACCACCCAGGCCCGCGATCGGCAGCCGGCGGCCCCCGGGCAGGCCGAATCATGAGCCCACCACATCGGGGATTCGCGCCTTATTCGCAACCGACGCGAGCCCGATTCGAGGAATCTGCGGCACACCGCGGTTTGGAGCGCCAGCACCATGCGAGACGATGGCAATGACCCAGGTTCCAGCGGCCTTCAGCGGCTTGCGTAGCGACGAGGGCTCGGCCGGTGAGAACGGTTCCCGCCCCATGCGGGTGCTCCTGGCGGCTGATGGTTCGGAGGCCGCGAGCATCGCCGAGGCGTGGCTCCTCCGCCTCCGATGGGCCCGGCCACCGCGGGTAGACATCCTGTGTGTTGCGCGTCCGCGGCGCTTGGCGGCGGGACTGGCGTTGCAGACCTACCGTGATGCGGTACGCGCGGCAGTTGCCGACCTGCGACAGGCCGATCTCCTGCTGGCGCTCCGGACCGCCAATGCGGTCGGGGAACGGCTCCAGTCGGCGCGGCTTCTGACGCGGACCTGGGCACGCCAGGGCGACCCCGCCTCCGAGATCGGCGCGATGGTTCGGGCCAGCGCCCCGGACCTGGTGATCATCGGGGCTGGGGGCCGCCGCGGTTGGTTCTCGCCGCGAGACGTGGTGTCTGCGGTCATCGGACAGATCGATACCGCCGCCCTTGTCACACGCGGTGTGGACGAGGCCAGCGAGCATCTACCCCGGCGGATGACCGCCTTGCGGAGCGTGGGCGCAGGGGGTCAGGTTCGTGCGTGGCTTGGCTGGGCCGGCTGGCTTGACGGGGCCGAGGTCGTGGACGCGGACCCGGCGGAGTATCAGGGGACGGCCGCGGAGCCCCTGCTGGACCTGGCGGTCCTTGGGCGGCGACCCGGATCCCGCATCTCGGACCACACCATCCGGGAGACTCTGGAGTGGGCGTCCGCCGTGCTCGTGCTGCCGCTCCCACCGGACGACCGGACCGAAGAGCGTTCCGCCTGACGCCGCTCACGCCGTGGATCTGCAGATCCGTTCGGCCGGGGCGGGCCTGCCGAGAGCCGGCGACGGTGCCGTCGTTCCCTGCTCGATCGGGGTGTTTGACCCTTGCGTGACCGCATCGGTATCCTTCTGCTCGATGAGCGGTGTGCTGCGTAGATCGCGCTCATCGGATCGCGTGGCGGAGTAGCTCAGTGGTAGAGCAGGGGACTCATAAGCCCTTGGCCGGTGGTTCGAATCCGCCCTCCGCTACCACCCCCCTCGCCGACCTCGCCCGACGCCTCGATGCGGGGGCGCTCCGGCTCGGGCTGGCCGATGACGCTGCGCTGGTGCTGGCCGTCTCGGGGGGCCCCGACTCGATGGCGCTCCTGCACGCCGCCGCGCACCTGGTTGCCTCCGGGGAACGACGCTGGCGGCCGACGGTGGCGCACCTCGACCATGCGCTGCGCTCCGAAAGCGACGCCGACGCCGCGTTCGTGGCAGAGACGGCCAGCTCTCTCGGCCTGCCGATCGAGGTCCGCAGGACCGATGTCGCCGCCCTGGCCAGCGCCGAGGGACGATCGCTCGAGGACGCCGGCCGCGAGGCGCGCTACCGGTTCCTCGACGACGTCGCGCCCGACGGCGCGCTCATCCTGACGGCGCACACGCTCGACGATCTCGCCGAGACCGTCCTCATCAACCTGCTGCGCGGCACCGGCCTCGCCGGTGTCTCGGGGATCGCTGCGCGGCGCGACAACGTGGTGCGGCCGTTCCTCGAAGAGCGCCGAGGGACGCTGCGCTCGCTCCTCGACGTCGCGCGTCTCACGTACCGCGTCGATCCCTCGAACGCTGACCCGGCGTTCCTCCGCAACCGGGTGCGGGCCGATCTCGTGCCACTCCTGGAGAGTCTGCGACCCGGAGTGGTGGAGCGCATCGGTCGATTCGCCCGACTGGCCGCCGATGACGATGCGCTGCTCGACACGATCGCCGCGGCGGAGCTCGCGAGACGTCGTACTCACGAGGGTGCGATCGACTGGCGCGAGCCACCGCCGGTGGCGCTCGCACGACGAGTGCTCCGCCTGGCCATCGGCCATCCTGCGCCGAGCGCGGAACGGGTCGAGGCGCTGCTGGCCTCCGCGCAGGGCGAGCGGGGAGGACTGACGATCGAGCTCGGCGGTGGTCGTGTGGCATCGGTGCGCCATCGGACGGTCAAGATCACGAGGGCAGCTGGGTGAGCCACACCGTCACCGCACCCGTATGGAGGATGAAGGTCCTGGCCGGATCGGGGGTGTTTGTTCGGCCCATCGGCCACACCTATACTTGCCGGGCCCGCGGCGCTCGTCGCCGGGGCCGGTGTGACGGCCGCTGGCCGGCCACCGATCGCACGGAGGCGAAAGTAGACCCACGTTGACAAGTCGCATCGTCCGCAACAGCGTCGTGCTTGTCGTCCTGGCCGTCTTTGGACTCGCAGTCCTCTGGACGTTCATGGGCGATAGCGGAACCACTCCCGAATATTCGTACGGCGAGCTCATCGCCGATGCCCGCCAGGGCGAACCCGAAGTCACGAAGATCACGCAGGACGGCCTTCGGCTGACCGCGACCATCGGCGGCCAGGAGAAGACCGCGGT
>DASVEQ010000052.1:0-15020 GCA_036380455.1 Candidatus Limnocylindria bacterium | reverse complement strand
GATGCGGACGCCATCCACCCCTGGGATCGGCGTTCGGCGGTCGCGGACGCCGTCGTTCGTCACCAGATTCGATGGCGGGAGTAGGGCCGCGACAGTTTTCGGCGCTGGTCAGCATCCTGACTTGGATAACCGCCGGCCACGCGCACAGTAGGGGGCCGCGAGGGGCCAACGGGACCGCTGGCCAAGCGTGCGACGAGCCGCGGCACGGGTGCGCGGCCCCGCAATGCTCCCGTCGTGGCCGAATATCCGAGTCGGGCGAGTTCGACTCGGATCATGGGCGCTCCGCCGAGTGCTATCCGACTCGGCTCGCGCCAGCGGGCGCCCCGCCGGCTGTCCGTCCGTGGATGCCCTCGGCGAACTCCTCGACCATCTTGGCGTTGAAGGCTGGCAGGTCCCTGGGCGTGCGGCTGGTCACCAGCCCGCGATCGGTGACGACCTCCTCGTCGACCCACTCGGCACCGGCGTTGCGCAGGTCGGTCTTCAGCGACGGGTACGAGGTGAGGCGCCGGCCGCGGACGACGTCGGCCTCGATGAGCATCCACGGCGCATGGCAGATGGCGGCGATCGGCTTGCCGGCATCGGCGAAGTGGCGCACGAACGCCACGCCGCGCTCGACCTGGCGCATCGTGTCCGGGTTCTTGACGCCGCCCGGCAGGAGCAGCGCGTCGTAGTCGCTCGGCGTTGCGGCATCCAGCGTCCGGTCGACCAGTGCGGTATCCGCGTCGGTCTTCCCGGTGATCTGGCCGTCGTGGTTCGAGACGATCGTCGGCTCGGCACCGGCCTCGCGCAGGGCGCGGATCGGCTCGGTGAGCTCCGACGGCTCGTAGCCATCGGTGACGAGAACCGCGACCTTGAGTCCATCGAGTTGCATCGGGTTGATCTCCTTGGTGTTGGATCGTTCACGCCGCAGGCGGCGTGCCACGCATCGGCCTACAGGACGAACGTGAAGAGGGTGGCCAGCCTGGCGAACGCGTTGAGGTAGATGAGCACGCCGATGCCGACGATCAGCAGGCCGGTGATCACCCGCACGGTCGCATGGTTGCGCCGCAGGAGCTCGACGAGCGGTCGCATTCGGGGAAAGGCGATCGCGGCCGCCAGGAACGGGACGGCCAGGCCGATCGAGTAGGCGGTCAGCAGGAGCGCGACCGCTGGAGCTGAACCGGAGGAGGCGCCCATGGTGAAGATCGCCCCGAGGACCGGGCCGATGCACGGCGTCCAGCCGACGGCCACCAGCGCGCCGAGCGCGGCGGCCCGGACCCCGCGCGCGGTCGGTAGGGCGGAGGCATCCACGCCGATGCTGAAGCGGTCCATGACCGGGCCGAAGACGCCGGTCGTGAGCACGCCGACGACGATCACCGCAATTCCGGCCACCTGGCGGATCTCCGGGATGCCGAACAGCGGTGCGCCGATGAGCCCGATCGACGTCCCGACAAGCACGAAGACCATGCTGAAGCCGACGACGAACAGGAGCGCCTGCGGCAGGATGACGGCCCGCGGCGCCTCGGTCGTGCCGCTCGGGGTGGCGCCGACCGCGGCGTGCCCCAGGAAGGCGAGGTACACCGGCAGCAGCGCCAGGACGCACGGCGAGATGAAGGAGAGTACGCCGGCCGCGAAGGCCACCGCCAGGCTCACGTCGGTCATGGACGGAGCCTAGCCCGTCGCGACGCGCGCGTCAGGCGGCCGGGGCGACGCCCGGCTCGACCACGATCGGCTGGGCGATGATCCACAGGCTGAGCACCGTGTAGCCGATCATCAGCGCCACCATCGGCAGCCCGGCGAGGACGGCGCGCGACGGGGCGTCGCGGACCGCCAGGCGATGCGCGAGGACGATGCCGGCGACGTGCCCGCCGACGATGGAGGCGACGCTGAGGTACCAGACGAGCCCGGTCGGAATCCAGTCCAGCTCCGGTGCCAGGCTCATGAGCGGATCGCCCAGGAGCGAGGGCAGCCAGACGGCCCCCTGGATGACGAGCGTGAGGTAGTGGGCGATGACGTAGCCGCCGGCGATCGGGAGCAGCGTGGCCGCGTACACCCCCGCGGACGCCGCGAGCGGGCGCCGCCGATCGGGATCGGCGAGCGCGTGTGCGACGAGGACGATGACGGTGAAGGCCACGAGGAATGCCGCGACGACCACGATCAGCGCGAGCGTGTCGAGGACGAGGAACGTGGTGGAGGTGAGGCCGAAGACCGCCTGGATCGATGGCAGGAGGAACGTGAGCAGCCCGGCTCCGAACGCCGTCTCCTGCAGGCCGTCGTACGAGACGCCGGCCAGCGCCAGGACGATGAACGCCGCGTCCGACCAGCCCGCGCGGGTGACATCGGTGAGCCCCACGATCCACGGTCGCAGGGTCGGCCGGCGTTCGCCGTCCTCCGCCGCCGTGGCGCACTCCGGGCAGTCGATGCAGCGTGACGGGTCACAGCCCTCACCGCAGCCCTCGCACAGCTCCGCGTCGGCCGACCGGCGACCGACGGGGCCGATGCGACCGAACCAGCCGAGCTCGACCTCGAACAGCTCGGCATGCCGCAGCCAGGCGATCTGGCCGAAGGCCGCCATGCCGGCAAGGGTCAGAAGGGTGTAGGCGAGCATGATCGCCGCGACGGTGCCGGCCACCTCCCGCCCGGGGAGGACGAGCTCGGCCCAGATGCCCGCCGCGAGCAGGACGAACGCCGGCCACCTGGCGAGTCCCGTCGGGTAGGGGAGGCCGGCATCGAGGCGTCGGATGACCACGCGGCGCCCGACCCACTCGATCGCGCCGAAGGTCGAGCGGAATGGGCTCAGGGAGAGCCACGGGTTCCCGAGGAGGACGGCAACGATCGGGAGGCCGACCCAGACGCCGATCCAGAAGAGCACGGCGGGCAGCGGGCTGATGTCGCCGACCACGAAGCCGACGACGATGGCGCCGTACCACCAGGCCAGGCCCGCCACGCGGAGAAGCGCCCGAAACGTGGCGGCCGTGGCATCCCCGATCGGCCGGGTGGGGTAGGCAACGGTCCCGACGGCGTCCCGTCCCGCGACGATCGAGGTCACGACGAACGACGCCGCAACCGCCGACGCGGCGCCGGCGAGGTAGAGCCAGAGTGGCACCGGCAGCTGGAACGTGCCGCCGATGGCATGGGCGGCTGCCGGTGCGGGGCTCAACAGGAGGACCGCTGCACCGACGCCGGCGGCACCGCCGACACGGAGCCTACGGCGCATGGACGGTGAAGATGCCCACGTCGCTGCCCTCCGGATCGTCGGTGGGATGGAACTCGATCGGGTACTGGCCGTCCTGATCGGCGGCGAAGGTCAGCTCGAGCTCCTCGCCGGGCACGACCTCGGTGGCCGGCACCGCGTCGTCGTAGCCGTGGATGTGGATGAACCCACCTACCTCGGACGCGATTCGCAGCGTGACATCCTGGTCGCGGCACACGCTCGGATCCGAGGGGATGAGCGCGTCGGCGGTGAGGCGGAGCTCCAGCGCGATCGTATCCTCGGCGCACGCTTCCGCGTCTGGCCGGGAGTCTGCCACGCAGGCCACCAGGAGCGCCGTCAGCAGCATCGGCCCGAGTGTTCGCACGAGTCGGTCTCCTCGGCTGTCGATCATGGTTCCGCCCACCGCGCTCGAAGATGGGCGACGAGCGCCCAGCGCTCGTCCTGGGTGAGCGTCCCGGCGAACGCCGGCATTGGCGTTCCCGCAACGCCGTAGGCGATACGGTACGACAGCTCGGCCGCGCTCATCTCGCCGACCGCGGCCCGGATCGACCCGGCCGCCGGCTCGGTGACGATCGGGCCGTCGCCCTCGCCCTCCCTCCCGTGGCACGACGCGCAGTTGGCGAGGTAGAGGCCTTCCCCCCGGGCGATCCCGGCCGCTGACAGGGACGGGGGAGGCGGCTCGAGCGCGCCACCGACCGGGGCGTTTGCGGCGTCGACCAGCGAGCGGGAGCCGGCGCCGATGCCGGCCACCAGGACCACCCCGGCGAGGGCCGCCCGAGCAACCGACCGACTGGTCGAGGCGCGCGAACGCGCCGTCACGGCGAACAGCATCAGCCCCAGGAGGGCCGGCAGCCACGCGAGAGCGCCGGGCGGAAGAACGGCCCAGACCGCCGCCAGCGGCCCCGGGACGCCGATCCCGGTGCTCGGCGGCGGCACCGGTTCGGCCGCGGCCTGCCGAGAGACGGGCAGAGCGAAGCTGAGCCGTGCAACGTCCGCTGTGGGGCGCTCCACGGCGAGCTCCAGGGTCCAGTCACCGACGTCGGGCGTGTAGGTCCCGCCGGTCCCGAACAGCCCAGGGACGGAGGCGGCCGGCTCGAGTTCGACCGTGGTCGCCTCGGCGGGCGCTCCGCTCGGTGGGACGAGCACGAGCACGACCCGCTCAACATCCTCGACCGGCAGGCCGGACCCGGCGTCGGTGAGTGACACCTGGAGGCTCTGGGGCCCGGGGGCGGGTGGATTCACGCTCGCGTGGATGCGCATGCCGGCCACCTCGCCGAACAGGTGCGCCGGGTTGACCGGGGGCGCCGTCAGCACCGGCTGCCGGGCCGATGCCGGCTGGATGGTGACCATCGTCGCGGCTGCGCTCACCGCGACCGCGGCAACCACGAGCTCGACGGCGACGAGCGATACGGTCGCCGCCCGGCCGCGGCCGCGGAGCGCGAAGTGGTTGACGGCGCCGATGCCCAGGGCAACGCCCAGCAGACCGGCCTTCGCCACGACGAGGTTGCCGTACTCGCTGGCGACGAGGTCGCGGGAGCTCCCGAGCACGAGCGGGGAGTTGGCGATCCCGGTCAGCGCCACCACCGGTGCGGCGATCAGCGCGATGCGCCCGTGACGCCGAAGCAGCGGAGCGGCGGCCTGCACGAAGGTCGTACCCGGAACTCGCAGCCTTCGAGCGAGGACGAGCAGGGCCGGGAGCGCGCCGAGCCACGCGGCGACGGCGAGCAGGTGGAGCCAGTCGAGCGCGGCGAACGCAGGACCGCCCAGGGACGCCGCGTGCCCCGCGACGCTCATGCCGGCGAGGCCGATGGCGAGGAGCACGCCGACGAGCCCTCCCCACCGGCCCGCGACGAGCGACACGCCGGCGGCGGCGATGGCCGAAACGATCGTCACGCGCATGGCGACCGCGAACGGGCTCCATCCGAAGGCGGCTGCCGGGTCGAGCCACAGCGGCGGGAGATCGGCGCCGATCGCCCGGATGATGGGCCGCGCGGCGAGCACGAGGTAGGCCACCACACCGATGGCGGCCACCAGGGCGGCACCCCCGATCAGCCGGCTCGGGGGCGGACCGACCTCCACGCCGGATCCGCGAGCGTTCTGCCAGCCGACCATCCCGCCGAGCCCGACGAGCAGCGCGACGAGCGCCACCCAGCGTGCGGCGATCGTCAGGAGGTCCACCGACGGGGAGGTGGCCGTGACGGGGACCGTCGGCGGGGCCGCGGCGCCGGTCGGGTCGATGCGAAACGCGAATTGACCGGTGGTGGCATGGCCGTCCACGATCGAAACCACCTGGTAGACGACGGTGAAGATCCCCGGCGCGAGGTCGGGCACGCTGGCGCGCACGATCCGGCCATCGGCGGCCACGCTGACGGCGCCGACGCCGGGAACCCTGACCTGGGAGGCGTCGAGGAGGTCGATGAAGGCGGTGTCCGGGTCGATCGGTTCGGTGAAGGAGATCGTGACCTCCTCCGGGCCCGCGCCGAGCGTGGCATTCGGCGTCGGCGTCGCGCCGATCAGCTCGGCATGCGCCGCCACGCTCGCCGGCAGAACCAAGGTCAGCAGGACGGCGCACGCCAGCGCCCAGCGCAGGCGTGGCGAGGGGCGATGGCGGTCGGCGGGGGAGCGCTTCACGAGACCTCCGCGGGCGCGGCACGGGCAGGCGGACGGGGCGCGACGAGTATAGGGACGTTGACCAGGCTGGCCGCTAGATGATACTGTATCTCATATGATGCACACGGTGGTGGGACGGGTCGCGATGGGAGCCAGCCTGCTCCTGCTGACCGCCTGCGCCAGCCCCGACGACGTGGGGGATGACACGCTCGCCGTGGTGGCGTCGACGACGCAGGTTGGGTCGGTGGCCGCCGAGGTCGGGGGATCGGACATTGCCGTGACCGTCCTGCTCCGACCCGGCGTCGAGGCGCATGACTTCGAGCTGGCGCCGGCGCAGGGAGCCGCCCTCGAAGAGGCCGATCTCGTCCTCCTGAGCGGCGCGGGCCTCGAGGGCTGGCTGGACGACACGCTGTCGAACGTCGGCGCGCGAGATCGGGTGCGGGACCTCAGCCAAGGCGTCCCGCTTCGGCAACCGGAAACGGGGGCAGGTCCGGCCGATCCGCACTACTGGCTGAGCGGCCCGAACGCGGTTCGGATGGTCGAGAACGCCCGGGATGCGCTTGCCGAGGCTGACCCAGAGCACGCGGCGGGGTACACGGCTCGGGCCGGGGAGCTCATCGGGCGGCTCGAGGCCGCCGACGGCGAGGTGCGTGCGCTGATCGGGGAGGTGCCGGCCGAGGCCCGGAAGATCGTCACGGACCACGACGCGCTCGGATACTTCATCGACGAGTACGGGCTCGAGTTCGTCGGGTCCATTCTCCCCAGCCTTGATGTCTCCGCCGAGCCGAACGCGCAGGATGTGCAGGCGCTGGTCGCCACGATCCGAGACGAAGGCGTGGTCGCCATCTTCACCGAGTCGTCGGTGAATCCTCGGCTGGCACAGGCGCTCGCCGCGGAAACCGACGCCCGCCTCGTCGATGAGCCGCTCTACACCGATTCCCTGGGAGCCGACGGTTCCGGGGCGGACACGCTCGACGGCATGCTGGTGCACAACGCGCGCGTCATCCGGGACGGCCTACTGGGGAACTGACGACCGCGGACCTCAATCGTCGTCGGAGCCCTTCGTCTCGCCCTTCTCGCGGCGCTCCTTGTTCACGGTCCGCGCCGCGCGCTCCTCGGCCTCGTCCTCCGACAAGCCGCGATCCTCGTACGAGTCCTTGATGTGCTCGTACTGGCGCTCGCGCTTGTCGCTCCATGTGTCCGGCATCGTGCTGGCCTCCATTGGCTGAGTGGTCCGATGGAGCGTTCGGGTTGCATCGGGCATGCCCGTTGGCGCAGCGCTTGCATGGGAGAGCGGTCAGAACACAACCCATCCGAGGAGGATCGATTCCATGGCTTCCGTCGTTGAGAGCATCGACGTCGAGGTGCCGGTGAGCACCGCCTACAACCAGTGGACCCAGTTCGAGGACTTCCCGCGCTTCATGGAGGGCGTGAAGTCGGTCACGCAGACCGATGACACCCACCTGCATTGGGTAGCGGAGATCGGTGGCAAGGAAGAGGAGTGGGACGCCGAGATCACGGAGCAGCATGCCGACGAGCGCGTCGCCTGGAACGCGACGGGCGGCGCGGAGAACGCCGGCGTGGTCACCTTCCATCGCATCGACGACGAGACCACGCGCGTGACGCTGCAGATGGACGTCGAGCCCGACGGAATCGTCGAGAACGTCGGGACGGCGCTCGGGTTCCTGGACCGTCGCGTGAAGGGCGACCTCGAGCGCTTCAAGGAGTTCATCGAGAGCCGCGGTACGGAGACCGGATCGTGGCGTGGCGAGGTCGAGGCTCCGGTACAGCGGTGACCGACAGGATCGATCCCGGCGGCGGCGGGCTGACCGGCGCCACAGGTGACCTCACGCCCGATGAATCGGAACGTGCGTTCGTGCCCGGCGAGCGTCGCGAGGTCGAGGATCCGAACGCTCGCGCCAGCGTGACGTACCGGCAGGGAGCCTCCGCTCCGGCCCAGCACGGCGACGTCGGCGACCCGGCAGGCGAGGGAGTCCAGGGCGGCCCGACCGAGATGGCGCAGCGCGAGTCGGGCTACGGCTCCGAGCACGGACTGGCGCCCAACGATCCGGCGTACCGGATGGAGGTCCATCCTCCCGCAGGGGCCGCCGAACGCGAAGGTCGGGACTCGGAGCCTCGACTGGGCGGTGATGAGCGCTCACCGAACGAAGAGCGCTTCTGAATCTGGATCAGGCCGCCGACCGGCGCCGTGCCTTCCCTGAGGAGGCGCGACGCTTCTTCGACTTCGGCGCGCCGGCGCTCTTCGCCTCGTCGACGCTGGCCCTGAGCGCCTCCATGAGGTCGATCACCTTCGCTTCCGGCTTGCGGCGCTTCGCGTTCCGCATCTCGCCCCGCATCTTTCGCTCGATCAGGTCCTCGAGCGCCGTGCGGTACGCGTCGGTGTAGGCCTCCGGGCGGAACTTCTCGGCCAGGCTCTCGATCAGGCTCCGGGCCATCTGGAGCTCCTTGGCGCGCACGTTCGCCTCCTCGCCCTCTGGGAGGTCGAGCGCGCCGGTCGATCGGATCTCGTCTGGCCAGAACATCGTCTCGAGGATGAGCGCGTCCTCGTAGGCGCGCACCGTCGCCAGGCGTTCGCGAGTCCGGATCGTGACGCGGGCGAGGGCCACGCGTTCGGTCTCCTCCAAGGCTCGCTTGAGCAGGCTGAAGGCCTTGGCGCCGACCTCCGCCGGCTCCAGGAAGTAGCTCTTCTCGAAGTACACCGGGTCGATCTCGCTGGCCTCGACGAAGTCGCCGATGTCGATCGTCGTACTCGACTCCGGCTTGGCCGCGTCGATCTCATCGGGCTCGAGGACGACGAACTCGCCCTTCCTGACCTCGTACCCGCGGGCGAGCTCCTCCCAGGCGAGCTTCTCGCCGCCCTCGGAACAGACGCGCTTCTCCTGGATCGGCGCCTCGTGCTTCCTGCACAGCATCCGGAGGCGGACGTCACGCTGCTCGGTTGCCGTGTACAGCTTCACCGGGATGGTCACCATCCCGAACGTGATCGCCCCCTTCCAGATCGGTCGCATCCGCTCGGGCCTCAGCCGACCGGCTGCTTGACGTTGCTGTCCTCGTCGACCTCGATGCCGTGGCGTTCGGCGGCGCGCAGGATCTTCTCCCGGGCCCGCTCCTTGGCCGCCTTGCTCTCGAAATCGGTCTGGTTGAAGCGAGCGATCGCGTTGCGGACGTGCGACTCGTCTTGGATCGGCAGGTGCTCGCCTCCGTCCGAGTCCACGTAGGCGAACTGGTTCTTGCGGAGCTCGTCCCGATCGTCGCTGCTCATCTCGGCCATGACAGGCGTCCTCCAATTCGGGGTTTGGTCCGCGGTACGGCATGCCGCGTGCCGAGGACGCGATCGTGTCGGCGATGCGGTGCGGCGTGCGGAACGACTGCGCGGAATGGCGAGTCGGCGGCTGAGCGCTTGCTCGGCGAGCGGCACGCGACTTGCATTGGCCCCGATCGTGACCCCACTCGCCCAGACCCCCTCACATCCCATCATCAGCGCCCGCGGTGTGACCCGTGCGTTCGACGACCGGGTCGTGGTCGACGATGTCTCGTTCGACGTGCAGGCCGGAACCATCCTCGGCGTCGTGGGCCCCAGCGGCTCCGGAAAGACGACCACGGTCCGGATGCTGTCCGGCACGCTCGGGCGCACCGCCGGCGAGATCAGCGTCCTCGGCGAGGACCCGATGCACTTCGGCCGTCGCACGCGCGGCCGCATCGCCTACATGCCGCAGCTGTTCAGCCTCTACGAGGACCTCTCGGCCCAGGAGAACGTGGGTTTCGTAGCCGCGCTCTACGGCATCGGGCCGTTCCAGCGCCGCAAGCTCATCCGTCGGGCGCTCGAGGTCGTCGACCTCTACGACGCGCGCCATCGGCTGGCACGCGACCTGTCGGGCGGGATGCAGCGTCGCCTGGAGCTCGCCTGCGCTCTCGTGCACAGCCCCGACGTCCTGGTCGTCGACGAGCCCACGGCGGGGATCGACCCGCTGCTGCGCCAGTCGATCTGGGATGAGCTCAACCACCTGAAGAGCGAGGGGCGCACGCTGCTCGTCACGACCCAGTACGTCGCCGAGGCGGAGTACTGCGACCGGGTGGCGCTCATCGTGGACGGCGAGCTCGTCGCCCTTGACGAGCCCAACGCCCTGCGACAGCTGGTCTTCGGCGGCGACGTCCTCCAGGTCGACACGGCGCGCGCCGTCGACCCGGAGCTCCTGACGCCGATCGGCGGCGTCTCGAACGTTCGCCAGACGGCGCCGAGGCAGCTGATGGTCACCGTCGAGGATGCCGGCTCGCTGACGCCGATGATCATCGACACGCTGCGCGACGGCGGAGTGGACGTCGCCACCATCGAGGAGCACCAGCCGACCTTCGACGAGGTCTTCGCCGGGCTGGTCGAGCAGCGGCGCGCGGCGCGCGGCGAGGTCTGATCGGTGCGTGAGATCGGCCAGAGCATCGTACAGATGGCCTCCTTCACCGGCAAGGAGCTGCGGGAGGTGCTGCGCCGTCCGGGCATCCTGCTCAGCCTGATCGTCGGGCCGTTCGCGATCATGTTCATCTTCGGCCTGGGGTACTCCGGCTACCGCGATCCGTTCCGCTCCGAGATCGTGATCCCGGCCGGCAATGACTTCCCGCGCGAGGCCGAGTACTACGAGGGACTTGCTCCCGGGCGGCTCGATGTCGTGGATGTCTCCGAGTCGGGCGAGGCGGCGGAGGATCGGCTGCGCGCCGGGGAGATCGACCTGCTGATCATCGCCCCGGAGAGCGCGAGCGAGGAGCTGCGGGCCGGCCGGCAGACCACGATTCGCGTCGCCTGGAACGAGGTCGATCCCGTCTACGACCAGCTCGCCAGCCTGGCGACCTCGATCCTCACCAGCAGCCTGAACGCCGAGATCATCGAACAGGCCGCCGCGCAGGGCATCAGCTTCGCCGAAGCCGAGATCGGTGCGGAGGCCACGACGATCCCGCCCGAGGTCATCGCCCGTCCGACCACCGCCGAGACCGACAACGTGGCGCCCACCGAGCCCGATGTCCTCAGCTTCTTCGGGCCGGCGGTCTTCGCGCTCGTCATCCAGCACCTGGCGGTCACGCTCACCGCTCTCTCGATGGTGCGCGAACGGCTCTCGGGCCAGATGGACCGCTTCCGGGTCGCGCCCGTGAGCTCAACGGAGCTGCTGGTCGGCAAGTACGTCGCGTACGCGGCGCTGAGCCTCGGGGTCACGGCCATCGTCGGCCTGCTGCTGGTCGGCGTCCTCGGCGTGCCGCTGCTCGGCGGCGTCCCGCTGTTCGTCGGCATTGTCCTGCTGCTGACCTTCGCCTCGCTCGGCGTCGGGCTGCTCATCTCGCTCATCGCGGACTCCGAGCGGCAGGCGGTGCAGCTCTCGATGCTCGTGCTGCTGGCCAGCGTCTTCTTCTCCGGCTTCGTCCTGCCGGTCACCGACTTCGCGGAGTGGACCCAGTACATCTCGTACGCGCTGCCGGTCACCCACGGCATCGCCACGCTCCAGGAGCACATGCTGCGTGGCGGTGTCGGCCAGCAGTGGATGCTCGCCGCGCTCAGCATCATCGGCGCGGTCCTCTACGTCGGCTCGCTGCTTCGGCTGCGCCGGGTCCTGCGCCGCGCCGACTGAGGTTTCAGGCGCGCCGGGAGCGAAGGAGCACGAGGCCCGCGAACAGGCTGCCTCCCGCCTGCATCACCAGCCACACGAGCAGCAGCACCACGAACAGACGCAGCGGAACCGCCGCCGATGCGGCTTCCGGCTCGTCGCCGAGAGCCGTCAGCTCCTCGCCGAGCGTCCTGAGCTCGGGACCGATGCGCGCCACGTCGGTCCGCGTCTCGCCCAGGGAGGATCCGACCCGGTCGAGCGTGTCGGCCAGCTCGGCCGCCTGGTCGGCGCTTGCCTCGAACTCGCCGGCCATCGGGGCCAGGGGCTGGGAACCGAAGATCGAGAGATCCATGGCGGCCGCCAGCGAGCGGAGCGTGCCCGATGCCTCCCGGGCGAGCGTGCCGGCCGCCTCGGACGAGGCGCGGGCTTCCTCCAGGCTGGCATCCACGTCGACGAACGCGTCCGCCGCCGCCTCGGTGGCGCGCGATGCGGCCGCCAGGGTGGCGGTGGCCGTCCCCGACAGTCCCTCCACTCGCCAGGCGAGATCGAAGCCGATGAGGGCGCCGACCAGGACGAGGGCGCAGCCGACGACGCCGTAGGCGAGGAGGAGCCGGCCCACGGTGCGTCGCGAGATCCCCATCGGCGTCGGTCAGTCCTCGCCGAAGAACGGATCGTCGCCGTACAGCTCGAGCCATCGCCGCCGCATGAGGCGAACCGTTGCGGCCACGGCCGCATCCGGCGTGGCGGGCGGCATGAGGCTGGCGATCGCCATCCGCACACGGTCGCTGTTCTCCATGCCGAGCAGGGCGAGGTAGTCGGCGACCCGCTGGGCCGGCGTCTTACCCTCGGCTCGCTGGCGGACGAGGACGTCCGCCTCGTGCTCCATGGCGCCGGCGTAATCGGCATCGGTCCGCTCCACCTCGGCGAGGAGGAGCGGGATGTCGTCGATGCGCGGATCGGAGTACGCCCAGCGGATGAAGGAGTCCATCGGCCCCGGCTGCCGCTCGTGATGGCCGGAATGGAACTGCTGGAGGTACTGGCGGCGTTCTGCCTCGGTGCGGGTGAGCGCGATCTGCACGATATGTCGCATCTCCGGCGTCCATCGGCGAAGCGACTCGACGAACTGGCCAAGGGTCAGGCTGCCCGCCGGTTGAGGACGGAAACGGTGTTCATGGACGTGCTGCACGGCGACCGTATACTAGCCGCCGTGCGTTCCGCTCACCCCCTGGCTGCCCCGGTGAGACGGTGAGCATGCGACGGTCGACCCGGATTGCCGCGCTCGTCGCCGCGGGCGCCGTGGCGCTGTCCTTGGGCGGAGGCGGCGGTCCCACCTCGGCGGCCGGGCCCCCGCTGCGGTACCTTGCCGGCCCGCCCGGCACCCTCGATCCAGCCTTCATCTCCAGCGCCGGGGACGTGCAGCTCCTCCTCCAGCTGTACGCCGGCCTGACCCGGCTCGACGAGACCGGCGAGCCGTACCCGTCCCTGGCCCGCGGCTGGCGGATCAGCGACGACGGCCTGACCTACGAATTCGAGATCCGCGACGGGCTCACCTTCAGCGACGGCGAGCCTCTCACCGCCGCGGACGTCCGTCGCTCGTGGCTTCGCCTGCTCGACCCGGCCACGGGCGCGACCGCCCCGGACGTGCTGAGTGTGGTGCGCGGCGCGTCCGAGCGGTTGGCTGATGAGGCGGACGACGACGACGTGGGCGTCACGGCGCCCGATGCGACGACGCTCGTGGTCGAGTTGCGTCATCCCGCCTCGTACTTCCTCGACATCGTCGCCACGCCGGCCACCTTCGTCGTCCCGCCGAACGCCGATTCGACCGAAACCTGGCAGACGGCCGATGGGTTCGTCGGGAGTGGGCCGTACGTCGTCGAGGGCACCGATGGCGTCGACCTCGTCCTCGGCGCCAACGAGGAGTACGTGGCCGGGCCACCGCCGATCGAGGAGGTGCGCTGGGTCGCGAGCGTCGACGGCGATGCGGCCACCGCGTTCGCCGCGGGCGACGTGGATCTCGCCGGGATCCCCGGCTGGGACGCCTCCTGGATCGCGTACGACGCCGATCTCGGCCCGCACCTCCACGCCGCCGAGCCACTCGTCGTCAGCTACTTCGGGTTCGACACCCGGAACCCACCGTTCGACGATGCGGACGTCCGCCGCGCGTTCCTTCTGGCGCTCGACCGGGAGCGACTCGTGCCGCTCGCCGAGGGAGCGTCCTCCCAGGCGGCCGGCAGCCTCGTACCGCCAGCCATCTGGCCCGAGGGCTTCTCGGCGGAGATCGAGTCGGACCCGGAGGCCGCCCGTGACCTGCTCGACGAGGCCGGGTACGGAGACCGATCCGATCTCGGCCCGATCGTGGTCAATGGCAGCGGACTCGGAGTCGAGCCCGCGGTCGAGACGTGGCGGGAGGAGCTCGGCGTCGACATCACCATCGAGAGCATGGCGTTCGGCCACTTCCTCGATCTGCTGGAGGTGCGACCGCCGCAGATCTTCACGGTGAGCTGGATCGCGGACTACGCCTCCCCACATGCGCTGTACGGACTGCTTCTCGACACCGGCGCGGCGAGCAACTGGGGAGACTGGCGAGACCCCGGCTTCGTCGAGCTGCTCGAGGCTGCGGCCGCCGCACCGGTCGACGAGATCGGTCCCGCGTATGACGCGGTCGAGGCGTACGTGGCGGACGCGGCCCCGGTCATTCCGTGGGCGTACGGGGAGACGTGGTGGCTGGTGGCGGACGGCCTGCGCGGGCTCGGCAACCTGACCGTGGGCCTCGTCGACTTCGGGAGGGTCTCGTGGGACGGCTGAGCCGCTGGGTCGCCGCCGCCGGCCTGGCCGCCGCCTTCGCCCTGCTGGGCGCAGATGCGATCGCCGCCTTCGACGGTTTCGGCGAGACGACGGCCGATTCGACCTATGGTCGCGAAATCCGGCTCGACGTGGAGCTGCTGGGCGATGCGCCGCAGCGGCTGGAGCTCCTCGTCCGGACCCCGGGCGACGAGTCCGCCACCGTGACGCCGGTCGAGCCATCCGGCGCGAGCGCGACGTACGTGTGGAACACCTCGGTGAACTACGTGGTGCCGAACACGCTGGTGACGTACCAGTGGCGCGCGATCGACGGTGAGACCGTGACCCTGTCCGCGGAGGCGACCATCCGCTACGAAGACGATCGCAGCGGACTCGACTGGCGGCGCGCGCAGCTCGGCGAGGCCACGGTCCACTGGTATGGCGGCGCCGAGACACTGGCATTGCGCTTCGGCGAGCTGACGGCGCAGGGCGTGGCGCGTGCCGAGCAGCTGCTCGGCACCGAGCTGGCCGGCCCGGTGGACGTCTTCGTCTACGACTCGCGGGAGGAGTTCTTCGGCGCCCTCGGCCCTGGTGCCCGGGAATGGACCGGTGCGGCGGCCTACCCCGAGCTGCGCACGATCTTCATGTGGCTCGGCGGCGGCTCGCAATCCTATCTCGAGGTCGCCATGCTCCACGAGGTGACCCACATCGTCTTCCACGATGCGACCGACAATCCGTTCCACGAACCGGCACGCTGGCTCAACGAGGGTGTCGCGACCTGGTCGGAGTCGAGCAACGCCTCCGGCGAGCGCCCGATCGTCGCCGCGGAA
>DASVEQ010000051.1:0-13098 GCA_036380455.1 Candidatus Limnocylindria bacterium | reverse complement strand
CTTGGCTGCGCTGGAGGCCCGCGTGCCGGCCGCCAGCCTGGCGTCCATCCTGTCGCGCCCCGGCTACATCGCCGAGCGCGCCGCGCACCTCGCCGGCATGCTGCCGGCACCGGTCGAGCCCGAGGTGGCATCGGCGCTTCGCCATCTCGCGCGCCGTGGTGGCGACGCCGCCCACGCGGCGTTGGGAGCGCTCCACGCCGCCGAGCCGACGCCGGAGCTCCGCGCCACGGCGAAGGAGAGCCTCGCCTCGGAGGACCCCAATGTCCGAGCCGCCGGCCTCGCATTACTGGCCCGCCACTGGACCGATGAAGCGCGACCGGTCTGGCGCGAGTTCCTGGCGTCGAAGTCGGCGCCGATGCGCTGGACCGCCGAGGCTGTCATTGGCGAGTACGGCGGCGAGGAGGACCTGGCCGACGCCGCTGAACAGCTCTCCAGGCTCATTCGCTCGCGACCGACCGTCGCGACCAGCCCGCCACGCGGGAACGAGATCATCGACCTGCTGGTTCGCCATCGCGACCATCGCGTGGCCCGCGCTGCGCTCGACCATCTCGGCGCCCGCTGGACGCGATTGTCTGACGACGTTCGGTCCTGGCTGCTCGAGCACCACCCCTGGCTGGCACCGGTCGGCGCGACTGCGGCTGGCCCTTCCGATGCGGCCGATGAGCTCCCGGCCGAAGATGAGCTCAGATTCCCGCCGCCGGCGATGGAGGCGGACGACGACGGTTCCCTCCGGCTCTGGTTCGACGAGGCCGCCGCGCATCACCCGGTGCGCGACCGGTTCGAGGCCCTCGCCGCGCAGCATCCGTCGATCGAGATCCTCGACGGAGACCGCGAGTGGCTGTCGGTGCGAGTTCGCGAGAGTGAGGCCGAGACGGTGATCGCCGAGCTCTGGGACGCCGCCGGAGAGGACCGCACCAGCGGACTCGGAGCGACGCCATGACGGCGGCTACCTCCTCGCCCGAGGCGTAGCTCTCCGACTGAGCCTCAGGCCAGGGGAGGCTCGCTCATTTGCGTCACTCCTCGCCGATGTCCTCGTTCCAGATCTCGGGGTGGGCGGCGATGAACTCGTCCATGAGGTCGACGCATTCCTGCGAGTCGAGGTTGATGACTTCCACGCCGCGCTGACGCAGGTAGTCCTCGCCGCCGACGAACGTGCGGTTCTCGCCCATCACGACGCGGGGAATGCCGTAGAGCAGGATGGCGCCAGTGCACATGTCGCACGGCGACAGAGTGGTGTACATCGTCGACCGTCGGTAGACCGATGCGGGCAGCCGCCCGGCGTTCTCCAGCGCATCGGTCTCGCCGTGGCGGATGGCGCTGTTCTGCTGGACGCGTCGGTTGTGGCCGACGGCGAGCACCGTCCCGTCGTCGGCGACCAGCGCCCCGCCGATCGGCACGCCACCCTCCGATCGACCGATCCTCGCCTCCGCGATGGCGTGCTGCAGGCCGGCCAAGTCGCGTTCGTGGGTGCTGGGATCCATCGGTCCTCCTTCGTGGTTCAGCTGCGACGGTAGGGCTTGAGATAGGCCCCCGGATAGGCCACGTTGCGGCCGGAGAGCGCCAGCGCGCCAATGATGACGAGGTAGGGGAGGGCCAGCAGCACCTCGAATGGCAGAGCCGCAAACTCGGGCAGGATGCGCAGGCGGAATTGCAGCGAGAAGATCAGCGAGAACAGGAGCGCGCCGATCACGCCGCGGCCGATGCGCCATCGACCGAAGATCACCAGCGCCACGCACACCCAGCCGCGCCCCGCGATGATGTCCAGGGTGAAACTGCCGAGCAGCGCCAGCGTGAAGAACGCGCCGCCGATGGCCATCAGCGCCCCCCCGATGATGAGCGCCACGTACCGGGTCCGCGTCACGTCGACGCCGGCGGCATCGGCCGCCTCCGGGTTTTCGCCGACGGCCCGGATCTCGAGGCCGAAGTTTGATCGTTGGAGAATCCACCACGCCGCCGGCACGACCACGAGGAACGCCACCCAGGTCAGCCCGTACTGGTCGAAGATGCCGCCGAGCGGTCCGGCGCCGGCAAGGGGGTTGACCGTCGGCATGGGCTGAATGCGCTGGAGCTCGCCCCCTTGGAAGATCAGGCGGTTCGCGAACTCGCTGACGCCGATGAGGCCGATGGTCAGGCCGATGCCGGAGACATGCTGGTTGGCGCCAAACGTCACCGTCATCAGGGCCATGACGGCGCCCGCCAGGATGCCGACCACGATCGCCGCGAAGAGCCCGATGAGCGGCGACCCGGTGCCCCACGCCACGGCGAACCCGGTGAAGGCGCCCGCGTACATCGTGCCCTCGATGCCGAGGTTCAGGACGCCGCTGCGTTCGGCATACGTCTCGCCCACCGTGCCGTAGACGAGCGGCGTCGCGTTGCGCAACGTGGCCGCCAGGAGGTCGACGAGGAAGGTCACGTGGCGACCTCCGCGGCGCTGTCAACGGTGCCGGCGGGCCCGGCGTCCGCCACGTTGGATGGCCGCGTTCGATGTCGGCGCAGCGCGAGGAGCGCCACGGTTGTCAGCAGCAGCACCCCCTGCACCACCGCGCCCAGCTGTGAGGGGATGCCGAGCGAGCGGGCGGCGGAGCTGGCGCCGACGGTCAGGTCCCCCAGGAAGATCGCGGCGACGGCCACGCCGGGCATGGCAAGCGTGCCGAGCATGGCGACCACGATCCCGGTGTAGCCATAGCCCGGTGAGAGGCCGCCGGTCAGCCGGTTCTGGATCCCGGCCACCTCGCTCACGCCGGCGATGCCGGCGATGGCCCCGCTCACCAGCGCCGCCCCGAGGATCGTCGCGCCGACGTTGATCCCCGCGAAGCGAGCGCCATGCGGGCTCAGCCCGGTCGCGCGCAGCCGCAGACCCGCCGGCGTGCGGGCCAGGACGTACCAGGCCGCCGCGATCACGACGACGGCGACGAGGAACCCGAGATGCAGGCGCGATCGCTCGACGAGCGTCGGGAACTCCGCGGAGACAGCGATGCGCGGCGACTCCGGGAACCCGGTGACCGGGTCCCGCCAGGGGCCGTGGAGGAGCCCATTGACGAGGAGGAGCGCGACCGGGTTGAGCAGGAGCGTGGTCACGACCTCGTCGATTCCGAAGCGCACGCGCAGGACGGCCGGCACGGTCGCCCACGCGGCTCCGGCGATCGCACCGCCGGCCACCATGATCGGCAGCGCCAGGATTGGCGGCAGCCCGCCCACCATGGTTCCGATCCCGGCCGCGGCGATGGCACCTAGCAGCAACTGGCCCTCGGCCCCGATGTTCCAGTACCCGGCCCGGAAGGCGATCGCCACCGCGGCGCCGGTGAGCAGGATCGGCGTCGAGGTGACGAGCACCTCGAGCAGGGTGAACTGCGAGGTCAGCGGCAGGACGACGAAAGCGACGTAGGCCTCGATCGGATTCGCGCCCGCCACGAGGATCGGCCCGGCGGTGATGACGAAGGTGATGAGGACCGCCAACACCACCAGGGCCGGCGTCGACCACGGTGAGATGCGGCTCACGCGGCCGCCCCCCGGCCGGCCATCAGCATGGACAGCCGCTCGAGGTCCACGTCGGCGCGGGGCATGGCGCCGACCGCGCGGCCCTCGTAGAAGACGACGAGCCGATCCGCCAGGGCCAGCAGCTCGTCCAGATCCTCCGAGACGAGCAGGATGGCGGCACCGGCTGCCCGGCGCTCCAGCAGCTGCGAGCGGACGTACTCGGTGGCTCCCACGTCCAGGCCCCGGGTGGGCTGTGCGACGACGATCACCCGGGGGTCCCGCGAGAGCACCCGCGCCAGGAGCACCTTCTGGATGTTCCCACCGGACAGGGACGCGACCGGATCGTCGGGACGAGCGCGGATGTCGAAGCGTTCGATCAACTCGTCCGCGTGGCGGCGAATCGAAGCCTCGTCGATCCGACCGGCCCGTTGGAAGTCGACGAGCCGCTCGAGGACGAGGTTGTAGGCGACCGACAGATCGCCGATGAGGCTGGCGTGCCGATCCTCCGGGATCCTCCCGATGCCGGCCCGCATCATTCGCTGCGGGTCACCGCCCGCCACGTCCTCTCCGTCGACGCGGACCGACCCGCTCGTCGGCCGCCGCATGCCGGCAAGGACCTCGACCAGCTCGGTCTGGCCGTTGCCGGAGACGCCCGCGATGCCGACGATCTCACCCGCCGCCACCTCGAGCGCGACGTCGGTCAGGACCGCGAGACCGCCGGGGCCACGTGCATGCAACCCGGAGATGGCAAGAACCGGACTGGCGAGTTCGGCCGGGCCGTCCGACGGCCGTGCCACGCCGAACGTCGGCCGGCCGACCATGAGCCGCGCGAGCTCGCGCTCGTCAGTGGAACCCGGCACCGTGCCGGCCAGCTTCCCGCGACGGAGCACGGTCACCCGGTCACTGATCGCGCGCACCTCCGCCAGCTTGTGGCTGATGAAGACGACGGCCAGGCCATCGGCGACGAGGGCGCGCAGCGTGGCAAACAGGGTCTCGACTTCGCCGGGGATGAGCACGGCCGTCGGCTCATCCAGGATCAGGACGCGGCAGTCCCGCGACAGCGCCTTCAGGATCTCGACGCGCTGCTGCTCGCCGACCGACAGGTCCGCCACGCGCCGTGACGGATCGACACGGATCCCGAAGCGCTGCGAGGCATGTGCCGCACGGCGCCCGGCTTCGGCGAGGTCCAGGGCCAGCCCTCGAGGGCGTCCGAGCGCCAGGTTCTCCGCAACCGACATCGGCCTCACCAGCGCGAAGTGCTGCGTCACCATCCCAAGCCCGGCGCGAATCGCGTCGCGCGGTGAGCGGACCGTGATCGGGCGGCCTCCCACCAGGATTTCCCCGGCATCGGCGTGCGTGAGGCCATACACGATGCGCATGACCGTCGTCTTTCCAGCCCCGTTCTCGCCGAGCAGCGCGTGGACCTCGCCGCCCCGCACATCGAGATCGATGCCGTCGTTGGCGACGAGGTCCCCGAACCGCTTCGTGATCCCGCGCAGCTCCAGTGCCGGCGCGCTGTCGCTCACGGCGTGCCGGTGACTACGCGTCGGGGATGGTCGAGCCCGGCGGCGTGTCCTCGGCGATGTTCACGCGGAACGTGCCCGCTTTGATCTGCCCCTCGCGCTCGGCGATGAGCGCGGCGAGGTCATCCGGGATGCCGCCCACCACGTCTGCGTTGATCGGAGCCAGCGCGGCACCACCCTTCGCGACCATCGAGAAGTCCTTGAGGTCCTGCGCCGTGTACGAGCCTGCGATCACCTGATCGATCACGTACGCCACCGTGGGCACCATGTTCCAGGTCACGCTGGTCGCCACGTGCCCGGGAGCCAGCTCCTCCTGGTCGCTCATGTTGCCGATGGCGACCAGGTCGTTCTCCTGCGCCGCCTCGATCACGCCGAACCGCTCCGCGAACAGGACGTCCGCGCCGGCGCCGACCTGGGCGAGCGCGGCCTCCTTGGCCGCGGCCGGGTCGAACCAGCTGTTGAGGAAGGTGACCTTGACCTCGACCTCTGGGTTCGTCTCCTGTGCTCCGGCGATGAAGGCGTTGACGATGCGGTTCACCTCAGGTACCGGGTAGCCGCCCACGACGCCGAGCACGTTCGACCCCGTGACGCCGCCAGCCAACATGCCCGCCAGGTACGCCGGCTCATGGATCCAATTGTCGAAGACGCTGAAGTTCGGCTCTGCCGGCCCGCCGCCCGATCCGAACACGAAGGCAATGTCGGGGTAGTCGGCAGCAACGGCGCGCACCGCCTCCTCGTTGCCGAAGGCGTCACCGAAGATGATGTCGGGCTGGTCCGCCTCCGCCGTCTCGCGCAGCACGCGCTCCATGTCGCCGGCGTAGCCGATGTCATCGGTGAAGGTGTAGTCGATCCGCCCCTGCTCGGCCTCGGCTTCGAGCGCGGAATGGATGACGCCGTCCCACGGCTCCTCGATCTGGGTCGCGAAGGCGCCGAACACCTTCGGGACGTCGTCCGCTGCCTCGCTGGGGGCCGCGGCTCCGCCGCATGCGCTGAGCAACATCGCTGCGCTCAGCCCGAGCGCGGGAGCGCCGCGAACCATTCGTCGAATTTCCATCAGCCCGAACCCTCCTGCCGGTACCACTCCGAGCCACCGCGGCTTGACGTCGTAGCCTACGCCATGGCGCAGCCTCGGGAGGTCTTCGGCAGTCGGCCGGGGTCGCGGTCCTCGAGCTCCCAGGCGTGGTGCATCGCGTGCTATCCGAGGTCGGGCGTAGCATCAACGCATGGAGCAGCCCAACTTCCGCCTCGATGGACAGGTCGCGCTGGTCACCGGTGCGTCGCGTGGCATCGGTCATGACCTGGTGCTGGCGCTGGCCACCGCCGGGGCGACTGTCGCCGCCGGGGCGAGGCGGGTCGCCGACGTCGAGGAGCTGGTCGCCGAGGTCGGCGCGTCCGGCGGCCGCGGCATCGGCGTCGAGCTCGACGTCACGAGCCGGGAGTCGATCGACGCCGCTGTGGCCCGAGTCACCGAAGCGGCCGGGACGATCGACGTCCTGGTCAACAACGCCGGGCTCGGCTTCAACCACCACGCCGTCGACGTCGCCGAGGCTGACTGGGACGCGATGATGGACGTCAACCTCAAGGGCCTCTTCTTCGTCACGCAGGCGGTCGGTCGGGGCATGCTCGAGCGCAGGTACGGGCGGATCGTCAGCCTGAGCTCGCAGGCGAGCCTGGTCGGCATCCCGCGCCACGCCGTGTACGCGGCGAGCAAGGGGGCCGTGAACATGCTGACCAAGGTGCTGGCGCTGGAGTGGTCGCCGTTCGGTGTCACCGTGAACGCGGTCGCTCCGACCTTCATCCGCACCCCCGGCACCGCGGAGCGCCTCGACGACCCGGACTTCGCGGCCGACGTGCTCAGACGGATTCCCGTCGGGCGGTTCGGCACCACGTCCGACGTGGCCGCGGCGGTCCTCTATCTCGCCTCGCCGGCCGCCGGCCTGGTCACCGGCACGATCCTCACCGTCGACGGCGGCTGGACGTCGCAGTAGGCCGTGGTTCGGCAATCTCTTTGCCGAGTGGTATTCGTCGTGACGTCAGCAAGGCCCGCACCTTGAAACCCTTTTACTGGTTCTGGTCGGGTATTTGCGGAGGACGTTCACCGATGCGCGGCTGACCGTTTCCGACTGAGCCACCGGGTAGGCTCGGTCAGCGGGGCAGGGGGTTCGGGCCGGTTGCCGTAACCAGGCGCTGTGGGACCCAGTCGTCGACGTGGTGGAAGCCGTCGAACGTCCCGCCCTGCAGCTCGACCGCCTCGCGCAGCGGGCGGCGGTGGAACTTCACGTGGGTGAAGTCCTCGAACAGGATGTAGTACGGCTCGTTCAGGCCGGGGACTGGGCCTTGGAACTGCTGGCCGGTCAGGACCGGTCGGTGCCTGCGGGCGAAGGCGTCGACCTCCTCGCCGATGACCACGCCGACGTGCTCCATGCCCATCTTGTAGACCCGCTGGTGGACGGGCGGGATGAGCTCGATCATCGGGATGACCTGGCCGTCGAGGACGCGGAGCGGCTCCGCGGGCAGGATCAGGGAGATCGGTCGTCCGTTCCAGACGTTTTCCCGATTGGCGGTAGCGTGCCGCTCGAGGAGGGTCCGGAGATGGACGTACTGGTCCCACTCGGGCACGCGGACCGCCAGGTGGCTGAGCTCGTACGGTGCGATGTCGATGCCGAGTGCCGTGAGGCGGTCGCGCTGCAGGGCCGTGAACGCGCGGTAGTCACCGATCAGGTCCGCGATCGGATCGGTCATCGGGTCACCTCCGTCGTCATGGTGGGGTCGCGGTCCTCCAGCTCCCAGGCGTGGTCTATGGCGTGCTGCGCCGTGCGGCGGATGAGGAAGCGTAGCGGCCAGCGGCGCGCCGGCCGGCCCTCGGCGTGGTACTCGCGGATCGCGGCGACGTAGCGCTCACGGAGCGCGGCAAGCTCCTCCGGCGTGAGTCGCACCCCGTCCTCCTCGCGGATTGCCACCTTGCGCCAGAAGTTGTGTCGTTCCGAGGCGTAGACGTGACGGACCATCTGGTCCCGCTCGCGCCCGCCGCCGCGCGGGCCCCTGGTGAGCGGTGCGTCGTCGGCGTCCGACGCCTCGTCGAAGAACGCCCAAGCCGCCCGCATGAGGCCGATCCGCCGCTCGAGCTCGTCGTCGGTGAGTGGATCCGCCTCGATGGCGGAAGGCACGTGGGCGATGCCCCACCAATCGGTCGAGGTGTTGCCCGGCGTCCGTTCCAAGACGTGCGGCGCGACGCCCCGCTCGAATTCGGCACGGAGGCCGACGCGCTGCGCGACCGGCGCGTACCGCGGGACGTAGGCGAGCAGCCGGTCGATGGCCTCGTCCTCGGTCCGGCCCCAGCGCTCCAGGCCCGGCCAGTCCATTGCGCTGGCCACGACCCGCTTGCCCTTCGGGCCGATCTCCAGCAGGACGCGCAGCCGTTCCGTCATGCGCACAGCCTACGGGATGACGTTGCGAGCCCAAGCTCGGCGATCCCGGAGCATGAGGACGTTCCCCGAAATCATGCGCGGGAACGCCAGCGGCGCCCGACCGGTATCGTGACGACGTGTATCGGCAGCTCCGATCGTGGCTGAGTCGACGGAACGGGCGCGAGCCAGCGACCCGCGTCCCGGTGACCCCGCTCAACGCGGACATCGACGGGTGGTGACGCCAGGCCCCGGGCGCGATCCATCGCGCACGCTTGCCGGCTGCGAGCGGATTCTTGTCCTCGGCCGGACAGGTTCGGGAAAGACGACGCTCGCTCGGCAGCTTGCCGCCGCGCTGCAGGTTCCGCACGTTGAGCTTGATTCCCTCTACTTCGGGCCGCAGTTCGCCACCGCACCCCTGGCGCTCCTGCGCGAGCGGACGGCGGATGCGATCGCCGGCGATCGATGGGTGACGGACGGCAACAAGCGAGCGGTGCGGGACCTCGTGTGGCCCCGGGCCGACACGATCGTCTGGTTGGACTACTCGCTGCCCGTCAGCATCTGGAGGCTCGCCAAGCGGGCTCGGTCGCGCACGGCGCAGCTCACGGCCGAGGCGGCCAGGACCGGTCAACGAGCGGCGCTACCCCGCCAGCTCTGGGCTGCCGCGAAAGGCGTGCTCACCGCACTCCGATCGCATGCCGGACAGCGTCGTGAATACACCAGGCTGCTGGCCCTGCCGGCGAACCGGCATCTTGCGATCGTGCGCCTGCGGTCGCCGCGTGCCACCCGCGAATGGCTCGATCGCGTCACCCGTTCGTAACCGCCCGGCGACGCCGCAGGCCCACATCCGCGAGCCACGCTTCGGCGACTTGCACCGCCGAAGGCGCGGTGGCCCCGGCCTCAGATCGCAGCTCGGCGAGCGGGTCGCCACCTGAGGCTCGGGAATGCGCGGTCATCGATGACGGTCGTATCGCGTCGACCGAACCCGTTGCTCGAGGCCTCAATCCGCGAACGGCTCGAGGCGGATCGGGTCGTGCACCATCAGCCAGTGGATGGTGGTCCACGTGTCCGCAGCGCATGAAGGACATCGGTCGTTGGGGCCTCCGTCCGGGCGGTTGTAGGGGAGCGGGATGAACGGCAGGCCCACGGCTACAAAGGCCGGCCGCACGGCTCCGAGTTGGGCTCGTGTGTCGGCGTCACCGCTGGGATCCATCGCAGCATCCGCGAGCTGGCGGCTGCGGCCTTCCTCGATCCAGGCCGGTGCCGTGGTCAACGACCACCGGAGCGCGGCGACCCAGTCGGGGGAGTCGTCGAGGAGGTATCGGCTGTCGCAGGTCGTGCAGCGGACGCCGGTGACGACCTTGCGCCAGCGGCTCGCCACGTCGTGGCCCTGCCATCGCAGCCAATATTCGCTGGCAGTGTGCGCGGTCGATTGCGCGAGCGCCGCGTCGTCCCCATCGGCCCTGATCGCGTTCATGCAGGCAAGCCCGACGGACTCGAAGGTGGTGAGCAGCTCGTTGACGAAGGGCTCTTGGCGGGGAGTGATCTGGTCATGGTTGCGGACCGAGATGATGCGATCGTGGAACGTGCCCGGCGCGCTGCCCTGGGACATGGACGCGTAGGCGCGGGCCATCATCGTCGGTGAGTCGAACGCGGCGACCCGCCGCACCTGCTCGTCCCAGAAGCTGACGCCGGTCCGCCCGAAAAGCTCATCGAGGCCATCGAGGACGGATCGCAGGAGATCGGCGGCGTGTGGCATCTCAGTCCATGTCATACCAGGCGCCGGTCGCCGTCATGCCGTCCGGCTCAAATCCACGGCGTAGGCGAGCAGGACCAGGTCGGAGTCGTCGAGCCGGCGGTGGTCGATGAGCCGGAGCCGGGCCGCCGTGCCTGGGCGGAAGGCGGCGACGCCACCGCCGACCATGGCCGGGCCGACCAGCACGTGCACCTCGTCGACCAGGCCTGCCCGGAGCAGGTCGGTCCACACGGTGGGGCTGCCGAAGACGACGATGTCAGCGCCGTCCTTGGCCCGGAGCGCGCGCACGGTCTCGTGTGCCTCGGCGCGCGGGACGATGGTCGTGGAGTCCGCCCAGGGCTCCGCGTCTCCCGGGGTCAGGGAGTCGGAGATGACCACCTTCCGCGCCTCGTGGTTGCGGCCCGCGATCTCGGCGTGGATCGGCGCGACCGAGGGATCCATCTGGACGGCGGGCGAGAACGACGGGTCCTCCAGCACGTGCGGCCAGAAGCCGATCATGCCGCCGAAGCTGCGGGCGCCCATGAGGATCGTGTCCGCGGTCCGCAGGCGTTCGAGGTTGTAGCGGTCGAAGCCGTGGTCGATGGGCATGACCGACAGGTCGCCTCCGGGACCGGCGACGTAACCGTCGAGGGAGACCAGGTTGGTGACGACGACCTTGCGTATGGCGCACGCACCCCTTCCGTCGGTAGTGTGGTCCGCCACTCCGTACGACGAGCCGGACCCGGCGGACTCATCGGTCAGCGGCGGTCAGATCCGCCAGTAGTCGCCGGTGAGGCCAAGTGTCGCGAAGTGGTCGAGCAGCTCGTCGCGCGTGGGGCGCGCGTAGTCGAGCTCGAGCTTGCGGGCGTAGATCGGTCCGCTGAGGGCGTGGACCTCATCGGGCGTCAGGGTTGCGGCCTGGTCCGGCGGAGCGCACAGATCGGATGCGTCTCGGTGCTCGGCGGAGGCGAAGAAAACCATCGTGTTGGAGCACGTGGTCACGATGTCCTCCCACCACTGCGTCGGGCGGAGGGCCAGGTACACCAGCGCCTCCTCCGGCTCCACGCGCGTGGCCCGTCCGTCCCGCAGCTCGATCCTGATCGGGGTGGCGCAGTGATGGCAGAACGACTCGACGCGGACATCGTCGCCCAGCATGGCGTGGAAGGCGACGGCGTCCCAGGCGCAGTTGGCGAAGTAGTCCCGGCCGCCCGTCGTCACCCGGAACGGGGTGGCGATCGCCGAGAACGGGAAGGCCATCAGGATGCGCGCGCTGCCGGGGACCAGGGCGATGTGCCTGGCCGCGACCAGCTCGTCGAGGATCGCGGTCACCCTCTCGCGCGGCAGTGAGAACTCGGTCATCAGTTCCTCGACCACCGGAGCCCGCGCATCCTTCAGGAAGTGCTCGAAAATGGACAGCCTGACGCGGGCGACCGTCTGCTCGTCAGTCATGGCGGCTATCCTCCGATGCTTCCGCTGCGGGACGTCGACGACGAGGGTGACGCCGGACATCGTAGAAGCCCGAGTCCGTGGTAGAGCGAGGACCGACGGCCGCGCTGCTGGGCAGCCATGCGCCAAGCGCATGGAGTGGCGATCGGTTGGCGATTGGTCCTCCGGGACCTCCGACGGCCGACAGGGCTAGCGATCCACCCGGAAGCGAGTGCCGTCGTCCGTCCAGCGACGTACTGGTCCCGCGTCGATGTCGCCGACCGCAAGGAGTGACTCGCGCACCTCCGCCTGCCAGCGGATGGCGCCGCGCCGCACTTCGCGGTGCCGCACCAACATGGCGTACTCGAGGGTGGCGGCCATCAGCGCCATCAGGCTCAGCACCTCGACGAAGTCACGCATGCCCGCACGATACTCCGGCAGGGCAAGCATCCCAGGAGTCAGCCGAGGACGAGCGCGGAACGTCCGTCCGCCGCTGCCAGCGCCGCCGCCGCCATCCACCGATACCTCGAGTGGCATTGATCTGGTGTTCCGCGGCTACGCGCCTTCGGGGTCACGAGCGCCTTCGGATCTCCTCTGAACGTTCCGGCCGCATGACCCCGTCATAGTTTGTAGTTCGCGACCGCTTGGCCGCGGCGATGCCGGAGGTCGAGTTGGATCGAGACCTGGTCGAGCGGGCCCGTCGGGCGGATCGCGAGGCGTTTGCAGTCCTGGTGCACCAGGTCAGTGATTCGCTGTTCGCGGTCGCCTACCGGATTCTCCGCGACCACGGCCTCGCCGAGGACGCGTTGCAGAACGCCCTGGTGCTCGCGTGGAGCCGGCTCCCAAAGCTCCGGGACCCTGATCGGTTCGAGGCATGGGTCCATCGGATCCTCGTCCACGCCTGCTACGACGAGTCCAGGCGGGCTCGCCCGTGGCGGGCGCTCGTCACCGTCCTGCCCATCGCGCGGGCGGACACGCCTGACGGCACGTCGATGATCGACGATCGCGACGAGCTCGAGCGGGCGTTCCTGCGTCTCAGCGTCGAGCAGCGAGCGGTGTTCGTCCTGCATCACTACGTCGGGTTGCCGCTCGTCGAGGTCGGGGAGCTCCTCGACATTCCGGCCGGCACGGCCCGATCGCGACTCCACTACGCCATTTCCGGGCTCCGAACGGCCCTCACGGCCGACCCGGAGCCCACCGCCCGCGGAGGACGCCTCGCATGACGGACGATCGATCGTTTGAACGCGCCGCTCGATCGTGGCTCGACGAGGGCCCCACGTCGGCTCCGGCTCGACCCATCGAGGAAGCGCTTGCCCGCATCCAGACGACACGCCAGGAGCGGGGCCCGGTGGTCCCGCGGAGGTTGCCAACCATGAACCCTGCCATCCGACTTGCGGGTGCTGCGGCGCTTGCGGCCGTGGCGATCCTCGGATCGCTCTACCTGTTGGGGGACGGCGGGTGGTTGGGTGCCGACCCCACGCCGAGCCCATCCGCCTCGGTCGCGCCCAGTGTGCCAACGAACGAAGACGCGACC
>DASVEQ010000050.1:0-13365 GCA_036380455.1 Candidatus Limnocylindria bacterium | reverse complement strand
GGGCTGGCGGGGCGCGGTACTGATGGTCGCCATCGGTCTGGTCGCCCTCGTTGCCCTGTTCGCGGGCATCCTGCCCTTCCCGCTGGCCGGGATCGCGCTGTTCGTCCTTGTGCGCGGCTTCTTGTGGCGCGTCGACGAGGTTGGCCGCTGACTCCTGCCCTGGGAATCCGCCTGGAGCTCGAACGGGCCGGTCCGGTGAGTCGGTCAGGACCTCCACCGGTTCGGTACCGCAGTCGCCAGCGACGACGTCGGAGGTGAGGGTCGCCCCTTGGATCTGGTAGTCCCAGACCAGGCTGCGTGCTGGGTCGTCAGCGTTCGGCGATCACGGATTCCGCCGGTCGGGCCGCCGTGATCGGGTCCGCGTGGCGGCTGACGATCCCCCAGCCGTCAGCGTCGCGACGAACCACCGTGCTGACGCGCAGCGCGACCGACGACATCTCGTCCCGACCGCCCATCGTTGCCCGGTAGCGTTCGATCTCGACGAAGCACGCGAGGTCGGCTGAGGCATAGCTCGCGATGCGCTCGAAGCCGACGACCTCTCCGTCCCGATAGTTGGTTGCTGCCCGGGTCGCAGCTTCCGCGACGCGCTCCCAGCCGCGAGCGAACGGACCGAACGGATTGCCGAGCGTCACGTCCTCGCCGCGGGCGAACAGCTCCAGGGCGGGCCGCGCGTTCCCGACGATGAAGGCTCCCATGGCGATGTGCAGCTGCTCCATCACCCCTTCGGCATCCGCCGCGCGGATCCGGTGCGCGTCCTCCTGTGAGGTCATGTGGGCAGTATCCGCGCTTCGGCAAGCCCACGGCGATTGCAGCGGTGGCGGGCTGTGAAGCGTGGGGCTCGGGATGCGGACGACTTCGTACTGCTCTGGACGAGGCCGGGGGTCCCGGACGTGCCATCCGCCAGGGTTCGACGTTCGCCGTGGAGCCGCCGGATGGCGGCTGGGACGAATACGATCCGCGGGAAACCCACGAGCAGCGCAGGAGGGCGTTCCATGAGCAGAATCCTCGTTCACCTGGCGACCGGACCCGAGAACCCGACCCGAGGGGCGCTCGCCTTTCTGGTGGCTCGGACCGCGGCGGCTGGCGGGCACGACGTCTCGATGTTCCTGGCCGGCGACGGCGTCAGCTACCTCCGCGACGCAACGATGGATGCTGCGCAGGGGATCGGGACGGGGAGCGTCCGGGAGCACTGGTCTGCCCTGACCGAGGCCGGCGTGCCGGTCTATGCATCCGGCATGTCGAGCAAGGCCCGGGAGCTGGATGCATCCGGGACCGGCGGCAAGGCGATTCAGTTCGCGCCTCCGGAGCGTCTCGTCGAGCTCATGACGGAGGCGGACACGGTCATCACGTATTGACCATCGGAGCGTGGCGAGGACGCCGCTCTCTGGGCCGGGAAGTACCCGGCACCGTCACGGACCGACTACGAGCTGGGTTCGGCAGAAGAGCTCGATCGCCGCAGGATCGTCGTCCACGTCCGCGAGTGAGCGGCACGTGGACGCCGCCGGATCGTCGAAGTGCAGCGAGACGTTGGCCGGAACGCCGGTCTCGAGCGTCGCACCTTCCGGCAGGCGAACGACCGTGCTCGTGGAGCCGTCGACGAGCCGGTCGATGCCACAGGTGAGCCACACTGGATCAAGGCCGGGGCAACTGAATCCGATTCCGCCCTCGGGCGGGGGAGCGAGCGCCGCCGTCAAGCGAATCTCGTTGGACCCGACGCAGGCGAGACCCCGCATCGGCTCCGTGGAGAGGTCGGCCAGCTGCGCGAGGGTCCCCGGCGTCGGAGCGCACTCGACCTTGCCGATGAGCCATTCGTCGGTCCCTCCTGCGGAGCTTGCGACCCAGCCCGCCACGAAGGGGATGTCGTCGCAGCGAGTGCCAATGGCGGGAGCACCGTCACTAGCGGGAGCAACGACCCGATGCCAGATGTACGCACCGTCGGTGACGGGTCGGTCGTTCAACACGAGCACGACGGCCCCCTCTCCCAGCCGGATGACGCTTTCGGGGAGTCCCGGGCACGCGGTCGGCGGAGCCGCCACGGCCGGCTCGGAGCGCACGGTGAGCCCGTTGACCGTGACCGATGCAAAGGCTCCCCTGGTGACGGCCCGGGTCGCATCGGTCAGCACCAGCGTGCCGTCGCACTCGATCCGGAGAGGATGACCGGGCGGCCCGCACGCTTCGGCGGCCGGATCGGCGAAGTGGCCACGGACCTCGACCCACGTGTTCACGGGGACCGGGCCGCCTCGGGCACCGAGGCGGATGGCACCTACCGGACCGTCCGGATCGGCGGCGACCCATAGCGAGGCCAGGTCCTCGGACCATGGCGCGGGTGCCTGCTCCTCGGCGACCAGCTGCTGGCGCGAGAGGATGCAGCTCAGCCACATCGGCTTTTCCGGCTCGGTGACGCAGTCGTACACCGGATCGAGCTCTTCAAAGACCCACCCACGCAGGGTGAGGTCGGCCGTCCCGAAGCAATCGGGCCGGTCACCGATGGGCACTGAGATCACGTCCTCGAGCGACGGGATGCCCGTCGGGCAGCTGTCGGGGAACGCGTGATCCGACGGGCTGGCCCGGACGGCTGGGGTGGAGGCTGGGACCTCGTTGCTCGAGGAAGGCGGATCCATCGAGGCGCCGGGCGCGGCGCAGGCGACGAGCACCAGGACGATCGACACGAGCGAAGGGATCGTTCGGAACCGCGTGATCACGCAAGCACCGTAGCGCGGGCACCCTGCGGCAGCACTGCGGGTATCGGTCGATACGGCGCAAGTGGAGCTGGGTCAGCGGTAACGCACCCCGCTTGCGCCGCGCAGATCGGGTTTCTGACCGCAGTGGGGCCGCAGTACGGGCTGGGAGAATGCGGCCCATGAACCGCGCAGTCCCACTGGTGATCGTCGCGGTCCTCGCTTCGGGATGTGGCGGGGCCGGGGAGGGGTCCTCGAGCCCGGCTGCGAGCGGGTCGCTGGCTCCGCTGGCGACCTCGTCTGGCTCCACCGAGTCGGCAGCCCCATCGGCGCAGGTCTCGTCGTCCGCTGCGCCCAGTGATTCGCTCGAAGGTCCCGACGCAGGAACGCGTCTCGAAACGAATGGGAGGTCGCCGAGTGTTGTCACGGCGTGGCGCGACGGGTTTGCAGCGCTCGGGGAGGACCTCATCTGGATCTCCGCAGATGGGGTGGCCTGGGATGTCGCGGAGACCACCGGCATCGAGGGCGCGGTCGTCGACGTCGTAGAGCGGACTGACGGCCATCTGCTGGCATTTGGGTACCGCGATGTGCGCGACACCGACGCCTTCCGGACATGGGTCTCCGACGACGGCGTGGCGTGGGCTGAGACCCAGATCCTGCCCGGCGAATTCGTCTTCCTGGATGTTGCATACGGTGGTCGCGGCTACGTGTTGGCCGGTCGGGCGCTCCTCGACACCGGTGGGCCAAACCCGGAACAGCTGTGGTATTCAGCGGACGCTCGGACCTGGGAGCTCGTGCGCGATACGCGCACCGATAAGATGCTCGCTGCCGTCGGCGCAGGGTCGGAGGGATTTGTCGCCGTCGGGCAGCAGGGTTGGCAGTCGGGCGACCCGCGTGGACTGGTGGTTGCCAGCAGCGACGGCACGACATGGCTCGAGGCGCCCGGCGACGACACCGCGCTTGCCGGTGTCGGCAGTCTGTGGACCGTCGCGGCGCTGGGGGGAGATTGGCTCACCATCCCACTCACGACCGGCGACGAATTGCCGATTCTCTGGTCAGCCAACGGACTCGCGTGGGAGGCCAGGTCGAGCCTTCCGGTCGAGCCGGTCGATTCCGGAATCCTGGGGAACCTCTACAGCGACGGAAGCCGCCTCTTCATGGGGATCGCCGACGGTGGCGGGCGCACCGTCACATCCGCGGACCTGCTGACATCGGGCGACGCCGTGACCTGGACGCCGACCGACATTCCTCGTCCGGCCATGCCGAACGCATATGCCGAGAGCGGCGGGATGATCCTGTTCCTCGTTGACGGTGTTGTGTACGTGACGTCCCGGTAGTGGTTCGCCAGGCGATACCATCGTTCCATGGAAGCTTGGGACGCATTCGAACGGGCCGAGCCCGAGATGGCCGCGAAGGGGACGGCGCTGCTCCATCAGCGGGGCGACGGTGAGGGATTCCTGACCACCGTGGCGGCGAATGGGACGCCGCGGATTCACCCGCTGAACGTCGGCGTCAGGGATGGGCGCCTCCTCGTGTTCGTCCAGGGCCACTCCGCCAAGGCGCGGGACCTGGCGTCCAACCCGCACTACGCCCTGCACGCCCACCAGGATCCCGCGGCGCCGCACGAGTTCATGGTCCGGGGCGAGGTACGCCTGGTGACCGATGCGGCCATCCGCCAGGCCGCCGCCGCTGACTGGTTCTTCACGGTCTCCGACTCGTATCCGCTCTATGAGCTTCTCATCGAGCACGCCCTGCTCGGCGAGCGAGGAAGTGCCGAGGACTGGCCACCCGCATATCGGTCCTGGCGACCCAGCGGCTCGTAACGGCGGCGGCCGAGATCGACGGAAGGGTGATCGCCATGTGCGGGGACGAGGAACTCAGTGAGCGTGGCTGGCAATCGATGCCGCTGGAGCAGTGGAAACACGCCGGTGACGTTCTGGTGACACGCGACGGGCATTCTTGATCGCTCGACTGATGCGGGTCAGAGGCGATCGCCAGGAGGTCGTACATGGCAGAGAAGAAGGCCAAAGCCAGACCGGCGCCGAAGCTGGAATCGACGATCGCTTCGCTGGCCGCGCGCGTCAGCGACAGCGCGCCGAGGTCCGCCGGGCCAATCGTGCTGCGAGCGAGCGACACGGACGAGGAGTTCTCCGTGCAGGGGATCGGCCCTCGGGCGAAGGTATCGAAGGGCGCTCCGGCGGCTGACCCGGCCGTCACCGTGCGCGGCCCGACATCGGTCCTGCAGTCGATTCTCAACGGGGACATGGAGGCGAGCCGGGCATTCGCCCACGGCGAGATCCGGGTCCGGGGCGACCTGCCATACCTCGAGGGCATCCTGAAGGACCTCGGCCTGCTGGAATGCGAGTGAGCGAGGACGACGATGGCTCAGACACGCGGATTCGTGCATCGGCTGAAGGTCACCTCGCCCAGCATCCTGGCCTGGGCGTATATCGGGCCAACGCCCGCGAATACGGAGCTCCTGCTGGTGATGGCGCCGGCGGGGCTCTCGGCGGTGGACGCCGCCTACCGCGCCTCGATGGCGGACGCGCTGGCGGTGGCCCTCAGCGCAAACAAGGAGGTCGTGGCGTTCCACCCCGATAACGGTGCGGAGATCACCGCAGTCCATATGCCGCCGCTGTAGCCGGCCGGCCAGGGAGCGCGAGTCATGGCTCAGACGAGCGGAATCGTCCAGCGCCTGAAGTGGTCGACGGCGAGCGACGTCGTGTACGCCTTCCTCGGCCCGACGACCTCGACGACGCAGGCCTTCATCCTTCCCTTCGATTCCGGCGATACGTCCGTGCTGGCCAGCCGGCGCGCGATGTCCGGGCTCCTGGCCCGCGCGCAAGCGACCGGGATGCCGGTGACCGTCACCCATCCGAGCGGGAGGACCGAGATCGAGCAGGTCGACCTGCGCTACGCGCTCGTGCGCGTGGATGCCATCGAGGTCACGCAGGCGATCCAGAACCTGACCCACACCGTCCCGCTCGTCGCGCTCAAGCCCACGATCGTCCGGGTCTACCTCAGCTCGAAGCTGCCCGCCCCCACGAGCGTCCGGGGCACCCTTTCGGTTCGTCGCTCCGGTGGACCCTGGCGGAACGTCGCCTCGCTCAACTCGGCCACGCTGAACCCGGCGAGCTTCGGGCAGCTCGACACCCTGCGCAACGACGCGGCCCGCTCGCTCAACTTCCGCCTGCCGACGGATCAGACCGCCGCCGGCGAGCTCGAAGTGCGGGTCCTGTCGATCACCGAGACGGGGTCGGGAGCGCCGATCGCCTTCAATCCGCCCGGGTCCATCGACACGGTCGAGTTCACGCCCGCCGCGCCGATGCGACTCGCCGTCGTCGGCTTCTCCTATCAGCAGGGCGGCACAACCTTCACGCCGAATGCGACCGACTTCGGCCTCCTGACCTCCTGGCTTCGCCGCGCGTACCCGGTCGCGACGGTCGTCGCCAGCCAGCAGGTCGTCGCGTCGACGTCGGCCGTGCCCTTCGGGTGTGGTGCGATCAACGCCGAGCTCGCCGCCATCCGCGCGCTGGACGTGGCCGCCGGCGTCGATGATCGGACGCACTATTACGCCATCGTTGCCGACGGGGGGTTCTTCATGCGCGGGTGCGCCACGATCGCCTTCTCGGCGGATCCTTCGGCCGTCGGGTCCGGTCCGACCGGGGCCGGGTCGTGGGGGTGGGACTTCGACGGCACGTACGGCGACTGGTATGGCGGTCACGAGCTCGGCCATACGTTCGGCCGACTCCACCCTGGCTTCTGTGGGGAGTCGAACGACGACAACAGCTACCCGTTCACGGGCGGTCAGCTGGCGAACGCCGACGGATCCTACGCCGGCTTCGACGTGGGGGACCTGGCGTGGGGCCTGCCCTTGACAGCACTGCCCGGAACGCAGTGGCATGACGTCATGACGTACTGCAACCGGCAGTGGCTCAGCTCCTACACCTACGCCGCGATCCGGGCGCGCCTCGCGGCGGAGGACGCGCTGGGCTCCGGGGCGGGATCCGGCGGCTCGGGCAGGCCGGACGACCGCTTCCCGGAGGGCGTCGAGCGGGCCGAGCGCGCCGCCAGGCGTGCCGGACAGGTGGCGAGCGAGCGGACCCTGGTCAGCGTCGTGGCCAACGTGAACCTCACGCGGCGCGAGGCCCGGATCGCATACGTGCAGCCGATCGAGCGGGGCGTGCCGACCGAGCCGGATCCGTCCGGCCCGGTCCTCCTGCGAGCCATCGGACCACGCGGCCGCGTGGTCGGCGAGCTGCCCGCCGCCGTCAAGCGCCTGTCCGCCGAGGCCAGCGATGCCGATGAGGAAGCCCTGCTGGACGTGATCGTGGCGGTCGACCGGTCGACGGAGGCGATCGAGCTGTGGCTGCTCGGCGAGCTCGCGGACACGTATCGGCCACCCGAGGCCGAAGGGCGGGGAGCACGCCGACGCGCCGCTCCGACGGTGCGCGGGCTCCGTGCGGACCGGGACGCCGAAGCCGCCGGCCGCGGCCTCCGCCTCAGCTGGGAGGCAGCCGAGAATGGCGGGCTGACGTACAGCGTGCAGGTCAGCCGCGACCGGGGACGAACGTGGCGAACCGTGGCGGTCGGCCTGCGATCGCCCGAGACGACCGTGGATGCCGCGAACCTGCCGCCGGACGGCGCCGCGCTCGTCCGGGTGATCGCCACCGACGGGTTGCGCTCGACGACCTCGAGCATCGAGTGGCCGCCCGCCGACCAGGCGCCTTCGGATCGCGAGGGTTGATCGCTAGGCGCCCTGCTGGATCAGCTCGGCGAGGCGTGCGGAGGGAGGGACGCCGACTTCGTCGAGCATGAGGCGCTCGCAGCGGTGCAGCTGGCGAATCGCCTCGGCGACGTTGCCCTCGGCGAGGTGGACCTTGATGACGGCACGGTGGGCCGACTCGCGCAGCGGATCCGCCGCGACGGCGGCCAGGGCCGCAATGATGGCGTCTCCGCAGCGGTGGGCATCGGCGAGGCGCTCGGCCATGGCCTCCAGGGCGTGCAGGCGGAGCTGACGGAAGCTCTCGCGGTCATCGGTCAGCCAGTCGTCGTACCAGTCGGGCAGGAGCTCGCCCGCGATGGCGGTTGAGCCGGCGTCGCAGTCGGCCTTGGTTTCGAGGTTGGCCAGCCAGCGATGCGCGACTGACCTGGCGGCATCCAGATCGACCTCGACCCAGGGCAGCAGCTGGAGCGTGCCGTTGCGAGTGTCGACGATCGGCACGCCCAGGGAGCGCACGCGCCACAGCGCGGATCGGAGGTTGGCGGCCGCGCGATCCTCCGTGAAGTTCAGCCACAGGACGCCGGCGGCATAGCCGCGCAGGAGGGGATGGTGCTTCACGGCCAGGAGCGAGATGAGCCTGCGGGCTGGGTGAGCCACCTCCACGGCCTCGCCATCGATCGTCAGCTCGAAGGCATCGAGCACGCGCAGGCGAACCGCTCGGGCTGCAGGGGACTGGCGAGTCGCTCGCCGGTCGGCGCGTCGTGCGGACGGGCGAAGCGTCCGCGATTCGTCTGCCACGATGAGGCCCACCGTATTCGGGCAGAAGCCCCGGGGAGCTCGGGCTCCGGTGCTCGGAGTCTCACCGTACGCCGTCGGTCAAGTCCTGTTCGACCGGGGTACGACCGGCCGGTGGCGTTCCATCCGTCGCGCTGGCGACATCGCGGTGACGCGCGGGTGATGGACCGATGACGGCGTCGCGGCGAAGCCTCGACGCCGCTTCGACGGCAGCCTGACGGGCCCGAGACGCGGCGGGCCGACGATGGCCGCCAAACCGATGTCGGGAAGGGGCTGCGGCGTCATGGCTGAGGCGAAGGGCCGCGGGATCGGCGGCCGGTTGGAGCTCATCAGGAAGTCGCCGGATGAGGAGACACCGAGCCTGCAGATCCTTGTCAAGAGTGCCGCGGGCAAGCAGCTCGCGGCCACGTCGGTCGACCCGGACGGCTCGTTCTCGCTGCCCGCTCGGGCGAGGGACGAGGCGGCGCGCGCCTACATCGGGCCTGTCAACGTCGATCCCGACGTGGAGCCGGACCGATTCCTGGTCTACCGGCTCGGCGACCTCGAGCGCCAGCTCGAGCTCGGTCCCATCCCCATCCCGGTCGACCGGTGGCTGCCGTGGCGGCCCTGGTCGTGTGTGAGCGGCTCGGTGCGCAGGTGCTTCCCGTTCCCGCACTGGCTGTCGGAGATCGCTGTCAACGCCAGCATCAAGCAGGCGACGCTCGGCCGCTTCGCCGGCACCGGCACCGGCTCCGGCGTCGGCCCTGCCGCCGGGGTCAGCGCCCTTTCGCCAATCCTGCCTGGCCACGTTCTCTTCCCATGGCGCTGCGGCACCGTGTGCCAGGGCCTGGTCGAGGTCTATCGGCGCGTCTGTTGCTGCCAGCCCCCCAACATCCTCGAGCCGCCCGATCCGCCGATCGAGTGGGAGGAGCCGCCCATCCCGATCCCGGATCCGCCGTGGCCGCCGATCCCGGAGCCGGACCCCCCGTTCCCGCCCCTCCCGCCCGGCCCGGGACCTGACCCGGCGCCGTTCGACGCGCTGGAGGCGGTCGCCACCGCCGGAGCGCTCGACGTCCGCAAGCTCAACGTCCAGCGGGACGCGGCCATGGCGCGCAGCCTGAAGGGCCGCGCCTACAGCGAGTTCCTGCGCCTGCGCCCCTGGCTGTGGTGCACCTGCGGCGGCGCGACGAAGGTCGCCCAGGGCCTGATCGCCGACGACGGCACGTTCTCCATCTGCTGGCGCGGCTGGCCGCCGTTCTTCACGCAGAGCGGCTGCAGCGTGCAATACGCCTACAAGGTCACGCAGCCCATCGGCCCCGGTGGCGCAGCCGTCACGATCTACGACGGCGTCGCGGCCGGCCAGTGGTTCGACCCCGGCGACAACCCGACCCTGACGTCCTACAGCCCGTGGGCGCGGACCTGCGTCGGCGACCCCGACATTCCGGGGACGGGCGACGCCATCGTGCTCCTCCACCAGATCGGCGCCACCGAGGCCCACCACCTCGCCACGCCGAACCAGGACACGCCCGACAGCGTCGTGGCGCCCACGGCCAATTCCGGCCTGCTGGACGCTTCGAACACCGATGGCCCATGGGTCAACCGCCCCCTGGGCGGACGCCTCGGGCTGCGCTACTTCTTCAGCGCCGGCATGAAGGGCATCGGCGCGCGGTTCTTCCGCGTCCAGGTCTCGCGCGCGGATGGCTCGGGTGACCCGGTCGGCGGCTGGACCACCGTCCCCGTCCCGACCTGGAACTCGTGGCGCCTGTCCGGCGGCGGCTGGCTGCGCGCGTCCCACGCGCTGGGTCCGAACGCCGATGGGCTGTACGTCATCCCGTACGAGGACGTCGACCTGCTCGGCCCGTACGAGGAGTGGGACCCTGACCAGTACCACGCCGTCCTCGACTCGACCGGCATCGCCGACGGCAGGCACCTCGTCCGCATCGAGGTGTTCGACAACGGCGGGAACCAGATCAAGCCGACGGGCGCGACCGGTCCCGGCGCTGCGCGCGCGTTCCGCTTCGGGCTGTGGCGCATCCCGGCCGGCCCGCCCGACGACGTGCCGTTCTCGGCGCTGACCCACCTGCTGTGGACTGACAACCGATCCGCGGTGGCGCAGATCGCCGCCATCCGGCTCGGCGCGGTCCCGAGCTCGGCGACGTGCCAGTTCCTGGAAGGCCCCGCCGGTGCCGGGGTGTCGTTCGACATCCGCGCCTATCACCCGAACCCGGGCGCGCCGCAGTTCCTGATGGACCACTCGCTCTGGGTGCAGAAGGGCCTCGGCGGACCGATCACGAGCTACATCGTCAACGCCTTCGGCGAGGTCGGGGAACCCCCTGCCAGCCCGTCGACCAGCCCGTCGCGCACGCTGGGCACGCTCCTCGGAGCGGACACGAAGTGCGCGTTCGCCGTTCGGCTCACGGCGCGGGTAAAGACGACGAACGGGGCCGGCCGCCTGACGGGGCTGGACGACGACGAGATGGCGGCGTTTGCCGCGGAGACGACCTGAGGCTCCTGGGGGACACGCGGAACGTCGCGCCGCAGGCAGCCTATGTCGAAGGGGCGCGAGTCGCCGCCATCGGCGCCAGGTGAGGGGGGAGGTTGAACGTGGCCGCCAATGCGGCGTCCATGAACGCGGTGATGCGGCGCACGCGGTCGCCGTCGAGCCCCAGGAGCTGGAGGCCGACGAAGGCGTGGCCATCGGCATCGGTTTCTGGGCGACCCGGCCGTCCAGGCCCGCCTCGGCAGCATGTTCGACGGCGCGCCGGAGGTCTCGGTCCTCGCCGAGCGCGAGGGCTGGCGCGCGTTCTGACTCCCCCGTGGAGCCGATGTCCGGAGACAGACCGCAGCGGAGGTTGAGTTCAGCGGCCGCTCATCGGACGGGGTTCGTCGTGGAGGCGGTCGAGGGTGATCGCGGGACGATGCCGGCCGCCCGAGCTCAGCGCTCGTCGCCGTACGGCCTGGTGATGATCTCGAGGATGTGGCCGCTCGGGTCGTCGAAGTACACGCCGCGACCACCGTCGTGGGTGTTGATCTCGCCTGGCTGCCGATGGCCCGGATCGGCCCAGTGCGGGAGTCCGCGCTCGGTGATGCGGCCGAAGATCGCGTCGAAGTCCCGCTCCTCCACCAGGAAGCAGTAGTGCTGCGGCGAGACTCCGCCATCGGCATCGAGGTAGTCGAGCGTCACTCCGTTCGCCAGCTCGACGGTGATGAACGGTCCCCAGGCCGATGCGGGGGGAAGGCCGAACAGATCGGTCAGGAATGTCGCGCCCTGCTCCTTGTCGCGGGAATAGACGATCGTGTGGTTCAGCGCGATCGGCATCGTCGACCTCCGGTTCGGGCCGTCTGGAATGGCGGCCGAGGACACAGTACACACCGTTGATCGTGGTGATCATCGGGGTTCCTCTTCATCATGGTCGCGCAGTCGCTGAGCGGAAGCCCCCTCCAACTCCCTTTCCGCTGGTTATCCGCGCGGATACGCCTCGCTGAGGGACAGGACGACGTTGCCGGTCTTGCGCTCGGTTTCCACGTATTCCACGTAGCGGGTTGGCCTCGACGACCTGGTCGAGCGGGAAGACGCGATCGATCACCGGCAGGGAACGCCCCCGGACGCCATGAGCTCGGCGAGGAAGGCGACGTTCGGCTGCGAGATGGCGGGCACGGCGAAGATGGCGCGGCGGCCACGCGAGCGGGCGGTGAGCGGCACCATCGCGAAGTTCAACAGGCCACCGGAGGAGGCGAACGAGCCACGCGACGTAAGGGCTCGACGCATGCGCAGGATCTGGTGTCTGGCGTCTCGTATGACGTCTTCCTGCTCCTCCCGCCGGCGCAGGCGGCCACGACCCTGGTGCGAATGGGCGACTTCCCGAACGGCGCCAGCCCCGCCTACATCTTCGAGTTCCGATGATGTCGCGCCTCGGCTGCCGTGGCCTTCCCGCAGTTGCGCTGGCGCTCGTCCTGGCGGGGTGCGGTGAGTCCCTCGCCATGAGCGGCCTCGACACGGCCGGTGCACGTCCACGCTCCTCAGCGCGCCGCCGGATTCAGCCGAGAGCCGCACCGGAAGCCCGGATCGGGTCGGTTGGCACCATTTGCGTGCTCGGAGCCGCACGGCGGCGACTTGGGCCCGATCAGCGGGTGCAGGTGCGGTGCTGATCTGCGGCCGGCAAAACGACGGATCGGAACTCGCCCGGGCGCCTGTCTGCGGCCAGCCTGAGGGCCTGCTCGGGCAGCTCATGGCCCACGGAGCGCATGACCAGCCACGAACGGGCATCGCGAGCGACCCCCTACCCGGCCGGGGCCGGCGGGTAGCCGGCGTCGGATTCGCTGTCCCTGCATCAGTTGACATGCAAGTGGGGACTTGCATATCATCGATTGGTGAGAGACGTCTACCGGGCGCTGGCCGACCCGACTCGACGCGCAATTCTCGACGAGCTGACCGAGCGTGACGATCAAACGCTGTTCGAGATCTGCAGCCGGCTCGTCATGAAGCACGGCGTCGGCGCCTCCAGGCAGGCGATCAGCCAGCACCTCGACGTGCTCGAGGAGGCCGGTCTCGTCCGCACGAGCCGATCGGGCCGATACAAGTTCCACACCCTCGACACCGCGCCATTGCGCGAAATCGGGGAGCGATGGCCACAGCGACAGGGAGAACCAGACCGATGAGGATCAACGTCACCAGCGTGCTCGTCGACGACCAGGCGAAGGCGCTGGCCTTCTACACCGATGTGCTCGGCTTCGTGAAGAAGACCGATGTGCCCGCCGGCGAGCACCGCTGGCTGACCGTCGTCTCGCCCGATGCGCCCGACGGCGTCGAGCTGCTGCTCGAGCCGGACGCTCATCCCGCCGCCCGGCCGTTCAAGGAGGCCCTCGTCGCCGACGGCGTGCCGTTCACGTCCTTCGCGGTCGACGACGTCCAGGCCGAGTTCGATCGGCTCAGCGCAAAGGGCGTGACGTTCGTCCAGCCTCCGACGGCGATGGGGCCCGTGACAACCGCCGTGCTCGACGACACCTGCGGCAACCTCATCCAGATCGCCGCGATGGATGCCCCCTGATCCGATCACACCCGTCGCAGCACACGGGCCGATCCGGCTTCGACCATCCAGCGCGCCGCCGGATTCAGCCGAGAGCCGCACCCGAAGCCCCGATCGGGTCGGTTGTCACCATCTGCGTGCTCGGAGCCGCACGGCGGCGACT
>DASVEQ010000049.1:0-2157 GCA_036380455.1 Candidatus Limnocylindria bacterium | reverse complement strand
AACATGGACGCGCACCCCGTGGACGTCGACGAGAAGGCGATTGTCAGCGCTGACGGTCTAGCACCCGTTCAGTCACGGTTCCGTCCGAAACGGTGACCGTATGCACGCAGGCAGGCGAAGCGACATGACCGCCGGCCTGGCCGCCACGCGAGTGGTTGCGGGTTCGAGTCCCGTCGCTCCCGTCAGAAGCCGCCTCGAAATAGGCGGCCAGGCCGCCGCAGACGCCCGCGAGCGTGCGATCCGACCGGCTGCGCCGGAGGGGACTCGCCTGCGGGGTGCCGGTGGCGTGCTCGGTCATGTGGCAAGCATCCCCCGGCGACGCCGCGACGGCAATCCGGATCGACCCCGATCCGCCCCGGACGTCGACCCTGAGCGGAGCGCGCCGGGCCTCGCGACGGCGTCGTCACGAGGCCCGGCGAGTGGTGCTCCCGCGGTGCTCAGTCCGCGGTGCGGAGCGCCACGGCGGGCGGGATCGCGGCTGCCCGGGAGGCGGGCCAGGCGGCTGCGGCCAGGGAGGCGGCGAGCGGCAGGGCCAGGATCAGAGCCAGTCCGAGCCAGGGCACGATGAAGGGCATCGAGACGTCGCCGAAGGAGTCCGATCCCGCGAGGATCTGGCGGGTGGTGATCAGCCCCAGGGCGGCGCCGATGACGGTGCCCTGGACGGCGATGAGCCCGGCTTCGAAGAGCATCGCGTTGCGGATCAGGCCGCGGCGGAAGCCCATCGCTCGGAGCATGCCGATCTCATGACGCCGCTCGCGCACGGCGCGGACCATCACCACACCGAGGCCGGCGATCCCGACGAGCAGGCCGAAGGCCAGGAAGCCGCGCAGCATCGCCAGGAACCCGGTGAGCTCGCGCACGCCTTCTGCGCCGAGTGCGGTCAGGGTCTGGGTGTCTGCCCCCTGCGCGAGGAAGGCCGCGTTCAGGGACGCTGCCACGGTCCCGGCATCGGCGCCGTCGGCGATCGCGAGGTAGGAGCGGGTGACGATCTCCTCGGGGCCGAACAGGGCAGAGGTGAGCTCGCGGTTGACGAGGGCCCCGTTACCGAGCCAGTCGGCCTCGCCGAGGGCGGCGATCGTAAGCTCACGGGCGCGGCCGCTGCTCGGCTCGATCACGGTGAAGGTGTCTCCGGCGTCCAGTGCTGCCACGTCGACGCCGGCGACGAGGAAGGTCTCCGGCACGATCGCCAGCGTCGGGTCGGCGAGCACGGCCCGGTAGACGTCGGCGTCGTCCGCGTACTTCGCGTCTCTGCGGAACAGTCCTGGCGTCCCGCGTTCCAACAGTTCGGTGTCGAAGCCGCTGATCGGCGCGGCGCGGGTGCCGTCGAGGTGCGCGGCTTCGAAGTTCGCGACGCCTCGGACGAGCCCGGCGACCGCGACCACATCGCTGTGTGCCGCCAATGCCTGGGCGTCGACGGGGTTGGCCGGGTTGGTGTCGAGCAGGAGGTGGTATCCGGCCGCGATCTGGTCGACCTTGGCGTCGGTGTTGCGCTCGATCGCGACCGAGAACGAGGTGACCATGGTCACGACGAGGATCACGAGCGAGAACATCCCGAGCAGCATCGAGGTGCGGAACCGTCGCGCGAGTGGGTAGGCGATTCCGAGCCGTGGCGCGAGGCCGCGGCCGCCCCGTCCGAGACGCTCGATCGCGAGCGTCCAGACGCGGTCGAGACTGGCTGCCAGCGACACGGCGCCGAGGGTCAGCACCAGTCCCTGCACGACGAAGGCGAGCGTGTCCGCGGAGCCCATGATCCCCGGGAAGAGCTGGCGCATGGCCAGCGCCCAGCCGAGCACCGTGGCGGCGACGAGCACGCGTGCGACGCGGTCCGGCAGGAGCCGGCGCAGCAGCGGCGCGGCGGAGAACGCCGCCACCGGCACCCCGACCAGGAAGCCGATCGCGTTGTCGCCGAGGTAGCCCGCGACACCGACCCCAGCACCGATCAGGATCCCGACCGTGGCGAGCACCAGCGTCCGTGTCCCCGCCCGCGCCTTCTGGGGCTCGGGCAGGTCGCGGATCGCGCGGATGATGTTGAGCCGGGCGATGCGCAGGCTCGTGGCCCAGATGGTCAGGAGCGAGATGACGAGGCCCGTGCCGGCGCCGATCGCGAGGCTGACCGGGTTGATCACCAGTGGGTAGCCGGCCGCCTGTTCGGCGTCG
>DASVEQ010000048.1:0-20501 GCA_036380455.1 Candidatus Limnocylindria bacterium | reverse complement strand
GGTGAGCTCGGCCAGCGTCGTCAGCAAGCTCGAGATCCACGATGACGCGGCGATCACTTTGCCCGAGGAGGCGCCGCCCGCGGCGCCGTCGACGACCGGCGTGAAGGTGAAGGGCGTCGGTGATCTGCTGGTGCGCTTCGCGAAATGCTGCTCGCCGATCCCCGGTGACGAGATCACCGGCTACGTGACCCGTGGCAAGGGCGTGACGATCCACCGCGCGTCGTGCCCGTCGGTCCTGTCGGAGCGGGACATCGAGCGCCTGATCGACGTGGAGTGGGAGCTCGCCGCGCAGCACACCTACCCGATCACCGTGCGCATCACCGCGCTCGACCGACCCGGCCTGCTGAACGAGATCACCAACGTCGTGGCCGAATACAAGGTCAACATCGTGGCCGCCTCGGTCGCGACCCACGCCGATGCGACCGCCACGATCACCGCGACCTTCAAGGTCACCTCGCTCCAGCAGCTCGCCAAGGTGCTGACGAAGATCGAGCGCCTGCGCGACGTCACCTCGGTCACCCGAGAGGCACGTTAGGCCGAGCAGGGCGCCGGATCCGGGCGCGGGCGGGTGCCGAAGGCAGCTGGCGCCTACGTGGGCCTGCGGCAGGGGGCCCCGCGATTGAGTAATTGCGGTCGCCACCATCCTCATTGGGGTAAACCCGAGTAGAGGACGGATGCCATGCACCCCACACGTCGATCGCTCGCCGCAGTGATGGCGATCGCGCTGATGAGCGGCGCGCTGGCCGGACCGGTCGCCGCCGCCGCTCCCGACAATGATGACGTCGCTAATGCGCTCGTCGTCGACACGCTGCCATTCGCGTGGAGCGGAGATCTGGGCGAGGCGACGTCGGAAGCGGGTGAGCCCTTCGGTTGTCACAACGGTGGCAGCGCCGATCTCAGCACCTGGTTTGCCTGGACAGCGCCTGACACCGGCACAATGCGGGTGATCACGGGTGCGGCCCCTGGAGACAGCCAGCCCACGAGCGACACCAATACGGCCGTTTTTGGGCCATACGACGGCGTGCCAGCAGGTATGCCGACCGTCGACGACCTCCGGTTCTGCGTGAACGGCGTCGGGGACGAGTTCGCGCTGGTCGAAGGAGTCGGCGCTGGAGAGACGTATCTGTTCCAGTTGTCGGCCGTCTCGACGGCGGAGACCAACGCGTCGATCCGGATCGACTTCGACGCATCCGCTCAGCCGCAGATCGCCATCGCCCCGACGGGGGGCGTCAGCAGAATCGCGGGCTTCGCCCGTGTGGCCGTCGGCATCGCGTGCCTCGACGAGCGCCCGTTCTGGGGCGTCGTCAGCATCCACCAGCGCGTGACCCGAACCGCACTCGCGCGCGGCGCCACTGAGATCTCGGGGACATGCACCCAGGAAGTCGCCTGGTATGACGTGTTCGTCGGTCCCGGCGACACGATTCCCTTCGCTGCCGGCTGGGCCGAGGTCGACTTCTATGTCGAGGTATCTGGATCCGAGCTCCACACCGATACGGCGTACACCGTCACCATGGTTCGGCTCCGCATGGAAGGCAATCGCTGAACGACTGGCGCCGGGGCTGGCTGCGGCCAGCTCTGGCGCCGCCTCCCCACGTCGTGACGGCCTGCGGGTGCGTGGCCCGAACAATCGCCATGGCCTCAACGCTCACCGGAGTTGGACCGGTTCGCCGCACCGGTCGCGATCCCGGGTCATCGCAATCCCGATTGGCAGGCGAGATCCGGCGCTCGGATCACTCCCCGACGTCGCGAGTTGCCGGTGCATGAATGGTGAGCTCCAGCCACGTCGTGTCGCAGCGGCTGTTGGCGCCCGGCTCGATGATGAAGTGAAGCACACCGCCCCCGGCGAATCGCTCGACCGGGATCGTGAAGTCCTCGCGGCCGCGTGCCAGCGTGATGGTTCGAAATGGATCGCCCGCGTGGTCGATGAGCAGGGTGATGCCGTCGCCGCACGAGCCATCGACCTCCACGCTCCCGATGATGGTGAGCGCGGTCTCGGCAATCGGGTTTCGCCACGCGATGACGGCCGCGGTGCCATCGGCCGGCTGGATCTGCAGCCTGCTCTCGCTACTCGGCGGCACGCCGATCGCAAGTCCGGCGATGGTTGGGTCGGACCAGGTGCCGTCGCCCTCGCCGCCGTGGTTCGTGAGCGGTCGGTACTGCGTCGGGTCGTGGATCCCGGCTGGGCCTGACAGATACCTCCAGACGGCGGTGTGGCCGTACCCGTCCGGCGCCGGGTTGCTGCCGACGAAGTTCAACATGCCATCCCAGACAAACTCGGCCGCGGAGGATGGCTCAGGGCTGATTGGGCCACCCACGGCGTTCCGGAGATTGCCGAGTACGCCCGAGCCGACGTAGACCGCGATGATCGCCAGTCCGGCGACCGCTGCGAACGCGGCCAGCCGCGTGGGGGATCTGAGCAAGTCGCGCCAGGATCTCCGACCGAGCTGCGCGTGGCGGGACGGCGTCTCGTCGATCGCATCGCGGAGCGTGTCGGGCATCGGGTCGGCAGTCGTCTCGAGCCATTCCTCGAGCACCTGCTCGATCTCCGAATCGGGTCGCGGCGGCTTCATGAGGCTTCGAGCTCGGGTTCACGGCCATCCGCGTCGAGCGCAGCCCGCAGGGACCGAATCCCATGGTGTAATCGTGAGCGGACGGTTCCCTCGGGGATCTCGAGCGCATCGGCGATCTCAGCGTTCGAAAGTCCGGAGAAGTGCTTGAGGACGAGCACCGATCGCTGGTCGACCGGCAGCCGGCGGAAGCCGCGCTCGAGCTGGTCGCGGTCGGCGACGCCGGACGCGTGATCCGGAGCGTACGAACGCGCGCCGGCCGACTGAGACTGGATCATCCAGAGCCGCCGATGCCGAGCCTCGGCGTATGCCGCACGCACGACGATCCGGTAGGCCCATCCTCGGAATCGGTCTGGATCGCTCAGGCGAGGGAGGTTGCGCCAGATATTGATCATCGCCTGCTGCACGGCATCCTCGGCGCGCCCGCTATCGTGAAGGATGTGCTGCGCAGTCGCGTACATCCGGTCACCGATGCGCGCCGCCAGCGCTGCGAAAGCGGCTTCGTCGCCCGCCTGCGCTTGCACGACCAGCTCGCGGTCCATGGCTCGGTCCCCACGAGCGCGACCTGACTCGACAGGTCGTCGTTCCGGCAGCCATCTTCCTCGCAGCTCCGCCGTGATAGCAAGTGTCATTGGGTTTCTGTCCACCGCGAGGCGGAGGTCGATGCCGGCTTCGGCCAGCGTTCGCACGGCCGATCGGCGGGCACCGGGGGCCATCCTGGTCCGCTAGGGTCCGACACGGACCACGAGGTTGCCCTCATCGAGTGGGAAGAGGTCGATGCCCACGTTCCGCTGCTGGCACCAGGCCTCCAGCTCATGGAGGGTCTGTCCCGGGTCGCCGATGAAGGCGACGGCTTCGTCGTGCTCCGCACCAGGCGCGCCCCCATCGTGGAGCCGGAAGAAGGCACCTGCCGGGTCACCGGCGGCGAAGTCCGGCCCCGCGAGCCAGGCATCCGACCCGTTGACGACCAGGCAGGTGATCGAGCCGGAGTGCCTCGTGCCATCGAGGAGGTTGATCCACTCCCATGAGCCTGCGACCCCGCCCGCATCGGCTTGGGCGCGGATCGAGACCGCCCGGGTCGGCGTCTCGTCGAATGGGCTATACCGATAGCTGCCTGCGACGATCGAGCCGCTTCCGGCGAGGACGGGCGCGGCAAGAGCCGCCAGCGCCGCAACAACGATGGTCATCGAACGAAGCGCACGCATCGGAACCTCCACTGCATCCTTCGAAATCCGCTGGCGCTCAACTTCCGGGTGGCATGGCCGGTGGCGACCGATGCCCGATGGACCTGCCCCCGAACGCGTCTCCACTCAACTCAGAGAGCGCTGAATGAGCGGATCGACTCAATCATCGTCCGCTGTCAGCCGTCATCGCGTTTGTGCGATATCCGGTGACACGCACCGTGTCGTTGCGGTCTGCATCAGGGTATATACGGATATACGACGCGCCACGACGCGTACACTCCGCGGATGAAGGGCGATCGAGTCGAGGCCGTCGTCGACACCGGGCAGGGCGGCACCCAGACGTTCGAGATCGTCGCGACCAAGGCCGGGCGACGGATCGAGGTCACGACCGCCCGCGGCGTGGTCGAGGTCTCCGAGGTGACGCGCTCCGGGACGCCGGTGCGGACAGGCCGATTCATGGCAAGCCGCCTCGTGGCCCTCGTCGAGCACCCCGCTCACGAGGGGACCGAGAAGCCCGTCGAGGTCTCCACCCGCCGTCGGATGGGAGCCGGCACCGAGGGCTGAGCCGGTAGACTCGCGCCGTGGCGAAGACGATCGGCGCTCCCCGCGGCACCCGCGACCTGCTGCCGGAGCAGACCCCGGCATGGGACCGCGTCGAGGCGGTCGCCCGCGACCTCGCTCGCCGCTACGCCTTCGAGCGGATCGAGATCCCCCTCTTCGAGCGCGTCGAGCTGTTCGCGCGCGGCCTCGGCGAGAGCAGCGACGCGGTCGACAAGGAGATGTTCCGCGTCGGCGGCGCGCGCGGCAGCGACGAGGAGCGGGCGGACTGGGCGCTGCGCCCGGAGCCGACGGCCGGGATCGTGCGCGCGTTCATCGAGCATGGGATGCATGTCCGGCCCGGGCCGTTACGCCTCACGATGATCGGTCCGATGTTCCGCTACGACCGCCCCCAGGCGGGCCGCTACCGCCAGTTCACGCAGTGGGACGTCGAAGTGCTCGGCGACGGCGGGCCAGCAGTGGACGCCGAGCTCGTCGAGCTGGCGATGCGCTTTTACGCCGAGGTCGGTCTTCGCGACGTGGTGGCGCACGTGAATTCCATCGGTGATGCGACCTGCCGCCCAGGGTATCGGCAGGCGCTGGTCGATTACTTCACGGCGCACACGGACCGCCTGACCGACGAGTCACGGCGTCGGCTCGACGTCAACCCCTTGCGGGTGCTCGACGACAAGGAGCTTGCTCCCGACCTGGCCGATGGCGCCCCGCGCAGCACCGATCACCTGTGCGACGAATGCCGCGCCCACTTCCGCGGGTTCCTGGACCTGCTCGATGCCCTCGGCGTGCGCCACGTCGTCGACCATCGGCTGGTTCGCGGGCTCGACTACTACACGCGTACCGCGTTCGAGTTCGTCATCGCGGGCCGCGAGGGCCAGCAGCAGGCGCTCGGCGGTGGCGGCCGCTACGACGGCCTGGCCGAGCTCCTCGGCGGGCGTGCGACGCCCGGCATCGGCTTCGGCGTCGGCCTCGACCGAACGGTCCTGGCCATGGAGGAGCAGGAGGTCGAGATTCCCGCCGGAGGTCCGGTCGTTGCCGTCCTCGGCACCGGTGACGACCTCGCGGAACGGCTGCGCGTCGCCGCCACTCTTCGCAACGCGGGCCTGGCGGTCCGCCCGGACGGCTCCAGCCGCAAGCTCGGCAAGCAGCTCGAGTCCGCCGCGAAGACCGGCGCCACCTGGGCGGCGATCGTGGGCGAGGAGCTTGGCGAGGGGCGCATCGGCCTGAAGAACCTGGCGACCGGCGAACAGGAGACGGTCGCCATGGACGACGTTTCGCGGCTGGTCAGGACCGGGCGCTAGCGGGCTCGCCGTCGAACGCGCGTTGCAGCTCCGCCGCGTCGAGCTTACCCATCTGAAGCATCGCTTCCATCGCGCGGCGTGCGCCGTCGCGGTCCGGGCCTTCGAGCATCTCGTTGAGGACCTTCGGGACGATCTGCCAGGAAAGCCCGTATCGGTCCTTCAGCCAGCCGCAGGGACCGGGCTCGCCGCCGTCTGCGGTGAGCGTGTCCCACAGCCGATCGACCTCAGCCTGGTCCTCGCATTCGATGACGAGCGAGACGGCCTCGTTGAAGTGGAAGTCGGGGCCGCCATCCAGCCCCTGGAGCTGCTGGCCTGCGACCGTGAAGTCGACGAGCAGGACCATGCCCTCCGGGCCGCTGGGCGTGTCGGCCGGGGAGCGCCAGACGTTGTCGATCCGGCTATCCGGCAGCAGGGAGGTGTAGAAGGTGGCGGCTTCCTCCGCCTTTCCATCGAACCAGAGGCAGGGATACACCTTCGGCCTGGCCATCGATCTCTCCTTCACGATGTGAGCGGGTTGGGGTCGTTGCAGGTGAGACCGCCGCTGGCGCCGCGACTCATCGGTCACTGCCGATGCAGCTCGCGACCTGCAGCGTGATGATCAATCGGCGAATCGTTCACCGATGATCCTCATCGCGCGCGGTTCGTGACGAAGAATCGGCCAACCGTTCACCGGAACTGCCGAGTCCGCCCGAATCGGTGAAGAAGTTGCTCATCCATGACCGAATCGCCACCGGGCCGCGCATCCGCGTGAAAACCTCGACGATCGATGAGTGGCGGGTCCCGGGTGCTGGAGTCGGTTCCCTTGCCGGCGCGCCAGGCCGATGGCTCGGCTACGATGGCGCCTCCCATGAGCACCTCGTTCCGTACCCATTCCTGCGGCGAGCTGCGAGCCGCCCATGTCGGCGAGCGCGTGACCCTGGCCGGATGGGTGCATCGCCGCCGTGACCACGGCCATCTCGCCTTCTTCGACCTTCGCGACCGGTATGGCGTCACCCAGGTGGTCACCAGCCGCGACGACGCCCCCGAGGCTCACGCCGCGGCCGAGCCTGCGCGAAGCGAGTGGGTCCTGCAGGTCGAGGGCGTCGTGCGTGAGCGCCCCGCGGGGACCGCCAATCCGGAGCTGGCGACCGGCGAGATCGAGGTCGCGGTCGACCGCGTCGAGATCCTCAATCCGTCGAAGGTGCCGCCGTTCTACATCAACGAGGAGCAGCCCGGCCTGGACGAGAGCCTGCGGCTGAAGCATCGGTACCTCGACCTCCGACGGCCGCCGATGCAGCAGCGAATGCTCCTGCGCTCACGGTTGGCATCGGCCATCCGGCACGCGCTCGAGGACGAGGGGTTCGTCGAGATCGAGACGCCGACCCTGATCCGCTCGACGCCGGAGGGCGCGCGGGACTTTGTCGTCCCCTCGCGGCTGCGCCCCGGCGAGTTCTACGCGCTCCCGCAGTCGCCGCAGCAGCTGAAGCAGCTGCTGATGGTGGCCGGCTTCGACCGCTACTACCAGCTGGCGCACGCCTACCGCGACGAGGACATGCGCGGGGATCGGCAGCCGGAGCACACCCAGGTCGACATCGAGATGAGCTTCGTGACCGAGGAGGACGTCATCTCGACCGTCGAGCGCGTCGTTACGCGGGTCGCCAAAGAGGTCCTTCCGCATCGGCCGCTGCTGGCCGAGCCCTTCCCGCGGCTCACCTACGCGGAGGCCATGGACCGATACGGCTCCGATAAGCCCGACATCCGCTTCGGCATGGCGCTCGTCGACCTGACCGATGCGGTGCGCGATGTCGACTTCCGCGTCTTCTCGGAGCCGATCGCGATGGGCGGCGCCGTGTTCGGGATCGTCGCGCCGGGATGCGGGGATTACTCGCGCAAGCAGCTCGATGAACTCATCGACCTGGCCAAGCGCCACGGCGCGAAGGGCCTGGTCCATCTCGGAGCCCAGGCAGACGGAGCGCTCCACGGTCCGGCGGCCAAGTTCCTCGAGGGCCGCGAGGCGGCGCTGCTCGGTGCGGTGGGCGCCGCCGAGGGCGACCTCGTCCTCATCGTCGCCGATGCCGACCGGCGCGCCGCGGCCGAGGCGCTCGGCCACGTGCGCCTGGCGATGGGGGATCGGCTCGGCCTTCGCCAGCCCGGCGTGCTCGGCTACGTCTGGGTCCACCAGTTCCCGATGTACACCTGGGACGACGAGGGCCAGCGCTGGGACGCGACCCACAACCCGTTCAGCGCGCCGCTGCCGGAGGACGTGCCGCTGCTCGACTCGGACCCGGGTGGAGCGCGCGCGCAGCAGTACGACCTGGCCCTGAACGGCTGGGAGTCGGGCGGCGGATCGGTCCGGATCCATCAACGACCGCTGCTGGAGAAGTCGTTCGCGCTCATGGGCCACAGCATCGAGGGCATGCGCGACCAGTTCGGCGCGCTGCTCGATGCCCTGGAATACGGCGCTCCGCCCCACGGCGGGATCGCCATCGGGCTGGACCGATGGGCCGCGCTCTTCGCCGAGGTCGACAACATCCGCGAGGTCATGGCCTTCCCGAAGACGCAGTCGGGGACCGACCTGATGATGGACGCCCCCTCGCCGATCGCCCCGGAGCAGCTCGACGAGCTCCGCCTCCGGGTGATCGAGGACGACTGACCGATGCGGCGCGGTGCCCTCGCCATCGCGCTCTTCCTGCTCGTCGTCGCTGCGGCGTGCTCACCGGCATCGAGCCCCCTGCCCCGAATGGTCGCTGACCTGCGGCCCGAGCTGATGACGGCGGACCGTCCTGAAGTGCGGCCCGGCGATGCGGTCACGATCGCATGGTCTACCGCCACCGTCCGGGGAGTCGCCTACCGCCTCGGTCGTATGGCCGCTGACGGCGAATGGACGGTGGAGTACTTCCTCGGCATCGGCTCCGGAGTGCCTGGGTCGTGGCACCGGAGCGACGACGACGTCGAGATCCCGGCCATGGCGCTCACGGATCGCGGTCCAGATCGGCTGAGGATTCCCGAGAAGGCCGAGCCCGGCGCGTATCGGCTGTGCACGCTCGACGATCCGGGGATGTGCGTGGCCATCGAGGTCGACTAGCCATGACGTTGACCTTCGAAGAGCTGGCGGCGCAGTCCGGGGTGGACCGGCGCGTCGCCAGCGAGCTCGTCCGGATCGGGGTGACGGGCGCGATGTCCGAGCCGTTCGAGCCGGCTGACGTGCAGCGCGTCATCACCGGAGCCGCCTATCTCGACGCGGGCTTCACCCTCGAGCAGCTCCGCTCGGCCATCGAGTCGCACACGATCAGCTTCGCCTTCGCCGATGCGCTCGATCTCGAGCCGACGGAGCGCGCCGGCACGACCCTCGGCGAGCTGGCCGCACGCCTTGGGGAGCCGATCGAGCGGCTGCGCGCGGTGTACGGAGCCTTCGGCCTGCCGATTCCGGATGCTGGTACGCCTCTCCGCGCGAACGAGGAAGCGGTCGTCGCGGAGTTCGTCGACCGCTGGAGCGTCGCGGGTTTCGAGGCGACGATCCGCGCCGCCCGCATCTTCGGTGACAACGCACGACGAGCGTCGGAAGGCTGGGTCGACCTCTTCGTGGAGCAGGTCTCAATGCCGGCGATGTCGCACAGCCGCTCGTTCGAGGACTACGCCGAGAGCACCATCCGTCCGGCCACCGCCCTGGCCGAGCTGGCGCCGCGTCTCCTCGTCTGGCTGCAGCTGCGTCACACATCGCACGCCATGCTCGACGCCAACCTGCGTCACTTCGAGCGCGACCTCGTGGCGCGCGGGGTCATTCCGCAGCCCGATCGCCAGCTGCCGGTCATCGCCTTCGCCGACCTGGTCGGCTATACCAGGCTGACCGAGTCGGAGGGAGATGCTCGAGCCGTCGAGGCCGCCTCGCACCTGCAGTCACTCTCGGAGGAGGCCGCCCGGGGAAGCGGGGGTCGCGTGATCAAGCTGTTGGGCGACGGTGCGATGCTGCGCTTCGACGATGTCAGCGCGGCCGCGGACGCCATGCTGGCACTCGCCGAGGCTGCTTCCGGGCCTGGGCTCGGTGCGGTGCACCTCGGCATCGAGTGCGGGCCGGTCGTGGAGCGGGATGGAGACGCCTTCGGCAGGACCGTGAACCTCGCGGCGAGGATCGCGGCGAGTGCCGGGCCTGGGGAGCTGCTTGCCGGTCCCGGCGCGGCGCCCGGTCTCGAGCATGACCCGCGGTTCACGACGGTCAGCCTGGGCGCTCGCGAGCTCAAGGGGTTTGCGGCCCCGATTCCGATCTGGCGGGTTCAGTCCTCGGCCGGCAGGTAGCTCCCGTCGGCGTCGTGGGTCTCCTGGCCGGTGAGCGCGGGATTGAAGACGCACACCAGGCGCAGCGGTTCGAGCACGCGGATGGCGTGGCGGTCGTGGCCGGGGGCATAGGCGTCGCCCGGCCCGATGCGGTGCACTGCCCCGGTCTGGCGTTCGGTGATCTCCGCGGCCCCTTCGATCACGTAGCACGCCTCCTGGTGGTGCTTGTACCAGATCTCCATCTCGCTGCCGGCTTCCACGGAGGTCTCGGAGAGCGAGAAGCCGAGGCCGTCGGAGCGGACGAAGTGGCGGCGTGCTCGCCAGCCGTCGCCCCGGATGTCATTGGGGCCATCGGTGATCTCATCGTGCGTTCGGATGCGCATGGGCTCAGGCAGACTCGGCTGCCTGCTTCATGCCCTCGGCCTCGAGGTTCATGTAGCGGTCGGTCAGATCCTTGTAGAACAGGCCGATGATCGGGATGAGAACGCCGCGCATGTCGAGCGTCAGGGTGAGACGCGCCCGGTCCGCTCCCAGCGCTTGGACGCGGTGGCCGGCGACGCTGCTGATGCCGCCCGTCTTCTGCGTCCACTCGAAGTAGGACGGCGCATCCCAGGCCGTGATGTCCCAGGTGCCCTCTGGGAGCTTCGGCTGCTTGAGCCGCACGCGGCTGCCGATGGTGATCGGCGCCGGCGTCAGGAGCTCGACGCTATCGACGGTCGCGATGTGCTGCGGCCAGGCCTCGAGGGCGCTGAGCACGTCCCAGACGCGCTGCTGCGGCGCATTGATCTCGATCGACTTCTCAAAGCGCATGTGAGACCGCAGTGTAGCCCGGGGCCTACGTTCGCGGCATGCGTGATGCAGGGTGCATCGGCATGTGTCTGACCTGTGGCTGCATGGATGCCCACCTGGAGATGGGTGAGCACAACATCACCTACGAGGACGTGAAGAAGGCCGCCGACGAGAACGGCCGCTCGGTGCGCGAGACGCTCGACATCGTCGACCGCACCGTGGCCGCCGACAGGGAGAACCACGCGTTCGAGTACGCGTGACGGCCTGACCTTCTGAGCGCCGATGCGAGCGGGGCGGCTTCGGACGCCCGCGGCTATCATCGGCGCATGGCGATCTACCTCGATCATGCGGCGACCACGCCGCTGCATCCCGATGTGCTCGAGGCGATGCTGCCGTACCTCACCGAGCATCACGGCAATCCGTCGAGCATCCACGCCTCGGGTCGCCGTGCGCGCCAGGGCCTCGACGAGGCGCGCGAGGAGATTGCCGCGCTCATCGGCGCGAAGCCCCGGGAGATCGTGTTCACCGCCTCGGGTACGGAGGCCGACAACCTCGCCGTCAAAGGGGTGGCCTGGGCGTCGAGCGCGCGGGGCCGCCACATCGTGACCAGCACGGTCGAGCACAAGGCGATCGTCAACACGGTCGCCATCCTCGAACGCCAGGGCTTCCAGGTCACGGCGGTCGGCGTGGACCGATCCGGCCGCGTCGACCCCGACGACGTCGCGTCCGCCATCACCGACGCGACCACGCTCGTCAGCGTCCAGGCCGCCAACAACGAGGTCGGCACGATCCAGCCGGTGGCCGAGATCGGCGCAATCTGCCGCGAGCGACGCGTGGCCTTCCACGTCGACGCCGTGCAGTCGGCCGCGTTCCTGCCACCCACCCCGGACGCGTGGCAGGCGATGCTGATCAGCCTCTCGGCACACAAGCTGTACGGCCCGAAGGGCATCGGCGTGCTGTACGTGCGCCAGGGGACCGCGATGGTCCCGCAGCTCAACGGCGGGTCGCAGGAGCGCCAGCGACGTGCCGGGACGGAGAACGTGGCCGCCGCCGTCGGCTTCGCGCGTGCCATGCGGCTCGCCTACGCAGAGCACCACGACCTCGCCCCGCTCCGCGACCGTCTGATCGTTGGCCTCTCCGCCATCGACGGCGTGCAGCTGACCGGACATCCGACGGATCGGCTGCCGAACAGCGCATCGGTCGTCATCGAGGGTGTCGAGGGCGGTGACCTGGTGGCGGCGCTGGACCTGGAGGGCATCGAGGCCAGCACCGGCAGCGCGTGCACCACCGGCAGCGTCGAGCCCTCGCATGTGCTGCTGGCGATGGGCATCGACCCGGAGCTGGCGCACGGCAGCCTGCGGCTGACGATCGGTCGGGGCACCAGCGAGGCCGATGTCGATCGCACGCTCCAAGTGGTCGCCGCCTGCATCGGCCGCCTGCGCGGCCTTCGCGCCCCTGAGGCCGTGCCGGCATGAGCCGGATCGTGGCCGCCATGAGCGGCGGCGTGGATTCGTCGGTCGCCGCGGCAATCCTGGCTCGGGAGGCCTCCGACGAGGAGGTCATCGGCGTCTGGATGCGCACCCACGGCGACCTGCCGGAGGGCTACGAGCTCTCGCGCAGCTGCTGCTCGCCGGATGCCGCCGACGATGCGCGTCGCGTCGCACAGCTACTGGACATCCCGTTCTTCATCCTCAACGTGGAGCGCGAGTTCGGCGCGCGTGTGATCGACGCCTTCGTCGACTCGTACCTCGAGGGCGCCACGCCGAACCCGTGCCAGGCATGCAACCAGTACATCAAGTTCGACGAGCTCCTGAAGCGCGGCCTGGCCGCTTATGGAGCCGATGCGGTCGCGACCGGCCACTACGCGCGCCTCGAGCATCGCGACGGCCGCTGGCGCCTCATGCGTGCCGCCGATGCGGACAAGGACCAGACCTACTTCCTGTGGGTGCTCTCGCAGGAGCAGCTGGCACAGACCCGATTCCCGTTGGGCGAGCTGACCAAGCCCGAGGTGCGGGCGATGGCGGCCGACCTCACCCTGCCGACGGCCCACAAGCCGGAGTCGCAGGAGATCTGCTTCGTCCCGTTGGGCGACTATCGCGAGCTGCTCGAGGAGCGGCGCGGCTACGCCGGCGAGCCCGGCCCGATCGTCGACGCCGATGGCACGCGGGTCGGGACCCATACCGGCTACGCGCACTACACCGTCGGGCAGCGCCACGGCCTGGGCGTCGCGCTCGGAGAGGCGGTCTATGTCCGCGAGGTCGTGCCCGCCAGCAACACCGTCGTGATCGGCCGGCGCGAGGAGGTCGCGCAGCGCTCATTCGCGGTGGACGGCGCCCGATTCACGTCGGGGGAGCCGCCATCGGAGCGCTTCGGGGCGTCCGTGCGAATCCGCCACCGTGCGCCGGACGTACCGGCCGAGGTCACCATGGTCGGCAGCGATCGTTTCGTGGTCGAGACCGCCGAAGCGGTCTGGGCACCCGCGCCGGGCCAGGCGGCTGTCCTGTACGGCGGCGACGAGTGCCTCGGCGGAGGGCGCATCGGCCGCGCCTGATGGGTTCCAAGGGTGAGGTCGTCGGGGGGACGGCTTCGCTGCTGTCAGCGATCATGACGTCAGTGATATGTCCGCTGACACCGGCGGGAACCGGCCCCCAGGTCGGCGTGCCATGACGCTCGGTCCCTGGCTGATCTGGGTGCCCGCGCTGGCGCTCATCAACCTGCTGGTCTTCGTTGCCATCCGCGGTCGGTGGGGGCGCTCCGTGATTGGCTTGGCCGCCGCCTCCGTGATCGGCGTGGTGATCGGCGACCAGGTAGCGGAGGCGACAGGGCTGGAGCTCCTGCGGATCGGCGACATGAACGTGCTTGGCGCATCCATCGCCGCGCAGGCGTTCATGATCGCGGTGACGCTGTTGAGCGCGCTGGGCCCGGTGCGCATCGAAGACTAGAGCCCTGCGGCCTGTCGACAGAGCGGTGGCGCGGCGCGAGTCGGATAACCGTCGTTTCACGGTGCATTACCCGGTCGGTGTGCGGGTCGGCGGGCCATGCAGGCTCGCCCAGGGCTGCAAGAGAGCGATTCCGCCACGTACTGCGCCGTATCAGGCACGCTATCCGACTGCACGAAGCTCGAGCTGGATATCTGCATGCCACGCACGCGTTGTCCGAGTCAGAGACCCGGCCCTGCCGAGGCGAGGGTCGGTGTAGAGTCGCCGGCATGGATCTCGCCCTCGCCATCTTCAACATCGGCGCCGGGCTCGGCGTGCTGGCGGCCGGTGGGGCGCTCGTCTACCTCGCCTGGCAGACGACTCCTCTGATCAGGGAGTCGCGGGCGCTGGCGCTCGACCTCCGGCGCCTGACGCGAACGACCGACACGGAGCTTCGGCCGATCCTCGCCCACGCCAGGGAGCTGACGAGCAACGCCGAGGTGCTCAGCGAGGACGTCGCCGTAAAGCTCGACCGGCTGTCGGACCTCATGAACTCGCTCCAGACCAGCCTCGAGCGCGGCCAGCTGACCCTCGCGCCGGGACGCCCCGAAGGCTGGCCGGTAGAATCGTCCCAAACGCGAGAGGACGAACGGGACGCATGAAGGACTCCGGATTCGGCAGCTTCCTGGCCGGCGTGGTGATCGGCGGGCTGATCGGTGCCGCCCTGGGACTGCTGCTCGCGCCGCAGACCGGCGAGGAGCTTCGCGAGCATGTCGGCGACTTCGTCGACGGCAAGAAGGCGGACTGGGACGAGGCGGTGAACGAGGGACGCGCCGCCGCCGAGCAGGCGCGCGCCGAGATGGTCTCCGATCACGGGGCCGCCGAGGGCGCCGCCCTGTAGTCCCCACCTCACGACCCGAATCCCGAGCAGCAACGAGAGCCGGTGGGTCGCCGGCTCTCGCCGTGAGTGACGCATGACTGAGCCGATGCAGCCGACGCCCCAGCCAACGCCATCGCCGATGAGCGCGGCGGAGCTTCGCGAGCGATTCCAGCGCTTCTTCGAGGAGCGCGGCCATACCCGCGTGCCATCCGCGCCGTTGCTCGCGGTCGACGACCCGACGCTCCTGTTCGTCAACTCGGGCATGGCGCCCTTCAAGCGCGTCCTCACCGGTGAGGAGAAGCGCGACTACGTTCGCGCCGTCGACGCCCAGGTCTGCCTCCGGGTGGCTGGCAAGCACAACGACTTCGAGGAGGTCGGCCGCACGCCGCGGCATCAGACGCTGTTCGAGATGCTCGGGAACTGGAGCTTCGGCGACTATTTCAAGCGCGAGGCGATCCACTGGGCCTGGGAGTTCCTCACGCAGGACCTCGGCCTGGACCCGGCTCGCATAGCCGCGACTGTCTACACCGATGACGACGAGGCCCACCGCGTCTGGTCCGAGGAGATCGGCCTGCCGCCGGAACGGCTCGTGCGCTGGGGGAACATCGCCGCCGGCGACGAGAAGAACTTCTGGCGCATGGGCGACACCGGGCCGTGCGGCCCATGCAGCGAGCTCCACTACGACCGTGGCGCGCACCTGTCCGAGGGTCCCGAATGTATCCCGGACCACTCGGAGCACTGCCCCCGCTGGCTCGAGATCTGGAACCTCGTGTTCATGGAGTTCGACCGCGCCGCCGATGGCTCGCTCATGCCGCTCCCGTTCAAGAGCGTGGACACCGGCATGGGCCTCGAGCGGATGGCGTCGGCCGTCCAGGGCGTCGACTCGAATTACCGCACCGACCTGTTCGTGCCGATCATCGATCGTCTGGCGGAGTTCATCGGGCACGACCCGGAGACCGTGGAGTCCGAGCGCTTCAGCTACCAGGTGGTGGCCGATCACTCGCGCGCCATGACGTTTCTCCTCTCCGAGGGCGTGAACCCCTCGAACGAGGGTGCGGGCTACGTGCTGCGGCGGATCATCCGGCGCGCCGTGCGTCACGGCCGTCTGCTGGGGATCTCGCGACCGTTCCTCCGCGAGACGTGCTCGGTCGTCATCGATCTGATGGGCGAGGCATACCCGGCACTCGTCCAGCGCCGCGACGAGATCCTCGACGGGATCGCCGCCGAGGAGGAGAAGTTCGCGCGCACGCTCGAGGCTGGCTCCGCACGCCTGGCAGAGCTCGTGGCCGCGGGCGGGACGATCAGCGGGCCTGATGCGTTCCGCCTGCACGACACGTTCGGCTTCCCGATCGACCTCACCGTCGAGATGGCGGCCGAGCGTGGCGTGAGCGTGGACCGCGCCGGATTCGACGAGGCCATGGCGGAGCAGCGCGAGCGGTCGCGCGGCGCGAAGCGCGGTGGCCTGCAGGTCGACCCTGGGGTCGCTGCCCTGCGCAGCGAGTTCATCGGCTACCCGAACGTCACAGCGGCGGACGAGCTGCGGGTTCTGGCGGTGCTGCCCGGCGATCCCACCGGCGTCGTGCTCGACCGCACGCCGTTCTACGCGGAGGGTGGCGGGCAGATCGGCGACCGAGGTGCGCTGATCGGACCGAACGGGCGTCTGACGGTGGCCGACACCCAGCGGTCGGGCGACGCGATCGTCCATCTCGGGATGCTGGATGGCTCGCTCGCGGTCGGAGACGCCGTGCGCGCAGAGGTCGACGAGGGTCGCCGATGGGGCGCTGCGCGGAACCACACCGGCACGCATCTTCTCCATCGGGCGCTCAGGGACGTGCTCGGCGAGCAGGCCAAGCAGGCCGGCTCGTGGGTCGGCCCGGAGGGCCTTCGCTTCGACTTCCCGGCGCAGTCGGCCACGCCACGAGAGGCATTGCGCGCCGTCGAGCGCCTCGTGAACGCGCAGATCCGACGTGACGCTCCGGTCCATCCGGAGCACATGCCGATGGAGGCCGCGCAGGCGCTGGGCGCCGACATGTTCTTCGGCGAGAAGTACCTGCCGGAGTCCTTGCGCGTCGTCCAGGTCGACGGGTACTCGAAAGAGCTGTGCGGGGGGACGCACGTCGCCTCGACCGGGCAGATCGGCGCGTTCGTCATCACCGGCGAGTCGAGCATCGGCGCCGGGCTTCGGCGGATCGAGGCGGTGACCGGCGAGGGCGCCACCGAGCTGATCGGCGAGCGGCTGGAGGCGCTGCGATCGGCCGCGCAGCTGCTCGGGGAGCGCGAGGAGAACGTGCCGCAGCGCGTCGAATCGCTGCTGGCGCGCCTGCGCGAAGCGGAGAAGGCGGCGAAGGGGCCGAAGCCGGGCGCCGACCGGCTCGACGCGGCCGCCGCCCTCCATGGCGCCCAGCAGGCGGGCAACGCGCAGGTGGTCGTGCAGTCCTACCCGGATGCGGACGCGAACGCGCTGCGGACCCTGGCCGACGACCTGCGCGGGATGACCGGGCGGTTCGTCGCCGTGCTGGCGGGGCAGAGCGACGGACGTCCATCGCTGCTCGTGGCTGCCTCGCGCGACCTGGCGGCCGAGGGTTTCGACAGCGGCGACGTGGTGCGCGGCGCGGCACCGATCATCGGGGGTGGCGGCGGAGGTCGCGCGGACCTCGCGCAGGCCGGCGGAAAGGACGCCACGAGGCTCGACGAGGCGCTGCTGGAGGCCGGTCGCCTCGCGCTCGAGGCGCTCCAGCGGATCGAGACGGGCTGACCGCACGATCGTGACGGTCGTCGGGCAGCTCTGGAGCCGCGTCGCGGACCGCGTTCGCAGCGCCGGCCGTGGCCGCGGGGCGCCGCCGGCCATCGCCGCCCTCGACATCGGCACCGAGTACGCCAAGGCGCTGGTCGTCAGCGTCGAGCATGACGAGGAGGGCCGCCTGGTCGGCATCGTGCGGGGCAGCGGGCGGCAGCGGCAGGGCCTGGCCCACATGCAGTCGGGCACGGTGAGCGACATCGACGCGGTCGTCGCAAACTGCCGGATCGCCATGGACGAGGCGCGGGCTGCGGCCGGGCGCCGCCCGATGGCGGCGGTCATCGGCATCGCCGGCGAGCTCGTGAAGGGGACGACGAGCGTCTCGACCCATCGGCGCGACGACCCGCGCCGGCCGCTCGACGACGATGAGCTCGAGCGGCTGGTGACCCGGGCCCAGGAGCACGGGCTCCGGGAGGCGGAGGAGCGAATCCGGTGGGAGTCGGGAGTCGATCGGCTCGACGTCCGGCTCGTGCACGCCGCGATCGTCGAGATGCGCATCGACGGCTATCCGGTCAGCAATCCGATCGGATTCACGGGCGCCCAGGTCGAGCTCCACCTGTTCAACGCCTTCGCTCCGATGGTCCACCTCGGCGCGCTCCAGTCGGTGGCCAACGCCCTGCAGCTCGAGCTGCTCGGCGTCATCGCCGAGCCGTACGCCGTGGCCACCTGCCTCGACCCGGGCGAGCTGGGCGACGCCGGAGCCGTGTTCGTCGACATCGGTGGGGGCACGACCGACGTCGCGCTGGTTCGCGGCGGGGGGATCAGCGGCACGAAGATGCTCGCCCTCGGCGGCCGCGCCTTCACGAAGGGGCTCGTCGAGCGCCTGGGCGTCTCCTTCGCCGATGCGGAGCGCACGAAGGTGACCCAGGCGGAGACGAACGCCGATGCGGCCGGGGTGCTGCTCGAGGACGCCCGGATCTGGCGCGACGGGGTTGAGCTGATGATCGGCGAGCTGGCGGGCGAGGACCTCCTGCCGGGCCGCGTCCTCCTGTGCGGCGGTGGGGCCGATCTCCCGCAGGTGCGGACTGTCCTCGACGAGGACGAGTGGTGGGGTCGCCTGCCATTCGCCCGCCGGCCGAAGGTTCGCGCGCTGGGTCCCGACGAGGTCGTCGGCCTGCGCGACGCGACCGACCGAGTCCTCACCCGCCAGGACGTGACGCCAATGGCCCTGGCCCACCAGGCGCTGATCCTGGACGCGGGCGCGTCCGCCGTCGACCGTGCCATGCGCGGGGTGGTCCGGGAGCTCGGCCTGTGAGCGAGGCCGTGACCGTCATCTACCTCGAGGCCGACGACGAGGTCACGTCCGTCGTGCGGCGCGTCCGCGCGGCCGAGCCCGGGCCGGTGGTGGTCGTCGCCCCGGGCCGCTCGCGCGCCACCTCCTCGGTCGTCGCGCTCCGACTGCTCGGCCGCGCCGCGGAGGCCGACGAGCGCGAGGTGCGGGTCGTCGGGGACGCGCTCACCCGATCACTGGCGGCCGAGGCGGGGATCCCGGCCTTCGCGACACTCGACGAGGCTCGCCGCGCCGCCGAGGGACCGATCGCGGCTTCCGAGCCGCGCCAGGCCGAGATCCACGTCGTCCGCGGGCCGGTGACCGAGGACACGGCGCCGACGATGGCGGCGGCGCCGGTGGCCCCGCTGCCGCCCCCCGCCCCGCGCCGCCAGCCAGTCGGCGAGGACGAGATGACCCGACCGGTGCCGGTCGTGCGTCCGACGCCGGTGCGCGCGCGACCGAGCCGACGATCCACCGGCGGTCGCGTCCCGCTGGCGGCGTTCGGCGCCGTCGCCGCCCTCCTGATCGGTGCGGTCGCGGCCGGCGCCACCCTGCTGCCCGCCGCGACGGTGACGATCGCACCGCGCACCGAGAACATCGGCCCCGTTCCCTACTCGCTGAGCATCGACGATCCCGAGCGAATCGCCGGGACGGCCACGGCAACGGCCGAGGTCGTCGCGACGGGCACGTACGCCATCCAGGAGCAGGCGGCCGGCTCCGTCGTCTTCTTCAACTGGACGTTCTTCCCGGTCAACGTGCCTGCCGGCACCTTCGTCGCCGCCGGGGAGCAGGCGTTCGCCACCCAGGCGGACGTCACCGTCCCGCGTGGGCGGCTCACCGGCCAGGGGACGATCGCCGCCGGCGATGCCGGGGTGGCCGTGATCGCCGCGGCGCCCGGACCGGCAGCCAACGTCTCCGCGGAGGCGATCAACGTCGTCGTCGACGAGGACGTGGACGACCGCCTCGGCGGAGTCCCGGAGAACCCGCAGCCGCGCGTCCTGAACCCGGAGCCGACCGCGGGAGGCATCGACACCAGCGGGCCGGAGATCGCGCAGGCCGATGTCGACGCCGCGGTGGAGGCGGTGCGGACCGACCTGGCCGCCCAGGTCGCCGATGCCACGACCGAAGAGGGGGAGCGCATCGCGGTGGCCGCCGAGCCGGCCGATCCGGTCATCGAGGGGCTGGAGGATCTGGTCGGAACTCGGGACCAGGAGCGGGTCGAGATCAGCGGCACGCAGGCCTGGGAGCTGTTCGTGGTGGACCCCGAGACCGTGATCGAGCGCGGGACCGAGCTGTTCCTCGTCGACGAGGCGGTCGTCCCTCCGGGCAGTGAGCTCCTCGCGGGCACGATCGCCGTCGTGATCGGTGAGCAGAACCTGCAGGATGGGACGGTCGCGGTCGACGTGACGATCACGGCGCGTGCGGCATCGGCGATCGACCTGGAAGAGGTCCGCCGGCGCATCGTCGGCCGATCGGCGGACGAGGCGGAGGCCGCCGTCGCCGACCTGGGCGACGCATCGGTGGAGCTGTGGCCGGGATGGGTGACGACGGTCCCCGGCATCGCGTGGCGCGTCGACCTGCGGATCGTCGATCCGGGGGCGCTGACTCCGTGAGCCGGCTCCTCGCGCTCGATCACGGGAAGCGGCGGATCGGCATTGCGGTCGCCGACTCGGAAACCGGCATGGCGTTTGCTCGTAGGGCGATCCAGCGACGCAACCTCGATCACGACCTGGCCCTCGTTCGTGAGCTGTGCACTTCGGAGGGGGTGGAGCGGGTCGTGATCGGGTTGCCGCTGAACATGGATGGCACGGAAGGACCGCAGGCATCGCAGGTCCGGGAGTTCGGCGCGTCGCTCGAGACCGCCGGGCTGGAGGTCGTCTACGAGGACGAGCGCCTGAGCAGCTGGGAGGCTGCAGAACGCCTGGCGGCATCCGGGCGGCGCGTGGAGCGAGGGAGCGGCGAGCTCGACTCGACGGCCGCCCGCGTGATCCT
>DASVEQ010000047.1:0-2117 GCA_036380455.1 Candidatus Limnocylindria bacterium | reverse complement strand
CGCGGCTTGCGACCTTCGAATGGGGCGATCAGATCCGGCGCGTCGGCACGCTGCACCGGCGCGAGCGGCAGGCCGTCGAGACGCTGCTCCAGCGCTGGTTGGGCATCCGAGGAACGATGGCTACTGGGCCAGGATCTGCTTGATCCGGACGATCGCCTCGTCGACCGCCTGCTCGGGGGTGATGCCCTCGGTGACGACGCGGTGGATCGCCGTCGCCCAGACGTACTCCTGCTCCGCCAGATCGTGCCGCCAGTCGCCCGAGGCCGCGGCGTAATTGTGAGCGAGCGGCCGCGATGCAAGCTGCATCACTGAGGCCATACGGTGCCGATCGTTGGGGTCGAGCCAGAATGGTTGGTCGCGGATCTTGGAGCTCGGCGGCAGCATGCGCTCGCCGGAGAAGTCGAGATAGTGGGCAAGCCAGCCCTCGGCCACGAGAAACCGGACGAACGCCTCGGCGACAGCGACGTGGGCGCCGTCCTTGAAGACGACCGCCGGGTAGATATTGCCCATGATTGGAAAGGGCTCGCCATCCGGGCCGAGCGGCCACTCCATCGTGGCGCTGTTCTCATCGTGGTCGACGGGACGCTCGTGCTTGAGCGCGTCGGGAATCGAGAGCGTGTCGTTCGGGGTCATGACGACCGTCTGGGCAAGGAAGGCCTGGTTGTTGCCGGTATTGCCCCAGGCGACCGAATCGGGAGGAGTGCAGCCCTTTTTGTAGATGTCTGTGTAATTGCCCATCAGTCCGACCAGCTTCTGCCTGATCTCCGGGTCGTCGATGACGAGCCGGCCATCGCTGGTCACGTAGTCGGCGTGGTTGGCGGCCACGAATTGAAAGAACTCGAACTCAGTATCGTACACCCTCGACATCGGGAGCGCGATGCCCCAGATGTCGTCGCGGCCCGTGGCGCTGCGCACCGCCGGCTGCACGTCATTGCACCAGAACGACCAGAACGCACGCCATTCGCGCGGGATGTCGGCGAGGTGGAAACCCGCCTGGTCGAGCAGGCTCATCCAAACGTGGACGTGGTTGTTCGTCCGGCCGATTGGCAGCGCGTACAGGGCTTTCCGACCGGTCTTGGCGTTGACCAGTGTGGTCCGCTCGAGCGCATCCCGATCGAAGATGCTCGCGAAGTTGCGGGTCGCATCCGAGAGGTCGACCAGCCGGTCGCCGAAAGCCCACTCCGAGATGTAGGGGGGCCATGAGCGTACCGAAACCGAAGTCGGGTGGCTGGCCCGCGTCCAGCGCCGCCGCGAACGCGGCTGGAAGTTCCTCCTCATCGAGCAGAACGAGCTCGACCTGTTTGCCGGTCTGCTCCTCGAAGGCGGCGACGATCTCCGCCACCGCCTCATTCTCCTGGTCGTAGTACCCCTTCTCCCACCACACCACGAGGTCGGCGGCCTTTGCGCCGAGCGGCGTCATGGCGAGCGTCGCCATGAGAACAATGACTTGCTTGCGCATAAAGGGGCGTTCCTGATCCGACATCTGCCCACGCGGCATGTCGATCGTTGAGCTTGCGCCCGCCGCAGGCGGAAGGCAAGCGCCTCGCATCTCGACCGGAGCCGCCATCCGGTCCGCCGACAAACCGCGCCGATCACGCGCCGACCCGTAGGGCTTGCGCAGAGCTGCCCGTGAACCGATGATTGGCTCCGGGGCAGGAAAGCGGAGGCAAAGTCCCATGAAGCTCCACTACAGCGTCGCCTCGCCGTACGTGCGCAAGGTTATGGCGGTGGCGATCGAGACCGGGTTGCGCGAGCGGCTCGAGCTCGCCTCGCGCAAGATGTCGCCGGTCAACCCGGACGCCGAGCTCAGCCGGGACAATCCGCTCGGCAAGGTCCCCTGCCTGGTCACCGACGACGGCACGGTGCTGTACGACTCGCGCGTCGTCTGCGAGTACCTGGACGGGCTGCATGACGGGCCGAAGATGTTCCCGGCGGCCGGGCCGGCGCGCTGGACGGCGCTCCGCCGCCAGGCCGAGGGCGACGGCATCCTCGATGCCGGGGTGGGGACCCGCTACGAGACCTTCCTGCGGCCCGAGGAGCGCCGCTGGCCGGAGTGGGTGCAGGGCCAGAAGGCGAAGATCGCCCGCGCGCTCGATGCGCTGGACGGCGAGGCCGCG
>DASVEQ010000046.1:0-43844 GCA_036380455.1 Candidatus Limnocylindria bacterium | reverse complement strand
GTGAGCGTCTCGATCGCCACGCTCCACGAAGACCTGGCGGCGCGCCTGGAGCCCGGCGTCGCGCCACCGCGGCAACGTCTGCGCGTGATTCGGATGCTGACCGATGCCGGCATCGCGGCCGGCGTGGCGCTGGCGCCCGTGCTTCCGGGTCTGACCGATGCACCTCGTTCCCTGGCCGCGGTTCTCGCGGCGGGCCGCGCGGCTGGCGCAACCCACGCCTGGACGAATGTCCTGAACCTGAGACCGGGCACCCGCGAGCACTTCTTCAGGGTCCTTGCCGACGAGTGGCCCGAGGAGCTCGAGCGGTACCACCGGCTGTACCCTGCCGGCGGAAGGGGCTACCTGGCCCGTCGGGATGCCGCGCCGATCGAGGCGCGGCTGGGGGCCGTCCATCGCGGCGCGGGCATCGCGGATCGACGACGGATCCGGCTGCTCCCCGACGCCGATCCCGAGCAGCTCTCCCTCCCGCTCGCCGCGCGCTGACGAATCGCCGAGGGCGGTGTCCGGCGGCACCTCCGACCAAGGTCAGCGCTCGTTGGTACGACCGAGCGATTGTGGAGCGACCTCCGCCGATCTATACCCTGCAGGGCAGGGGAGGATCCCACCGGCCGACACACGAATCACCTCCCGTGCGCCACGCCACGTACGGAGATGCACCAGTGGGCACACCGAGCACCCTCCCGACATTGCGGCGCCACCCGGCCGTCGCCTTCCTCGCCGCCATGCTCCTCCTGGCCATGGCGAGCGGTCTTGCCCTCGCGGCCAATCCCGCGAGCGGCACCACGACCACCGACCAGGAGTTGTCGGTCCAGATCACCCTCGACGCCACGAACGATCCGGTCTGGCTCGGCACCACCGTCAACGCCGATGCGGTGGCGACCCTCGGCGAGGGCGACACCGCGAACATCGTCTACACCGTGGACATCTCCGGCAGCATGGAGAACCCGGACTTCAACCCCTTCCAGCCGGCCGTCGGCGATTGTGACGGCGACGGCCTGGTCGGCACCGCCCTCGACGCCGCCTGTGTCGGCCTCATCGCGCTGAACGACAGCCTCGGAAGCGCGTCGAACCTCAACATCGGTCTCGTCGGCTTTGCCGAGGGCGCCAAGACCGCCGACATGTCCCCGGCGGCGGGGGCGCAGACGTTCACGACCCCACCTGACGTCGACGTCGACAGCCTCGGTGGAGGCGACGTCGAACAGGTGATCCGGTCACTTCAGACCGAGTTCCAGGGCAGCGCGACCGCCGGCATCGGCCTGTTCACGTCCGATCTGACGCCCGGCTTCGCGCTCGCCACCAACTACAACGCGGCGCTGTCGAATACGAACGCGGCCATCGCCACGGCGCCGGCCGACGTCAACACCGTGTTCTTCGTGTCGGATGGCGACCCGACCAGCTTCACGACCGGCGCGGGATCGCCGCTGCAGGATGCCATCGACGCCGGCACCGTGGTGAACACCTACGGGATCGGACCGGTCGCCGCGACCGCCTGCGATGCCGGCCGTCCGCTGCGGGTCATCGCCGACTCGACGGGCGGGACATGCACCGCCGTGGCGGATCCGAGCACCCTCGACACGGTGCTTCCGGCCGCGCTGACGAACATCGCGAGCCTCGAGCTCTTCGTCAACGGCACGAGCGTGGCCCTCGCCACGGGCTCCGAGCCACTGTCCATGTCCCTCCTCGGCGTCGACATCACCTCGTCGCTCGTGGTCGGCATCAACACGATCGAGGCGACTGCCACCGCCGAGGACGGCACGATCGTTACCGCCGATACGACGCTCGGGGTCATCGATCTGACTCTCGCGCCGTTCGAGGAGACGAACGAGCTCGGGAGCGACAACACCCACGAGGTGACCGCCACGATCCTGGGCGATCCGACCCAGGTCGCCGGGATCCTCGTCGACTTCGCCGTGACCGGGCAGAACGCCGGCGCCACCGGCGTCTGCGTGCCCGCCTCCTGCATGACCGATGCGGCCGGGCAGGTGACGTTCACCTACTCGGTGCCCATCGCGCCGGCGAGCCTCGGGACCGACACGATCACGGCCAGCGCCACCGTGGGCGGTGTCACGCAGTCACGCGAGGTGACGAAGCACTGGGTCGACACGACCGCCCCGGTCGGGACCTGCGGTGAGGGCTGGAACCCGGCCGGGCACGTCCCGCGCGCGGGGCAGCGCTCGACCGGCCAGAACGAGGATGGCTTCTACCTGCTGACGGCGACCGACGCGGTCGACGCCGACCTCGAGCTGTTCGTGATCGACACCGGCAGCGGCACGATCTTCGGGCCGTTCCCGAGCGGCACGAACATCAAGTACGTGCAGGCACCCGGCGCCACCCCGAGCCAGTCCCCCGGCCCCGGCGCGGTGGACTGGATGCTGAAGGGAAGCGGCGACGCCCAGCTGATCGCGGTGGATGGGTCGGGCAACGTCTCCGACCCGGTCGACTGCCTGGTTCCTCCGCCTCCCAAGTGATCGAACGCAGGAGTCGGTGAGCGCCGAGGGGTCGCCTCCAGCAGGCGGCCCCTCGGCTCGTCTCCCTCAGGCGGCCGCCAGGCGACCCTCGGCCTCCGCCGCCGCGATGGCGGGCTCGTCGATGACCAGTCGCGCGAGCAGCATCGTCAGGCCCAGGGCGCCACCCAGCAGGAACACCGCCGGCAGTCCGAGCAGTTCCCCCACCACCCCACCGAGGAGGGCACCGATCGGCTGCGTGCCCCACGCGAAGAGCCGGTAGCCGGCATTGACGCGGCCCAGCAGCCCGTCCGGAACGATCCGCTGACGCAGCGTGACGGTGATCACGTTCCAGACGACGATGAACACGCCCGACAGCGCGAACGAGGCGCCGATCAGGATCGCGCTGGTCGTGAAGGCGGGCACCGCGAGCCCGGCGCCGATGATGACGACGCTGAGGAAGAGCATGCGCACGCGGCCGAAGCGTCGCTGGAGCGAGGCGGCCACGAACGAGCCGAGCAGGCTGCCGATCGCGAACGTCGTGAGCAGCACGCCGAAGGCCGGCTCCGAGAGACGCATCGGCCCAGGGGACACCGCGTACAGGACCAGCACCGCGAACGTGGCAGTGGACGCCAGGTTCATGCCGCCGACCATGAACGCCATCGTGCGCAGCACCCGGTTCCGCCAAAGGTAGCGGAGTCCCTCGGCGATGTCGCTGGTCAGCCGGGTGGGCGGGCCGCTGCGCTGCGGACGGAAGGAGCCCACCAGCAGCGTCAGCCCAAGGGCGGCGAGCGCGTAGCCCGCGATGCTGCTGCCGAGCACCAGCGGGACCGAGATGCCGATGAGCACCCCACCGAGCGGCGGGCCGACGAACTGGTTCATGACCAGCTCGACCGCGTAGAGCCGGCCATTGGCCGTGGCCAGCTGCTCCTTGTCGACGACGGACGGCAGGATCGACTGCGCGGCCGTGTCGAAGAGCGTCTCCCCCACGCCGAGCACGAACGCCGCGGCATACAGGACCGGCAGCGACAGCGCCTCCATCACCGCCAGCGCGGCGAGCACAGCCACGACCGCGACCCGGAAGAGCTGGACGTTGCGCATCGTGGTCCGGCGATCCAGGCGGTCGGCCAGCGCGCCGGCGACCAGGACGAAGACCAGCCACGGAAGTCGTCCCGCGATCGCCAGTCCGGCGATCAGGATCGGAGAGTCGGTGAGGCGGACGGCAAGCAGGGGCAGCGCGATGAGGAAGAGCCCGTCGGCCAGGTTCGAGGCGGCCGACGAGCTCCACAGGCGCCAGTAATTCGCCGGAAGGCCAAGCATGCGAGGGAGTCTGCCCGAAGTGATTGAGAACTGTCAACCAGTGTGGTTCAATGGCGCCGATGCAGGCTGGCAAGCGCGACCGACGACTCGCCACCCGTGCCGAGGCGCGCGCCCTGGCGCATCCGCTCCGGCTGCGGATCCTGCGACTGTGCCTGGACGTCGCGCTCACCAACCGAGAGCTGGCCGATCGCCTTCGCGTGCAGCCGGCCACCGTCCTGTACCACGTGCGCACGCTGGTGAAGACCGGGTTCCTGGCGGCCGAGGCGGAGCGGCGCGGCCGGCGTGGAGCTCGGGAGATCCCCTACCGTGCAACGCGCAAGTCGTGGACGCTCGAGTTCGACCCGAGCGGCAGCGGCCATGTCGCGCCCGTCGAGGCGTTCCGCGCCGAGATGCTCGAGGTCGGACCGGGGGCAGTGCTCCAGAACGTCCGTCTCGGCGTCCGCCTGCGGCCCGACGCCCTTCGCCGGCTCCAACGGCGGATCCAGGTCGCCGTGATGCGCGCCCACATCGACGACGATCCGGACGGCGAGCCGGTCAGCCTGTTCGTCGGGCTCCACCGCCGCCGATGATCAGCGGTCCACGCGGCGAACGACCACCAGGCGATCTGCGGCGGATTCCGCGCCCCACACCTCGCCGGAACGACCGAGCAGCTGCCGCACGTTCGCCGGCGATGAGTCGCCCTCGAACGTCGTCCAGCTCTCGGTCGTCGGCTGGAAGCGGTGGAGGGCGTTGCCGCCGAAGTCGGTGACCCACACCGCATCGGCCTCGTCGACGTACACCGCGTAGGGCTGCGCGTTCGCGCCGGGAAGCCGCCACTCCTCCCACTTGCCGTCGGTCGGGTCGTAGGCGGCAAGGTTCCCCGCGAACCACTCGGTCACCCACAGCCGGCCGGACGAGTCCGACCACACGCGGCGGGCACCGCCGCCGGGGGTCGGCGTATCGACGACCTCGACGTCGCCGCTTGCCCTGTCGACGAACCCCAGGTAGCTGCCGGCCAGTGAGCTGTACACAACATCGCCACCGGGCATCGCTGCGATCCCGTACGGTCCGGCTCCGCGTGGCGCCGGGAAGGTCCGGATCTGGCCGGTCGAAGGATCGAGCCGCCCGTACCACCCGTTCTGGCCGGTGAACCACAGGGTCCCGTCGCCGTCGAAGGCGGCGGTGTTCAGGTTCGCGTCCGGCACGTCGAGCGGAAACGTGGTGACCTCGAGGGTCTCCGCATCGACGCGGACGATGGCATTCAGTCCCCCGTCCGTGACCCATGCCGCATCGTCCGGCCCGACGATGACGCCGTGCGGAGCGGAACCCGGCCCGAGCGCAACCTCGCGGACGTCGCCGGTCTCCGGGTCCAGCCAGCCGAGCGTCCCGTTCCCCTGGCCGGTGTACCAGACCCCGCCATCCGCCGCCGGCGCCACGTCGTGCGGGCGGCTGGCGGCCGCAACCGGATACGTCGCGAGCTCGTAGACCGGATCCGCCCCTTCGCTCGCCGATGGGAGCGGTGAGACGGAGGCCGGCGGCGCCACCGAAGCGGGATGTGACTCGACAGCGCTGGCCGAAGACGGCGCCGATGCGGACGGCGCCAGACTGACGGGCGACTCCGCGCAGCCGGCAAGCACGAGCGCGACGATGGCGAAGGCCGGCCGGTGCACCCCTCAGGCCTCGAACGCGGTTCGACCGGCGACGATCGTGCGACGCACGACGAGGTCGGCGTCGAGCAGCACGAGATCCGCGCGAGCACCGGGCCGCAGATGGCCGCGATCGGCGTCGCCGAGCAGGCGGGCCGGGGTGGCGGTCACGGCCTCGACCGCGGCCGCGGCGGAGCGCGTCACGCGGGCCAGCTCTCGGACGCAGGCATCCAGCCCCGTGACGCTGCCCGCCAGCGTACCGTCCGCAAGCCGCGCCGCCCCTTCGCGCACGACCACCTCCATCGCACCCAGCCGATGCGTCCCATCCGGCAATCCGAGCGCGGCGATCGCGTCGCTGACGAGCGAGATGCGGCCGGGCGCGAGGCGCGCGACGAGTGAGGTCACCACCGGGTCGAGGTGATGGCCGTCCAGGATCAGCCCCAGCGTGACGCGCGGGTCATCAAGCAGCGCGCCGGGAGCACCCGGCGCGTGGTGGCCCAGCGGCGACATCGCGTTGAACAGGTGGGTCGCGTACCGAGCTCCGGCGTCGATCGCCTGTCGTGTGGTCGCGGCGTCCGCATCGGTGTGACCGATGGAGACGACCACGCCGGAGGCTGTCAGCTGTGCGATGGCGCCGAGCGCCCCCGGAACCTCCGGGGCCAGCGTCACGATCCGCGGTCCGCCGCGGGCGATCCAGCCGGCGATCTCGTCCGGCTCCGGCGGTCGGAGAAGCGACCGATCGTGGGCACCGGCCCGGGCGGCCGCAAGGTAGGGCCCTTCGACGTGGAGGCCGAGCGGGACGGGCTGGCCGTCTGTCGCCGCTCCCCTCCGCCAGGCATCGAGGGCGGACTCGACCGTCCCGCGCGGCGAGGTGACGATCGTCGGCAGGAACGCGGTCACGCCGTGGCGCGCAAGGATGGCGCCGATCGTCCAGATCGAGGCCGGATCGCTGGTGAAGTCGTGACCGTCGATCCCGTTCAGCTGCAGCTCGATGAAGCCCGGCGCGGCCGTCAGGCCATCGGCGCGCAGCACGGTCGCGGTGCTGGCCGCCACCTCGGCATCGGCGTCGAGGGCGAGGATGCGGCCGGCGCCGATGAGCACCGCCGACGGACCTGTGAGGTCGCCCAGGCTCGCGAGGCCGGTGTACAGGATCGGCGCGTCCGGCATGCGGACAGCCTAGAGGCTCAGCGTCCGCTGCAGGAAGGCGAGGCGATCGGCACGGGCCTGTGGATGCCGTACCCCGTGATCGGCGTCGTAGGCGTGGAGCTCCTTCGGCTCACCGGCCGCCCGGTGGAGCTCGAGCCCGGTCATGTCGGCGATGAAGAAGTCACCCCTCGCGAACTGGAGGCACACGGGCCGCGGCGCAAGCTGCCCGATGCGGGCGACGGGGTCGACGGGCGCCAGGGCCCGCAGGTAGTCCCACCGATCGCCGGCGATCGGCCAGAAGGGGAGGAACCAGTCACCCCAGCGCGGGGTGGCGGCGATGAGTACAGCCGCCGCGATCCGCTCGTCGTCCGCGGCGAGGTTGACGCCGTGCATCGCGCCGAAGTCGTGGCCCACCAGGCCGATGCGGCGCTCGTCGACGTCGGCCCGCGCGGCCAGCAGGTCGACGGCGCGTCGCTGGGCCGCCGCCTCGTCCCGAATGCGGCGCACGTCCGCTTCGGCGTCGGTCGGGGCGCCGGACCAGGGGAACCGACCCTGGGGCAGGATCGAGACGACGCCGTGGTCGCGCGCAAGGGCCTCGGCCTCGCCTCGGAACTGGTCCCGGTTGCCATCCGGCGCCTCGGTGTCGAACCAGTGGAGGAAGAGGACCGCGGCGCCGCCGCCGCCAGCGGTGGGCTCCACCAGCCAGGCGGATCCGTCGCCGATGCCGACATCCTCGATCCGTGCTCCATCCTGCTCGGTCGCGCCCATGGTGATCCTCGATGCGGTCCGTCGCTGAAAAGTACCCGACCGAGGCTCACCTGGTTCGGTGGTGCGGGCGGGCACATCGGCCTTTCGTGGGGGCACGGGGGCAGGCATACCCTGCGACCTCGTGTACTGCGCGGGCTCGATCTTCGAGGATCCGTACAACGACCGGACCGAAGTTCAACAGCGATACCGCGGCTGTCCTCAACGCGGCGAACGGCGCGACGAACCAGGACGTGGTCGTTCGCTGATCGTTGGCGACATGGGCAACGAGGCCGGCTTGGCATCCGCCGCAGCCGGCCTCTCGTTCTCCGGCGCGAACGGCGGAGCGCCGGAGACGACGAATGTCCCGAAGGAACAAGGCTCCGACCCCGGCAGCCGAAGCCACCGATGCCGTCCGATTCCGTTGGCCGAAGCCTCCGAACCCGGTCCCGGAACTCATGATCGAAATCGTGTGATCCGGTGTCGCTTGCCCCTTCGGGACGACCACAGTATCGCCGGCGGAGAAGACGAGACGCAATACCACTTATCCCCGAGATTGCGGTCCGATCGGCGAGCTGTCCACAGCCCATCCACGAACGACGGCCGACCCGGCTACCATGACGGTGCTCGTGTGCGCGCTCCTCGGTGGACCTTCGCGCCAGCGAACGCGAGCCCGATCGTCAGAGCGCCGTGACTCGAACGAAGGAGTCTTCGTGACCGATGCGCTCGGGGTCGCCGCCGCCGCCTGGGGCGTCTTGATGGCGATCTCTCCACTGCTCCAGATCCGCCGCATCCTGGAGCGCCGCTCGTCCGCGGACGTCTCGATCGCCTATCTCGCCGTGCTGCAGATCGGCTTCATGCTGTGGGTCGGCTACGGGCTGGCCCTCGGCAATTTCGCGATCGTCGTGCCGAACAGCGTCGCCTTCCTCGTTGGCGTGGCGACGATCCTCATCGCGCTGAGGTTCCGCCGGGCCGGTCGGATGCCGGTTCCGGGCTGAACGACGCGGTCAGCTGGCGTGGCGGCGATCCGCCACCCCCAGCAGGCCGCCGGCCAGGATGGAGACCAGGCCGATCACGACCATGATCATGTTGCCGGCCGCCAGGACGCCCAGCACGGTGAGAAGAACGCCCAGGACGATGAGGGTCCCGGAGGCGAAGTTGGCGTACATCGGATGACTACTCCGTGAAATGTCGGTTGATTCCGGCACTCTGAGGCTCGCGTACTCGGCGGACAACCGATGGAGCGCCGCCTCGACTACGACAGGTGTCGCAGGCGTCCGGTCGGCCGATCGGCCGTGGGCGCCGGCGGACGACCCGTGGCAGCATCGAGTTCCCGCCACGGAGCATCCATGAACGCCTCAGCCGCCGATGCGCTCACCGAGCGCCTCTTCACCGCCGCCCTCGGCAGCTTCGACCTCGCCGGCATCTACCTCGGCGATCGCCTCGGCTGGTATGCCAGCCTCCACGCCGATGGCCCGGCGACCCCCGAAGAGCTGGCCACGCGCACCGGGGCCGATGCCCGCTACGCCCGCGAGTGGCTCGAGCAGCAGGCCGTCGGCGGCATCCTGGCCGTCGATGACGCTGGCCGCTTCCATCTGCCGGAGGGCCATGCCGCCGTCCTCGTCGACCCGCTCAGCCTCCACCTCATGGCGCCGCTGGCGCGGATGGTCGCCGCCGCCTTCGGACGGCTTCCGGCCCTCGTCGACGCGTACCGGACCGGCGCTGGCATCGGCTGGGAGTCGTACGGCGCGGACATGCGCCAGGGGCAGGCGGCCTTCAATCGCCCGGCCCTCACCCATCTCCTCGGGAACGAGTGGCTGCCCGGGATCGCCGACCTCCACGCCCGCCTTCAGTCCGGCGTCGCGGCGCGCGTCGTCGACATCGGCTGCGGCGAGGGCTGGTCGACGATCGCCATGGCACGGGCCTACCCGAAGGGGAGATTCGTGGGGATCGACCTCGACGCGCCCTCGATCGACGCGGCTCGACGGCATGCGGCTGCCGCCGGAGTCGACGAGCGGGTCGAGTTCCGCCACGCCGATGCCGCGGCGCTCGACGGGTCATTCGATGCCGCCATCATCATCGAGGCGGTCCATGACCTGGCGAACCCGGTCCCGGTGCTGGCGGCCGTCCGCGACGCACTGTCACCCGACGGATCGCTGATCGTGGTGGACGAGCGGGTCGCCGACGCGTTCGCCGCTCCCGGCGACGACGTCGAGCGGTTCATGTACGGCTGGAGCATCACGACCTGCCTGCCCGATGGGCGCTCGCGTCAGCCGTCTCGGGCCACCGGAACGGTGATGCGAGCGGACACGCTGCGCGCGTACGCGGACGAGGCCGGGTACGGATCGGTCGAGGTGCTGCCGATCGAGAACGACTTCTTCCGCTTCTACCGGCTGCGGCCGTAGGCGGGAGCGTCGGTGGCGCCGATCAGGCGAGGGCGGGAACGATCAGCGCGGTGAGGACGACCGCCACGAGGAGCAGCATGGCGGCGATGCCGAGCTCTCGATCCGAGACGGTGGTGCTGTCGTGGCGCGGTGCGGGACGGAGCATCGGATGCTCTCCTGGAGCGTGATCGTACCCACCGTACGCACTCGGGATGAAGAACGGATCAAGCAGGCGTCCTGCTCGTCCCTACGTCAATCGGCCGAGTCCGCCGGCTCCTCCACGGGGACGAGGCGATGGCCGGGATCGTCGGGATGGCCCATCCGTCCTCGATCTGCACGTGCGGCCGCCATCTGCCACGATGGCCGCTCATGCCCAGCAGCACGCGCGCGGACCTCCGCAACGTCGCGATCATCGCCCACGTGGACCACGGAAAGACGACCCTGGTCGACGGCATGCTGCGCCAGACCGGGACCTTCCGCGCCAACGAGGCGGTCGTCGACCGGGTCCTCGACTCGGGCGACCTCGAGCGCGAGAAGGGCATCACGATCCTCGCGAAGAACACGGCCGTTCGCCACGACGACCTGAAGATCAACATCATCGATACGCCGGGCCACGCGGACTTCGGGGGCGAGGTCGAGCGCTCGCTGCTCATGGTCGACGCGGTCCTGCTGCTGGTGGATGCCGCCGAGGGGCCCCTGCCGCAGACGCGCTACGTTCTCCAGAAGGCGATGCAGCGCCACCTGCCGGTGATCGTGGCGATCAACAAGATCGATCGGTCCGACGCCCGGCCGGCCGAGGTCCTGGACGACGTCTACGAGCTGTTCATCGACCTCGGAGCCGATGAGTTCCAGATCGAGTTCCCCGTGGTCTACACGAACGCCAAGGCCGGCCTCGCCACCCGCGACCTCGCGGTTCCGGGCAGCGACCTCCGTCCGCTGCTCGATCTCCTCGTGGACGTCACGCCGCCACCGACCTTCGAGCCCGACCATCCGCTCCAGCTGCTCGTCACGAACCTGAGCGCCAACGACTACGTTGGCCGCATGGCCGTGGGCCGGCTGCGAAACGGGACGATCCGCGTGGGCCAGCGGATCACCATCGTGCGCGAGGAGGCGGAGGGACCCGACGGCAGCATCGAGCCGGGCCGGTCCGTAACGCTCACCGGGAGCGTGACCGCGCTCCAGACGGCACACGGCATCGACCGCGTCGACATCACCGAGGCCGGCCCCGGCGACATCGTCAGCGTGGCGGGCATCCCGGAGGTGACGATCGGTGACACGCTCACCGATCCCGCGGACCCCCGGCCACTCCCTCGCCTGGACGTGGACGCGCCCACGCTGCGCATGACGTTCGGCGTGAATACCTCGCCGATGGCCGGGCGTGACGGGATGTTCCTCACCAGTCGCCAGATCAGGGCGCGCCTCGAGCGCGAGGTGCTCGGCAACGTGGCGATCGAGGTCCGCCCCACCGAGTCCGGCGAGACGTTCGAGGTGCGCGGTCGCGGCGAGCTCCAGCTGGCGGTCCTGATCGAGCAGATGCGCCGCGAGGGGTACGAGCTCACGATCAGCCGCCCCGAGGTCATCGAGCGGAACGGCCAGGAGCCGTACGAGCGGGTGACGATCGACGTGCCGCCCGATTACATCGGGGTCGTGCAGACCGCCATGGCCGGGCGCAAGGGCCGGCTGGAGCAGATGACCACCGATGCCGACGGGCGCGTGCGGATGGAGTTCATCATCCCCACCCGCGGCCTCATCGGCTATCGCGGCCAGCTTCTGTCGGACACGCGCGGCACCGCGCTCATGCATCAGATCGGGGAGGGCTACGGCCCGCCCGCCGGCGAGGTGACGCATCGGACCAGCGGCGTGCTGGTGGCCGACCGGGCCGGCGAGTCCCGGGCGTATGCGCTGTCCAGCCTCGTCGAGCGCTCTGAGCTGTTCATCGGTGCCTCGACGGAGGTGTACGAGGGCATGATCATCGGCGAGAACAGCCGCTCGGACGACATGGACGTCAACCCGACGAAATCCAAGAAGCTGTCCGCCATGCGCACCCAGGCCACCGATGGCGATTATCGGCTCCTGACGCCGCCTCGCACGATGACCCTCGAGTCGGCGATCGAGTTCATCGCCGCCGACGAGCTCGTGGAGGTCACGCCGACCGCCATCCGGCTGCGGAAGCGTCTGCTCTCCCAGCACGATCGTCGACGGGCGGCGGGTGCCGCGTTCAAGGCGACCGTCGGGGCAACGTGAGCGAGCGGCGGGCGAAGCTTGTCTGCACGATCGGCCCGGCCTCGATCGACCGGGTCGACGAGCTCGTCGCCGCCGGCATGGACGTCGCCAGGATCAACTTCTCGCACGGCTCGCCGATGCAGCACGCCCGGGCCGCCGAGCGCGTGCGAGATGCCGCCGATCGGACGCGTCGCGTGGTCGCCATCCTCGTCGACCTGTCCGGACCGAAGATCCGGCTCGGCGACCTCGACGCCGACGTCGAGCTCGCGCCGGGAGCCACGTTCGACCTCCATCCGGCGCCGTGGCCGCACGGTGGCCCGGAGGGCGCGCAGGTCAGCCGCGCCCTGGAGGACGAGCTCGAACCCGGGGATCGCATCCTCCTCGCCGATGGCGCCGCCGAGCTGCGCGTCACCTCGACGGACGCCCTGGTGCACACCGAGGTGGTGCGCGGCGGCAGGATCCGCTCGCACGCGGGCGTCAACGTCCCCGCCGGGCGGCTCTCCGGTCCGGGCCTCACCGAGCAGGACCGGGCCGACATCCCGCGCGCGCTGAAGCTCAACGCTGACTACGTCGCCCAGTCGTTCGTGCGGCGCGCGTCCGACGTGGCGGACCTTCGCGAGCTGCTCGGGCCCGGGGGGCCGCCCATCGTCGCCAAGGTCGAGACGCGTCCGGCGATCGACGACTTCGACGCGATCTGCGAGGCGGCCGATGCGGTCATGATCGCCCGAGGCGACCTCGGCGTGGAGCTCCCGTTCGAGGAGGTCCCGATCCTCCAGAAGCAGCTCGTCCGTCGTGCGCTGGACCGCGGCATCCCGACGATCGTGGCGACCCAGATGCTCGAATCGATGACCACCTCGCCCCGCCCCACCCGAGCGGAGGCGTCGGACGTCGCGAACGCGATCTTCGACGGAGCCGACGCGATCATGCTCTCCGGCGAGACGGCGATCGGGCAGCATCCCGTGCTCGCCGCCGAGGCGGCGGTGCGCATCGCGCAGCTGTGTGCGACGCGCGGTGGCGAGCTCCTGCCGGCCGGGGCACCGGCCACGACCGGCAGCGATGCCGCCGTCCTGGCATACGCCGCCTCGGCGATCGCGACTGCCGAGCGGGAGGTGACCGCGATCGCGTGCTACACCCGGACCGGGAAGACGGCACGGGCCATCGCCGCTCATCGCCCGCGCGTGCCGATCCTCGCCTTCTCGCCCGATGCGGCGGTCGTCCGCCGACTCGCGCTCGTCCACGGCGTGGAGCCCCGTCCCTGCCTGCCTCCGCCGGACACCGGCGCGCGGCTGAGTCTCATGGCGTGGCTGCTCGGCGAGGAGACGAGCCTGGCCGCCGGCTCGGCGGTCGTCCTCGTCGCCTCGACGGCCACGCCGGGGACGGGCCCGAATCTGCTGGAGATCCACCGCATCCCCGGGAGCGACGAGCGTCAATCCCCGCGGTAGCCGCCGCCCCACGCTTCGCAGGTGGCGGCGAGCTCCGCCGTCCCCAGCCCGGCGCCAAGGCCCAGCGACACGAGGACGCGCGACTTCGGTCCACCGAGCGTGCCTGAGAAGATCGCGCCGGCCTCCCACCACTCACTGCTGCCACCGTGGAAGGCGTATCCCGGCCGGGGCTGTCCGGACGGACACCGGGTCGTGAGCATGACCGGGATGCCGCGCTCGATCAGCCCGCGCGCGCCGGCCAGGACCGATGGCGGAGTGTTGCCGCCCCCTGTGGCGGCGACCACCAGGCCCGCGGGATCCCGGCCGATCGCCGACTCGACGGCGCCGGCGTCGTCGAGCACCACGGTGACCAGCGGGACCGGGCTCGTCGCATGGCCAGGAACGACCGGCAGCCTGGTGGTCGGATTCCGCGTGCGCTCCAGGGTCAGCCGGCCACCGGCGATCGTCCCGATCCTGCCGGCATTCGGGCTCTGGAACGTGTCGAGGGCATGGGTGTGCGTCTTGCGGACGTCATCGGCCGCGTGGAGCTCGCCCGCCATCGCGACGACCGCGCCCTGGTCCGCGAGCGCGACGCTGGCTGCCGCGGTGACCGCATCGAGGAGGTTGTCCGGTCCGTCGGAGCCCTCGTCCGACGCGGAGCGCATGGCGCCGACCACGACGATCGGCTTGGCCGGCAGCGGCAGCAGGTCCCACGCAAAGGACGTCTCCTCGATGACGTCGGTCCCCTGGACCACGACGGCCCCGTCGATCTCCGGCCGGCGCAGGGCCCGCTCGAGGAGGCGACCGACCTCCAGCACCTGGTCGAACAACAGGTGCGAGGCGGGAACCAGACCCCAGTCGATCGGCTCGATCTCGGCGATCGCGTCCAGGCCGGGCACGGCGGCCAGAAGGTCTCCGCCACGCAGGGTCGGCAGGTTGCCCCCGGCATCGGGGTCGCGTCGCATGGCGATCGTGCCGCCGGTGAAGATGACGGCGATCCGCGGCATGGGCCAGATCGTAGCGTCACCGCAGGCGAGACAGACCGATTACTATTCCTCGTCCCGACCGTCGTACCACCGCGATCCGCATTGGACCGAGCATGCCCGGCGCCATGATCGAGGCCGTTGGCCTCCACAAGAGCTTTGGTGAGACACACGCCCTGCGCGGCCTCGACATCAGCGTGGCCGAGGGCACGATTCTCGGCGTGCTCGGGCCGAACGGCGCCGGCAAGACGACCGCGGTTCGCATCCTGACCACGCTGACCCACCCGGACGCCGGCTCGGCCTCGGTCGCGGGCATCGACGTTCTCGCGGACCCGTCCGCAGTGCGCCGGAAGGTCGGCGTCGCGGGCCAGTACGCGTCCCTCGACGAGCTGCTCACGGGTCGCGAGAACCTCGGCATGGTCGGGCGCCTGTATCGGATCAGCGGCAAGGCAGTGAGTGAGCGGGCGGACAGCCTGCTCGAACGCTTCGAGCTGACCGATGCGGCCAATCGCCCGCTGAAGACGTATTCCGGGGGCATGCGGCGGCGCCTGGACCTGGCGGCCGCCCTCATGGCGCGCCCGCCGGTCATCTTCCTGGACGAGCCGACGACCGGGCTCGACCCGAAGGGCCGGCTCTCGATGTGGGACCTCATCGCCGAGCTTGCCAAGGGCGGGACCACGGTACTGATGACGACGCAATACCTCGAGGAGGCCGACCGGCTGGCGGACGACATCGTCGTCATCGACCACGGTCGGGCGATCGCCCGTGGCACGGCAGACCAGCTCAAGCGCCAGGTGGGCGGTGAGCGCCTCGAGGTCGTCATCGACAATCCCCGCTACCTGCCCGAGGCGCGCCGAGCCCTGGAGGCGATCGGTGAGGCCGAAGCGAGGGTGGACGAAGGCGCGAAGCGCGTCAGCGTTCCCGTCGAGTCACACGACGGCGTGCTCACCCGCGCCATCCGGGCGCTCGACGAGGCCGGGGTCCACGTGGATGACATCGGGTTCCGACGGCCGACGCTGGACGAGGTGTTCCTCTCCATCACGGGCAAGCCGGCCGAGGACGCGACGGAGGTCACCGAATGAGCGGCTTCGCCTGGTGGCTGCGCGACTCCGGGGAGATGATGCGGCGCAACCTCATCCACATCAAGCGGACGCCCGAGCTCCTGCTGGATGTGACCCTCAGCCCGATCATGTTCGTCGTGCTGTTCAACTTCGTCTTCGGCGGCGCCATCGGCTCGATCGTCGGAGACGAGGGGGGCGAGGAAGCCAATTACATCAACTACATGATGTCGGGAATCTTCGTTCAGACGATCGCCTTCGCCGGCATCTACACCTCGGTGCTCCTGGCGAACGACCTCCAGAAGGGCATGATCGACCGATTCAGATCCCTGCCGATGTCGCAGTCGGCTGTCCTCACCGGGCGCACGCTCACCGACCTTCTGCGGGCCATGCTGGCCATCGCGATCATGTGGATCGTCGGGATGCTGGTCGGATTCCGGCCGGAGGGCGGGATCATCGGCAATGCCGCGGCCATCGGCCTGATGCTGTTGTTCGGGTTCGCGCTGTCCTGGCTCGGGGTGGCCGCCGGTGCGCTGGTGCGCACGCCGGAAGCGCTGCAGGGCATCATCTTCGCCGTCGTCTTCCCGCTGACCTTCGTCAGCAGCGCGTTCGTGCCGACCACCACGATGCCAGACTGGCTGGAGTGGTTCGCCGAGCGCCAGCCGATGACCCTGGTCATGAACGAGGTCCGTGACCTCACGCTCGGCATCGACGTGTACAACGCCGAGTTGGCGGCCGTTCTGTGGTGCGTCGGGATCCTCGCGGTGGCCTTCCCTCTCGGCCTCTGGCTCTACAATCGGCGCACGACGCAGTAGTCCCTCAGCCTCGCTCCATCGCTCGAGGGTCCGGCTGCCACAGCTCGAAGCGGTTGCCCTCCGGGTCCGTCGCCCAGCCGAAGCGGCCGATGCCCTCCAGTTCCTCGATCCGATCGTCGACCGCCGCACGCGCCGCGCGGAGCTGACCCAGGAGCGCGTCGAGGTCGTTCACGCGGAAGTTCACCATCCATCCCTGCTCCCGCCGGCCGAAGTACTCGGTGTCCTCGGCGAAGGGCGCCCAGACGGTCGGCCCCGCCTCCTGCCACCACGTGACGTCCACCTCCTCGGAGAAGGCATCCACCCCGAGGTGCTCCGTGTACCAGCGGGCCAGCCGGGTGGGGTCCTTCGCCCGCAGAAACACCCCGCCGATGCCGGTCACGCCCTCCACGCCTCCACCTCCACTCACCGCTTCCTCGGCGACTTCGGCGGCAACGTGCGGACGTGGGCGACGGCGCGCTCGACCCAGGCGCGAGCGGCATCCGGGTCGGCGGCGATGACCGGCGGCAGGGCGAGGTACTCGCGCATCGGGCGCCCGGGCATGGGCTCGAAGCTGGACCAACCGGCGTCGAGCTGCTGCCGGCGGACCTCCTCGGGGAGCCGCACGATCCACGACTCCTGGTGCAGGCCGGTCACCATGTTGCCGCCGATGAAGCCGGCCGGATAGCCGAACATCTTCCGCGTCTCGAGCCCGTCGATCCCGGCCACCGCCGCCTCGAAGCGCTCGACGAGATCCCCCGGCGCCTTCCTCCAGCTCCCTGTCACCATGAGCCCAGCCTCCTCGCCCCCGCGCTCGACGCTCCGTTCATGCTAGACCCGGCGCGCTAGGCTGAGCTGGTGGAACCACGGATCCCCACCGACGCTATCCGGCCGCTCCTTCGCGCCCGCCAGGTTCGCCAGTTCAGCGGTGAGCCGGTCGAACCGGCCGCCCTGGACGCCATCGCCGATGCGGCCCGCTGGTCCGGATCGAGCCAGAACTCGCAACCGTGGCGGTTCGTGATCGTCCGCGAACGATCGACCCTGCAGGCCATCCACAAAGCCGGGCTCCCGTCGACGCGCTCGCTGGCCACCGCGGCGGCGGCCATCGCGATCGTCATGCCGCAGCGGCCGGGAGGCGGGATCTCGATCGCGTTCGACGAGGGGCGGGCCGCCGAACGCATCCTGATCGCGGCCTCGATGCTCGACCTCGGGGCGGGAATCGCCTGGATCAAGACCGAGGTCCGTTTGGCGGTGGCCAGCCTGCTTTCGCTCCCCGATGACCGGTTCGTGCGCACGGTCGTCTCCATCGGCCATCCGAGCGACGCGGGCCGCCGTCCGAAGTCCGCCCCGGGCGAGGCACGCCTTCCCCGGGAGGATGTGGTATTCGCGGAGCGCTGGCCGGCCTGACGGCCTAGGGGTCGCGGTGCCAGATGCCCGTCTGGAGATCGGCGCCGCGCGCGCCGTCCCGGCAGGTGTCGACGACCATCACGAATCGGAGGTCCTCGTCGCCCACCCCGTGCGCGTGATACGTGCCGCGTGAGTCCGGACACGCCGGATCGTCGTCCACCACCACCGTCCAGCCGGACCACTCCCATCGCCCTGCCCAGCGGTCCCCGACCGTGAAGCTGCCTTCGCCGATCGTCAGGGTCTCGGTCGGTTCGCCACCGGTCGCGGATCGCGTGTACGAGCCTTCCGACCAGTGCCGGCCCTGGCCCTCGCCGAGCTGGAGCGCCAGCCACCTCGCGCCCGCGCCAAGCCCCAGCGCAAGCATCACCACCACCGCGGCCGCGCCGATCACCTTCAGCGACGGCCGCAGCAGGGCCACCGCGCCGACGAGCATGGCGACCGCCAGGAGCACCCCCACCGGCAGCAGCGGCCCGGCGGACAGGTCGACGCTCGACGCGTGGGCATCCTGCCCGACCGGGACGGCCCCGGCCGCCACGATCCCGAGAGTCACGGCCGCGCCGAGGACCAGCGGCCACGCGGGACGCGAGGCGCGGCGGTCCATGGCCACGGCCCAGGCGGCCGTCACGCCGGCGATGACGACCCCGAGTGCCAGGACCGGCATCCCCACGCCGCGCCACGCCGACACGAACTGCTGGACGTGGCGATACCCCTCGCCGCGCAGCTCGCGGTCGTGGACGATCCAGGCGTTGACGAACGAGAGGGCGAGGATCGCCACGCCGCAGGCGGCGACGAGGAGGAGCCAGCGGCGTCGAGTCATCGGCGAACGAGGACTCCGAACAGGTGCTCGAAGGTGGCGGCCGGATCGTCGGTGGTGCCAGCGTGCATGGGACCCGGCTGGACGATCGTCGAGCGCGGCGTGGTCAGCCAGTGGAACCGCTCGGACTGGCTCATCGCGTCAAACGGCGCGGCGGCCGACGTGCCGGCGGCGATCTGCTCGAGCAGCTCGAGCTGGCGCCGGAGGCCCGGATGGTCGCAGCCCGGCTGGAGCGCATCCAGGGCCCCCTCGTCGTACACCGTTCGGGCGGCGAGGAAGCGACGCTCCCGGTCGAACAGGATGAGGCCGACGTTCAGGAACTCCTCGCGCTCGATGTCGGGCACGATCCGCAGCACCGCGTAGGAGAAGGCGCTACGCGACGGCATCGCGCTGGACCTCCCGCCGGGCGCGCTCCGCCTCGGCCACCCAGGTCGGCCGCGCCGCCAGGCGACCGGCGAGGTAGCGCCGATACGCCTCCCGCTCCGCATCCGGCCCCTCGAAGCGTGCGTCGGCGAGCCACGTCTCCGGCACCGAGGCGAGGATGGCGCCGATGACGTCGTCGTCGAGCCGCGCGGCGAGACGCGCATCGGCCTCCTCGATGGATCCGGCGAACGGCAGGAGCACGTGGTCGGCGATGCGCTCGAACGGCCGTGCCGCATGCTCGTCCGGATCGGTCCAGGCATGATGGATGTACAGCGCCGAGCCGTGGTCGATCAGCCATGTCCGGCCGTCGTGGACCACGAGGTTGGGGTTGCGCGGTGTCCGATCCGGGTTCACCACGAGGTCGTCGAACCAGACGACGTCGGCCGCCCAGGCGGGGCCTTCATGCGGTGGCCGAGCCAGGTCCGGCGCGAGCGCGCCGGCGATGAAGGCCAGGCCGACGTTCACGCCGATCGACCACCCGAGCAGGTCGCGGATCTCGTCGTGGGACTCGCCCCGCGCGATCTCCTCCGGCAGCGTCGCGAGCACGAGCTCCGGGACCGGCAGGCCGAGCGCCCGGCCGATCTCCCCGGCCACGAGCTCCGCGACGAGTGCCTTCGCACCGTGGCCGGCCCCCCGAAACTTCACGACGTACTCCTGGCCGTCGTCGACCTCCACCAGCGCGGGCAGCGAGCTGCCCTCGCGAAGCGGGGTGACGTACCGGGTGATCTCGACAGCGCGCAGCATTTCGGCGAGTGTAGAGAACCGATGACGGAGGAACGACGCGATCGGGGGTGGCGTCCTGCCGGCATGGCGTGGTTGCGACGTTCGTGCCTGCTCCTCCTCGCGGTGGTGTTGGCGGCCTGCGGCACGTTCGGTCCCGACTCCGCCGAGCTCGACGGGGACTGGGTCCTCCGATCCGGCTCGCTCCACGGCCAGCCGCTGCCGCTCATGGCGGACCGCGTGGTCACGCTGCGGATCGACAGCGACGAGGTTGGCGGGACGGCGGCCTGCAACGTCTATGGCGGCACGATCGAGCGCAGCGGGTCCTCGATCGCGATCAGCGCGCTGTCGATGACCGAGATGGGCTGCGACGAGCCCACCCTGGCTCTCGAGTCCGCCTACCTCGCCGCGCTGGTGGCGGTCACCACCGCGGACCGCGCCGAGTCGAGCATGCTGCTCGAGGGTCCCGACGTCGAGCTGATTTTCGCCCTTGCGGTGCCGGAGCCCGACGCGAGCCTGGTCGGCACCACGTGGTCCCTCGAGTCGCTGGTGAGCGGCGACGCCGTGTCCTCGGTGTTGGCACCCGCCACGCTCGTCCTCGAGGAGGACGGGACGATGCGCGGGTCGACCGGCTGCCGTGACTTCACTGCGCGCTACGAGCTGGGCGGCGCGGACCTGCGGGTGAGCGACCTTGCCGCCGACCAGATCGAGTGCGACGAGGGCATGGCGTCACAGGACGCGCACGTCCTGGCCACGTTCGACGGGCAGGTGCGGCTGTCGATCGAGGGCAGCAGGCTCTCGATCAGCGGGACCGACCGCGGGCTGGACTACCTCGCCGGCAGCTGACGGTCTCCGGCAACCAGGGCAGCCGCGGCAACCGCCGCGATGGCGAGGACGCCGACGCCGATCCAGGTCGGCGTGAAGGCGAACACCGCCGCGGCGGCCACGTAGAGCCCGAGAGTGATGATGGTACCGGCGAAGTAAACGGCTGAGCGCATCGAGGTGCTCCTGACTGAGGAGGGAGAACGAGCTCAGGGTGCTCGGACGACATCGCCGCAGCATCGACCGATTGCGGCAGGGTGGCCTACGACATTCGTCGGTCGTCGCGCAGCTCGAACCCGTCCGGGAGCTGCGCGCGCAGACCATCGGCGACGCCCGTCAGGGTTCCCGGCTCGACGCCCGGCGGCCCGACGAGGGTGAGCACGACTTCGGGGCGCACCGGGGTCGCCGTCGGCACGCCGACCGCCTCCTCCGCCTCGCGGTCCACGGCCCGCAGCGCGCCGTCCTGGCGCAGCAGCCCTCCGTGGTACAGCGCGATCGCCACCGTCACCACCAGGGCGCCGATCGGCACGCTCAGCTCGGCGGCGACATTCGCGGGGACCTCCAGCCCGAAGAGCGTGCCGAACAGCCGATACAGCACCACACCCAGGCTCGCAACACCGGCGAGGACGGCCACCGCCAGCGTGGCGAGCAGCGCCGCGCGGCGCACGGTCGAGGTCGCCTCCTCGGCCGGATCGGCGGCGACCGCGCGCAGGACGGCGGACCAGTGCCAGAGCCAGACGCCGAAGCCGAGGATGGCGAACGGCGCGAAGTCGGCGAACACCCGCTCCGGCTGATCGCCGCCGGTCAGCACGCGGCCGCCGCCCAGGAGCAGGTCGAGCACGAGGCCCAGGAGACGGGCGGCGCCGATGGCACCCACGGCCAGTCCCACCAGCGCCGTCGGGTAGGCCACCAGCCGATCGGGTCGCGGGACGGTGGCCTCGGCCTCCGGATCGCGCGCGGCGGCTCGCAACCACCGTGCGTGGAGCCACCAGGCGAACGCGAACACCAGCGCTGCCGCCGCGGCCGCCACGACCTCGCCGAGGATGCCTCCGCCTGACGGGTCGCTCCCCGACACGCCGAGCGCCGTGCCGATGAGCAGCCGGCCGACCTGTCCCGCGTAGCCGATCGCTGCGGCCGCCGCCACGACGAGCACGGCAACGTAGAACGCAAAGCGCATGCTCGCCGGTCGCTCGATGGAGCCACGGTACCCGGAATCGGCCCATAGCTGACGCGCATACCACCAGTGGCCGAGCCACGTCGCGCCGCCGACCAGGATCCGGGACAGCGCCGAGGCGAGCGGGAAGGTCCACCACGTGCCGCCGCCACCGAAGACCGGGTCGTCGGACTCCCCGGCCAGCAGGCGACTCACGAGGGCAAAGAGGTCGGCGACGCCGAACAGGAGGACGAAGAGCCCCACGAAGGTCGCGACGAACAGGTACGCCCGCGGGAGCCACGCGCCGGCGCCGGTGATCGGCCCCCGTCGCCAGTCGCGAAGGCGAACGGCGAGGTGGTACGCCCATGCGACACCCGCGGCGACCAGCAGCCCGAGATCCCCCGCGGGGTTCGAGAAGGTCGACTCCCCGACGAGGCGCAGCGCGATCCACTCGATGAGCGAGCGGAGCGACAGGAATGCCGCCAGCAGCATGCCGCCGAGGACGAGGGCGAGGAACAGGCCGCGAACCGCCGACGAGCGCTCGAGGTCGGCGCCCGGTCGCCCCTCCTCAGCGCCACGCTCGGCCACGAACCAGTGGATGAGCCACACGGGCAGCGCGACCACGGTCATCGCCGTTGCCAGCGTCAATCGCTCACGCGATGCCTGATCGCCACTGAACACGGCGCCGCTGTCGATCCCGATCGCCTCGAGCAGGGTGGTGAGCAGCAGGCTGATGCCGGCCACCAGCACGCCGAGGCCGATGCCGGCCATGAGGTACAGGTAGAGGCGTCGTGCCGTCTGCATGAGCTCCTCCTACGGACCGAATCGTTCCATCGGGAACGGCGCGGGCTCCAGGCCGATGAGCGGGTCATCGATCATCCACGACCCGCCCTCACGAATCAGCCGAATCTCGCGCGTCGAGCGGTACGTCTCCCCACCCCCGAACGGCCCGCCGCCGTAATACTCCTCGACGGTGAGATGCACGCGCGCGACGTCCCCGTCGAGGTCGGTGCGGTCGAACAGGATGCGGCGTGACGTCCCGGTCTGGTATCCGCCGTACTCGCGGACCGTGCGCTCGTAGGAGTCGAGATCCATATCGGACTGCACGTTGGCCGAGAAGTACGCGTACGCGGCCTCGAAGTCACCGTCCTCGAAGGCGGCGAGGTGCCGCTGGACGACCCCTTCTGGCGCATCGGCGGGGAACGTCGTCGGCTCACGGGACCCGAGCACCAGGACGACCGCGGCCGCCACGATCACCAGCGCCAGGATGCCGGCGCCGATGACGAGGAGGGTGCGGTCCGCCTCGCGGCCGTCACTCGTCATCGAGTGCGAGCGCCGAGCTCGCCGTCAAGCGGCGCCAGGCCATGCGAAGGAATCGTGGACGGCATCGGAGCTCGGGGTCACCGGTGCGAAGGCTGGTGCGCAGTATGCACCCGCCGTCCAGCCCGCCACGTGGCCGGTCAGTCGCCGGCCTTGCGCTCCTGCCCGGGCGGGTCGCCGGCGCCTCGGCCGTTGCCCATCACCCAGCCGATGCCCGGATTGACGCCGAGCTGCTTCGCGAGGCGCCCCCAACCCATCGGTGTCTCGCCGTCGCCATCTCGAAGGTCCGCGATGTCCTGGACGGGCATCCCGGTGGCATCCGCCCAGGCGTGCAGCCGAACCGCGCCACCCAGGCCGTAGCGCTCGGCATAGTCCCCGAGGGTGTCGGCATTGATTCCGAGGTCGGCCAGGCGCGCCGCGGCACGGGCGATGGCCTCGGCGCTCGGCGGCCCATCGGCCTGCTCAGCCTCATCGGCCTGCGGACCGGCGGCCTGCTGTGGCGCCTGGGGTGCGCGCGTGGCCAGCACGGTCCCGGTGGCCGCCACGATGAGCGCCAGCGCCGCCAGGAGTGCGATGCGATTCGTCCGGGTCATGGTGATGATCTCCCCGCGATCGGACGACTGTACTCCTCCCGCCTTGCCGTGTCCCTTGCAGCGTGCGTCCGCGCACCACGATCCGTCGGAGGCTCTGGACAGGGGTGGGCCTGGTGCTGCAGCCTACGGCGGACCCGTACCGACGTACTGCATCGATGCTCACTCCACGCCACCGGACCCTCTCGATCCTGGTGATGGCCGCCGTCCTGGTGGGGATCCCGCTCCCCGCCGCCGCCGCGCGACCCGCACCGACCGGCCCGACCACGGTCACCTTCTCCGGCCTGACCTGGACGGTGAAGCAGCACAGCCGCAAGATTGGGCCGGGGCCGAACTTCTTCGCCGCGTCCAACGTGTCGATCGACGCGGACGGTCGGCTCCACCTGCGCATCGCGCGAAGCGGCAAGAAATGGACCGCCGCCGAGGTGATCGCCAATGCCTCGCTCGGCTACGGGACCTACACGTGGCGAATTGCGCCCGTGCCGCAACTCGATCCGAACGTCGTGCTCGGTCTCTTCACCTGGAACGACGACCCGGCCTACGCGCACCGCGAGATCGACATCGAGCTCGCGAAGTGGGGCAACGCCGCCGACCCGACGAACGCGCAGTACGTCGTGCAGCCATGGGATGCCCCCGATCACGACCTCCGCTGGACGCTGCCCCCTGGGGTCGGCGCGACGATCCACTCGTTCACCTGGCGACCGGGACGCGTCGACTTCGCGAGCACGACCGCCGCCGGCGCGCCGATCCAGTCGTGGTCCTACGCGGGCGTGGACGTGCCGGTGCCCGGGGGCGAGAACCCGCGAATGAACCTGTGGCTGTTCCGCGGCTCGGCGCCGCAGGACGGTCAGCCGGTCGAGATCGTCATCGAGTCGTTCGACCACACGCCGTAGCGGGAGGCGTCACCGTCGGCCGGTGAGCTCCTCGATCCACTCCTCGAGCCGGGGCACGTGCTCCTCGAGGTGGTCGGGACCGGCCTTGCGGACCCAGTACGCGGCCGCATCGGTCACCTCCGGCAGCTGCGCCCAGGCGGCGAGCAGCTCGCCGTGCGCGGAGGCCAGCTGGAGGTGGACGGTCGCCAGGGGAATGTCGCGCATCGCCTCGAGGAAGCGGGCGTTCTCCGCGTCGATGTCGATCTCGTCGTCGCGATAGGTACCCGCGGCGATGCGCCGCAGCATCTGCGCCCCCTGGGCCATCCATGTTCCGAGGTGCGCGATCGCGTCCTTCGCGGTCCAGCCCTCCTCGAAATAGCCCGGCTGGTCCGCCATCTCGGGCGTCACGCGGTCGAGGAGCGTATGGAGCCGGTGCCACGCTTCCGCCTCGCCGGGCAGGGCGCGCGCATCGGGGGAAGGAGTCGTGGTCATGCGCCGATCGTAGCGCCGTGACGGCAGGGAGGACAATGCGCAGATCGCGAACGCACCCGGTGGTTGAATCCCGGCGCTTCAGGAAGTCACGTCAGCCGGCAGGTCGCGCTGGTGCGGCGGTGGGGATCGACAGCGTCACAAGCCGGCAGCGAGGGCAGGCCGATGGCTCCAGGTCCACGGCCTGCCCTCCCTGACCTCCCCCCATGACGAACCGCTCGCCATCGCGGACCGCGGCGATGACCTGCACGAGGGTCCACTGCGTCTCTCCGCCATCGGGATCGACCGTCGCGACTCCCGACACGTGATGGTGCCCGGCGGCCGCGGCCGCCGGATCCGTCTCGACGCGCCGGACCTGGTACGGCGGAATCTCCCCCGCAGGCCGGGCGTCGTCGATGCTCATTCATTTGATAATAGTTGATTCCTGCAAGACCCGGGCAGTACTATCGGCCGATCCGGGTGGGCCAGCGGCTGGCGAGCGGAAAGGGAACCCGCAATGCAGCGAGTCCGCTCGACCCTCGTTTCGTTTGGTCTCTCCGCCCTCCTCACGCTGCTGACCGCGGCAGCAGCTCTGGCCGACAGCCAGCCGCCGATCCCGCGCTGAACTCGATCCCGATCGCCTAGCTCAGCCTCCGATAGTGCTCGTCGGCCGTGCCCACCCAGTGCCTCAGGATCGGACGAGCCCTCCATCGCGGCCAAGCGCTTCGACATACAGCGCGTTGGCTCCGGAGAGGTCTCCATTCGCCGTCCGAAGATCTCCCCACTCGCCGAGCACGTTGCGGAGCGTTGGATGCGCGCCGTGCTGTCGGAGCAGGGCCGTCGCCGCCTCGAATGCTCGCTCGGCGCCGTCAGCGTCGCTGCGGCGAATCGCAATGCGCGCCAGCGTCAGATGGGCGCCGACAGCCGCAAGGTACGAGCCACCGGCATCAACGAGTTCGAGCGCATGGGTCGCGCGCTCAGCCGCGTCAGCGTCCGCCCCCGTTGCGTAGGCCAGCCGCGCCCCTGCCTCGGCGATCTCGGCGTCCAGCCGAGGATCATGCAGGTCAGCTGCGAGCGCAGCTGCTCGAGCCAGATGCGCTGCGGCACGTTTGGTGTTGCCGATCTCGGTGTACGTGATCGCGAGATTGTTCTCGAGGCCCGCCTCATCACGGGCCGCGTCGGCAGCCCGGTAGAGCGCCAGGCTCTCGTGCCCGACGCGGATGGACCGCTCGAGATCGCCCACGCGGCGGTACTGGAGGGCGAGGCTGGAGAGGAATGCCGCCCGCTGGCGAAGCGAGGTCGCATCCACGAGCGTTCGGGCCTCCTCCATGTACGACAGGGCACGCTCCGGCTGCCCGTCCCAGACCTCGACATTCCCGAGCTGGACCAGGAGGCGGAACCGGAAGTCCGGCGCCACCTGCAGTCCTCCGCGTTCGTCGGCAAGGAGCTGGATGAGGATGCCCCGCGCCTCCGCGGCGTTGTCGGCCAGATAGTGGGCGCCAGCGAGCCAGTAGCGCGACCAGGCGGCATCGGCTGGCCCGCCGAGGCCATCGAACAGCTCGGCCGACTCGGCGGCGGGCCGGATGGCATCGGTGCCACGTCCAAGGCGACAGAGTGCCTCGGCACGGCCGCGGAGAAGCTCCGCGCGCTGTCGCCGATCCTCGCCTCCCTCGTCGAGGAGGGCGTCGTATCGATCGAGCGCTTCCTGGTAGGTACCCGAAGCCAGCAGCAGGTCGGCCTCCAGCCGATGGACCGCCGGCCGTTCCTCGGCGACAAGGTCCGGCACCGACACGCCGAGACGCTCGGAGAGGAACGAGAGCGCCGCCATGGACGGTTTCGCGAGGCCGCGCTCCAACGCGCTGATGTAGGCGGCCGTGTACCGGCCGTGGGCGACCTGCGCCTGCGTCATCCCGGTGCGGACGCGCGCCTGGCGGATGCGGTCGCCGACGCGTCGGGCGACATGGCTGTTGTCGACGACGATCACCCGCCGGGTGCGGGCCGCTGCTCGGATCATTCCCAGATGATACGAGGCGTGCTCAACCCATAGTTGTGCGTCGCTCGCGTCAGCCGCCGATGCGCTCCGTTCGAAGCTCGTGGCTCTCGTCGGGCAATCGCGCCTCGTACCAGATGCGGTACCCGCCGTCCGGCAGTCGCAGGACGTCGAGGTAACGGACGTCGCGGACCGCGTCGTCGCCGACCTGCTCCAGCTCGCCGGGTCGACGCCCGGTCAGCCGGGCGAGGCCCGTCCGCTCGAACCAGTTCTCCTCCTTCGAGGCACGTCCGTCGTAGGCCGCGCGGCCATCGGGGAGGACCGCCGTGAGACGCGCGCCGCGCTGGTCCCAGGTGCCGGGACGGGGCGCGAGCACCGTCCCGTGCCAGTTCCACGCGACGCCGTCGCGCGAGGTGGCGTAGGCGGTCGTCATCCGGTCCTCCTCGTCCGCCTCGTCGAGTGGATGGCAGCAGATCCAGGCCTGCCAGCCGCCATCGAGCGTCCGCTGGACGATCGGGTCCTTCACCCCGGTGTGCTCGTCGCCGGCAAAGGCGGTGCGCGCATCCGCATCGGCGAATCCTGCGGGGTCATCGGCCTCGAGGAGGTCGATCCACCAGTGCTTGCTCGGCGGCTTGCTGGCCGAGCAGACGTAGAGGCGCCAACGGCCGTCATCGGTTCGGACGATGGCCGGGCGCTCCATGGAGGCGGCGTCGAAGCGGGACTGCGGCAGCTCCGCGACCGTGGTGAGGCGCTCGCCATCCGGGGAGCGAGCCACGACGGTCGAGCCCCGCCCGGCTGCGCCCGTCCGTGTGCGGTAGGCGATCACGAAGCTGCCGTCATCGTCGAGAGCGGCGCTCGACGCTCCTGCCCACCAGCCAACGCCGCTCCCGGGCGCGCGGACGGCGACCACGGACGTGCCGATGCCGGGAAGGGGGATGTCATCCATCGGCCGATGCTACCCCGCGGTGCTAGCCTGCGGGCATGGACACGCGACTCGGCATCCTCCTCTGGAGCCAGGCCACCGACTGGGAATCCTTCGAACGGTCCGCCATCCGCATCGACGAGCTCGGCTACGAGCACCTGTGGACCTGGGACCACCTGCACGCCATCTTCGGCGACCCGTATCAGCCGATCTTCGAGGGCTACACGACCCTGGCTGCCTGGGCGAAGGTCACCCGGCGAGCGCGGCTGGGCCTGCTGGTGGGGGCGAACACGTTTCGGAACCCGGCGCTGGTGGCGAAGATGGCCGTCACCCTCGACCACATCAGCCACGGTCGCGCGATCCTGGGGATCGGTGGTGCCTGGTTCGAGACGGAGCACACCGAGTTCGGCATCGACTTCGGCCACTCGCCCGGAGAACGGCTGACCTGGATGGACGAGGCGGTCGGCGCGATGCGCGGGCTCCTGGCCGGGGAGGCCGTCACCTCGCCGCCGGACGGACGCTACCGGCTCAGCAATCTCCGCACGCAGCCCGCGCCGGTGCAGGATCGGCTGCCGATCATGATCGGGGGCTCCGGCGAGCGGAAGACGCTCCGATCGGTCGCCAGGTACGCCGACCTGTGGAACGCGATGGGATCGGTCGAGAAGCTGCGCCACAAGATCTCGGTGCTTCGCACGCACTGCGAGACCGTCGGTCGCGACGTTGCGGAGATCGAGCTGACTGTTGGGTGCAAGCCGATCATTCGCTCCACCGAGGCCGAGGCGCGCCGGTTGTGGGAGGCGCAGATGGCGCACAACCGCACGCCGATGTCCGCGGTCGAGGAGGACGACACGTTCTGGGTCGGGACGCCGGAGCAGGTGGCGCAGGAGATGATCGATCGCAAGGCGCTCGGATTCCACACGTTCATCGCCGAGCTGGCGGCCCCGTTCGACGACGAGACCATCGAGCGCTGGATCGGCGAGGTGAAGCCGATGGTGGATCGCGCCTGAGACGACCGACCTTCGAATGCCGCCAACCGCTTGCCAGTCGCGGTAGGCTGACGGCGGCGGGCCGTTGGGGCGCCCGCGCATACGGAGGGTCGTCGTGAGCTTCGACGCGCTAGGCGAGCTGAACTGGCTCGCCGTCATCGTGGGGGCGGTCATCTACTTCGCGCTCGGGGCGCTGTGGTATTCGCCGGTGCTGTTCGGCCGCCAGTGGCAGCGCTCGATCGGCTGGGATCCGGAGCGCACGCCGCCGGAGATGAAGGCGACGACCTACGTCGTGCCGTTCCTCGCCTACCTCGTGATGGCGATCGCCATCGGCCTGCTGGCAGCGGCCACCGGGACCGACGAGCTGAGCGGGGGTCTGGTGCTCGGCGTGGTCGCCGGCGTCGGCCTGCTCCTGATGCACACGCTGGTGGACGCGACATTCGATCCGAACAAGCCGGAGCCATGGACGTGGTTCGCCATCAACGGCAGCTACCATGTGATCGGCGTGATCGTCGTGGCGGTGATCGTCGCAGTCTGGCGCTGATCACCAGGCGATCGCAGCGACCTCCGCGGCGCCCACGCGCTCAAGGGCGTCCCGGACGAATGGCGGCTGTTCGCCGTCACGGAGGCCTGAAGTGCCCCGATACCAGGTGAACGCACGCGCCGTGGCGAGGGCTCGGCGCATGATCGACGCCCGCCAGTACGTCCTCGACAGCGACTGGGGCGAGGTCCAGCCGGACGCGGAGGCTGAGAATCGCTACCTGAAGCGCCACGGATGGGACGAGTACGCGGAGTGGCATCTCGGCGTGACCGAGGGCGCGAACGACGAGACGAAGGCACGCTCCGCCTTCGTGCTGGGCGACTTCCGGCGAATCCACCGCAGCGGAATCATCGCCTGCCACTTCCGGGCCGCCGAGTGGCGCCACAAGGCAATCGAGCTTGCCGCGCACGACCTGCTCCAGCACCTCGACCGCAAGGCAGGCATCGCCTGACGGCAGCCGATCGCGTGAATCGAGATGCGGGATACTGAGCCGACCATGCCCAGATCCGCTCTCCACGATGCGTTCGCCCACCACGTGTGGGCCTCCATCCGCCTGATCGACGCCTGCCTGGGCCTCAGCCCGGAGCAGCTCGCGACGACCGTCCCGGGCACGTATGGCTCGGTCATCGACACGCTCCGGCACCTCGTCGGCGCCGATGCCGCCTACCTGTTCGTGCTGTCCGAGGGGGCATCACCGCGGATCGAGGAAGCGGAGATGCACCTCGCGGAGCTGCGCGCGGTGATGGTCGCCAACGGTCCCGGCTGGGTCGCGCTCCTCGACGGCAACCCCGAACCCGACCGCGTCGTGGTCCGGCATCGCGACGATGGAACCGACAGCCACGCGCCGATGGGCGTCCGCCTCGCCCAGGTGATCCACCATGGCACCGACCATCGGAGCCAGGTCTGCACCGCGCTCACATCCCTCGGGATCGAGCCGCCGGAGATCGATGTGTGGGCCTTTGCGGCGGAGGACGGCCGCGTCTTCGAGACCCGGCGCGCCGGCTGAGCTCGTCCGCGGCGCGTTCACAATTCGCCCACAATCGGCCGGCAGCCTTCGTCCCAGCGGTTCGATCCACGAACCGATCCACAGGCGAGGAGACATTCGACATGGACGGAAGAGGCTTCTTCCGCGTTTTCGCGGCCCTCGTGCTGGTCGCCCTCACGATCGGCATCGGCGTCGCGGCGTACAACGCCGGCGTGACCGCCGGGTTGGCCGAGGCGGCGCAGCAGGCCGCCGCCGGGGGCGACCCGATCCCGGTGAATCCGTACGCCTGGGGCTACGGCGGCCCGTATGTCCACGGGCCGTTCGGCTGGGGCTTCGGGTTCTTCGGCTTCCTGTTCGTGATCTTCATGACCTTCATCGTCATCGGCCTCGTGCGGGCCGCCTTCGGTGGAGGTCGACGCGGCGGTCCCGGACCGGGCGGTGGCTGGGGCGACCGGCGGAATCGGATCGAGGAGTGGCATCAGGAACTCCATCGGCGCGAGGGCGGCGAGGGCGGCGAGGGCGAGCAGCGTCCGGCGGGCGCGTGACCGCGGCTACGATGGCCGCGCCATGGCCAGGATCCTGATCGTCGACGACGAGCCGAAGATCATTCGGCTCGTCACCGATTACCTGGAGGCCGCCGGGTTCGGCGTCCTGGCAGCGCGGAGCGGCGAGGAGGCGCTCATGCGCGTCCGCACCGAGAACCCGGATCTCGTCGTGCTCGACCTCGGACTGCCGGGTCTCGACGGCCTGGACGTGACGCGGACTCTGCGCCGGGACGGCGAGCTCCCGGTGATCATGCTCACGGCGCGGGACGACGAGACCGATCGGATCATCGGCCTCGAGCTGGGCGCCGATGATTACGTGACGAAGCCCTTCAGCCCGCGGGAGCTCGTGGCCCGGGTGCGCGCCGTGCTGCGGCGACACGCCGGCGCGGGCCAGTCGGAGGTCGTGCGCGCCGGCGACCTGTCGCTCGACGTCCCGCGCATGCGCGTGACGCGCGGCCAGGAGCCGATCGAGCTGACCGCCACCGAGTTCGCGCTGCTGGCGGCCATGGCCCGCCACCCGGGTCGCGTGTTCACCCGGTCCCAGCTCCTCGACGCGATCCACGGCGTCGCCTTCGAGTCCTACGAGCGCGCCATCGACGCCCACGTCAAGAACATCCGACGGAAGCTCGAGCCGGATCCGCACCAGCCGCGCTATCTGCTCACCGTGTACGGCGTCGGGTATCGCCTTGCCGACTGAGCGCCGGCCGCGCGGGCGCCATGGATGGGACTGGTCGCAGCGCCCGGCCGGCGGCCCGCGGCCGCCATGGTGGCCCCGGACGGAGGCGTGGCCGCCGGAGAGTCCCGAAGCGTGGCGCGGGATGAGCCGCCGATTCGTGCGCCGCATGGTGGGCGTCGCCATCAGCCTCATCGTCGTGCTGGCGTTGGTCATCGTCGGACTCGCCTGGCTCATCGGCAGCCTCGTGAGCCAGGACGTCGTCTCGTCCGTCCTGCCGGCGCTCGCGATACTGCTCGGGCTCGCGATCATCGCGCGCCTCACCCGGGGCGTGCGCGGCGCAGCCGCTCCGCTCGGCGACCTCGTCGAGGCATCGGCGCGAGTCGAGGCCGGCGAGGTCGGCGCGCAGGTCGAGGTCCGCGGTCCCCGCGAGATTCGCGCGGTGGCTCGAGCGTTCAACGCGATGAGCGCACGCCTGGCCTCGGACACCGACCAGCGACGACGCTTCCTGGCCGACGTCAGCCACGAGCTGCGCACGCCGCTGACCGTCATCCAGGGCAGCGTCGAGGGCATGCTGGACGGCCTCTACCCCGCCGATCGTCCGCAGCTCGAGCGCCTCCTGGCCGAGACCCACCAGCTGGAACGCCTCGTCGACGACCTCCGCACCCTCTCCCTGACCGATGCCGGCGCCCTCGAGCTCCATCGGGATGCCGTGGACCTCGGTGAGCTCGCGGCCGACGTTGCCGCCGGCTTCGAACCGCAGGCAGCGATGCAGGGCGTGACGATCAGCACGGACGTCGACGACGTCCCGTCGCTCTCGCTCGACGCGCGCCGCGTGCGTCAGGTGATCGGCAACCTGGTCTCGAATGCCCTTCGCCACACCGGGGCGGGCGGCCGCATCGCGATCCGCGTGCGTCGCATCGGTGACGCGGTCGAGCTGGAGTGCGCCGACTCCGGCAGCGGCATGGAGCCCGAGGCGGCCGGCCGGGCGTTCGATCGGTTCTGGCGCGCCGGCGACACGGCCGGCGCAGGGCTGGGTCTTGCCATCGTCCGCGACCTCGTGCGGGCGCACGGCGGCGACGCGGTGCTGGAGAGCGCTCCGGGCGCGGGGACGGTCGTCCGCTGTCGCTTCCCGCTGGCCAGCGCGCCGGAACCGGACGGCGCCTGACCTCGGTACCCCGCGGATCGCCACCGATGAGGAACGTCTCCTCCCCGATTCACAACGAAGCCCGGCGCTCGTGCGAGAGGACCCGGCTTGACGGACGGCGCACGATAGCCACGGACCACCGATGCGCCGCATCGGCGGACGTCCGATCCGTGGAGGAGGCGAACGTGGGCGACAAGGGACCCGGCTCCAAGAGCAAGGACAAGAAGAAGAAGGGCGCGAAGGCCGACAAGAAGAAGTAACGGCCCGCGCGTCTGAAGGATTCGGGCCGCGTTGGTACCCTACGTGGCCCATGACCAGACGCACCGCTCGATTCTCCCTGCCCGCGACCCTGGGCGTCGTTGCGCTCATCGTCCTCGCGGCGTGCGGCTCGACGACCACGCCGAGCACGGCACCATCGGTCGAGCCACAAGCCTCGCCGGGCCAGCCACTCGGCGCGTTCCCGGGAGTGGCCGGCTTCGCATATCGCCTGGAGACCGGCACCGTCCCCGGCTTCGTGCAGGGCGTGCGCGAGACCCTCGGCGAGCAGGTGGAGGTCGAGATCGGGCAGGCCGCCATCGCCACCCGTGACAACGAAGAGGTCTCCGTGATCGCCTTCGGCTTTCCGGGCACGGATGACACCCGGGCAATCGACTTCTTCGCGCGCGTCCTCGACGACATGGAGGACGGCTTCGGGGCCGGCAGCCAACGAGGCCTGGGCGGCGACGCGTACCTGATGACGGCCAACGGGCGAACGACCGCTCTCGCGCCGTGGGGCCGCGCCGCGGATGGTCACCTCATCTTCCTCTTCGCGTTCGGGCCGACCGGCACGACGGAAGAGCTGGTGACCGGCATCCTCGACGCGGGGGCCGCCTGACCGGCAGCTCGCACCCTTGCCCGGCGCGCTAGCGCGTCGCGTCCAGCAGCGAGACGAGCCGCTTCGGCGCCGTCAGGCGGTACGCGTCCTCGATGAGATCGCCCACGAAGTCCCAGTCCTGGTCGGCCGCCAGCGAGATGCCGATCCAGCCGTGGATGCCAACGTAGGGAGGTCGGAAGAATCGCTCAGGGTCGCCACCCACGAGGGCCTGTTGTGCCCCAGGATGTGCCTTGCACCAGATCCCCCACGCACCGGCATGGGCGTCATGCCGCATGGCGAAGATCTTGCCTCGGACCCGCCATGAGGGATTGCCGACTCCACCGCCCTCGGTGGCTTCCGGCAGCGCCAGGCAGATCGCGCGAATGCGGTTCAGCAACTCATCACCGCCCGGGTCGGGGCGGGCCGCTCGCGATGCCATGGTCGCAGGATAGGGGCCCTGGCCGACGGCACAGTTGCCGCCGATCGTTAGGGGAGGTATGCCGCGGTCTCGTCGAGCCAATGTCGGTGCCGCCATTCGTCGATCACGCTCCTCGCCGGCTCGTCGGCGAGCGCCTCCGGCAGGGTCTGCCGCGGCATCTGGCTGATCGCCCGACGGAGCAGCTCCTCCAGCTCCTCCCACTGGTACTCGGTCGGATAGCGTGACAAGGTCGGCGCCACAATAGAACGGATGTTCACTTTGCCAGTGTACGCCCCGGCGCAATGGGCTGGGCGCATGGGCTTGCGCGTGGGCGGGAGGGTCTCCCAGGAGGTGTCTGATACTCCCGCTGGCGAGAAAGCCGGAAAGCCAGCGCCGGCCTAGTCGGGCATGGCCCTCCATCGGGAGCCGGACGCGAAGACCAAGGGCTGCGGCACGCTTGTGTCCGGAAGGCTGGTCCCACCGGAACCGGAACCTCCCTGGGCCGGCAGCGGCCCGGGGGCGAGCACGCAGGCGAACCAATGGATCCCGTCCGCAACGGTCTCCGCGCAGCCGATGCGCCCGTACGACCCGTCCGACAGGATGCCGCGATGGAATGAGCTGCCGATCCACTGATTCACGGCGTGGGCGACGGGATTCGCGACGCCGGCGTTCAGGGCCAGCACCTCGGCCGTTCCAGCGCGCATCCCCTCGTGACCGAGCTCCCCAGCCGCGCTGATCTCGGCCACCCGCGCGTGGGCGATCTCGTGGAGGCCCGGATCGACTGTCCGCACCAGGAACGCCGCGGCGACCGCATCGGTCAGGCCTGCGTCGGCTCTCGCCAGCCCCGCCGTCGAGAGGACGAGCATCACCGCCAGCACCAGGGAGCGCATGCTCACAGCATGTAGCACAAACCGGGCCAGCGCTTGCCCACCCTGCGGGCTATGTGGGAGCCGCACCTCCATCGCCCGTTCACAGTTCATGCGCAATTGAGCTCCATGCTGTCCCCGACAGCGGCCGGTTGAGGGCCGCACGCAGCAGAGGTATGGACATGCGACGACATCGACGCCACGCGGCTACCGACGAGACGGAGGCACGGAGCCCCGCCGAGTCGGCCGTGCCGAAGATCCTGGGCATCCTGATGGCCTTCATGCTGCTGCGGGTGATCATCAAGGTCGGGCACCGAGTGTCCGGCTCGCCGGCGATGCGCGCGCGCCGGCACGCAACAATCGCCGAGCTGCATCGGAGGCTCCACAGCGAGGACGCCGCCTGATGAAAGTGATCGGCCCGGCCCCCCAAGGATCGGTCTAGATTCCCGCCTTCGGGCGTCGGACCGTTGTGTTCGAGTCCTCGTGGCGGCAATACTCGGGGCGGCATGGAATGGCGTGATCTGCTCCCGGGCATCATCGGCTCCTTCGTCGGCGTGATGGGCTGGCTGGTCGTGGGCATCTACATCCAGCGGCGCCAATTCATGCGTCAGGCGCGAAACGCGGCGAAGGCGGTGTATTTCGAGCTCGACGTGAACCTCGCGACGATCTCGGTGGCGCGGGACCACGGGCTCTTCGCAGACCTCGACCGCTCATCGTTCGAGCGGCTGCTGCCGGAGCTCGCGACCCTCCTGTCCGCGGCAGACCTGCGGGTGGTGGTGGATGCCTACATGACGCACGCCGGGTATCGACAGCTCGCTTCGCGCGACGACCTCCCCGCCGACGTCCGGCGCGCGGCGCTGAGGACCTTCGTCGACACGCACCTGGGAGCGCTGGCGACCCTGCGCTCCCGCGCCTTCACCCAGGCGGAAGCTCGCGCCATGGCCGGCCAGGAAGGGCCCGATGCACCGGCGCGGTCGGCGGAGTCGAGGGCGACGACGAAGTCGTGACCGACACCGTCCACGAGCGCGTGATGAACGGCATGGCCGACGTGGTGAGCACCCACGACTGGGCGAGGCTCGGCGAGTACTTTCACGCCGATGCGGTCCTCGAATTCCCGCAATCCGGCGAGCGCTTTCGCGGGGTCGCGAACATCCGCGCCCAGTTCGCTGGCTACCCGGCCCTTGAGTCCGGCACGAGCCGGCTCGAGGAGGTGATCGGCGAGACGATCGCGTACGCGCTGACCCGGTCGTACACCGTCATCGACATCGAAGGCACCGGCAATCGCGGGACCGCGATCATCCGCGTCCGCTACCCGGACGGCAGCCTGTGGTACGCGCTCAACGTGTACGAGCTGCGCGACGGCCGCATCGACCGTTGTCGGACCTACTTCGCTCCTGACTTCGACCCGCCGGCGTGGCGGGAGCCGTTCAGGGAGGCTCCCTGATGAGCGCCCCCATCCCGGCCGCCGCGCTGGACGCCGACGACCCCGCCGAGCTCGGCCGGCTGGCCGAGACGATCAGCCGGCTGCTCCCCGAGCTCGATCGGTTCATGGCGGGCGACGGGCCGGACCTCGCCGTCGCCCATCGGTCCGAGTGGGTGGCCGCGCTCGACCGTCCGCTGCCCGAGTGGGGCGAGGGGATCGAGGTCGTCGCCGATGAGCTTGCCCGGTGGGTCATCCCCTACGGGTTGCGGACCCCCGACCCGGGCTTCATGGCGTACATCATCGGCCGGGCGACGACCGCCACGCTCGCGTCCGGCGTCGCCGCCCAGGTGGCCGGGCACTTCCGCTACTTCCTCACCTCGTTCAGCTTCCTCGAAGAGCTTTCCCTGCGCTGGCTCGCCGACCTGTGCCGCATCCCCCCGGACACGTTCGGGGTGTACTCGAGCGGCGGGTCGACCGCGAACCTCCTGGCTATCGGCGCCGCCCGCCAGGCGGCCTTCGAGCGGATCGGCGTCGACGTCTCCGCCGACGGCCTCCCCGCCGGCGTTCGGGGCCGCGTGTACGGTGGGACCGAGGTCCATCACACGATCCAGCGCGCGACCGGCGTGCTCGGCCTCGGCCGGCGTGCCTTCGCGGCCATCGAGAGCGACACCTCGGGGCGAATGGACGCCACGGCCCTCGACCGACGGCTTCGCGCAGACATGGCGGAGGGCATGCTGCCGATCGCCATCGTGGCGGTGGCCGGGACGACCGCGACGGGCGCGATCGACGACATCGACGCCATCGCCGACGTGGCCGCCGCGCACGGCGTGTGGCTCCACGTTGACGGCGCGTACGGACTCCCCGCCGCGGGCCTGCCGGAGCTGGCCCGGCAGTTCCGCGGGGTCGAGCGTGGCGACTCCTGGATCATCGATCCGCACAAGTGGCTCGGGACGCCGGGGGGCTGTGGCGCGACGTACGTCCGCGACGGCGATCTCCTCGAGCGCGCCTTCACCCAGGAGCCGGCACCCTACCTGGAGGCCTTCGCCCCGGAGAGCGCGAGATCGGCGTTCGACGACCAGGGCATCCACTGGTTCGACCGCAGCGTGGAGCTCTCGTCGCCGTCGCGTGGCGTCTGGGTGTGGGCGTCGCTGCGCGAGATCGGCGCCGATGGAATGCGCGAACGCGTCCGGCGACATCTCGGCTTTGCGCGACATCTGGCCGATCGCGCCGTCGAGCACCCGCGGCTCGAGCTCCTGGACGAGCCGACGCTGTCCATCTGCTGCTTCCGCTACCGCACGGGCGGCCTGGACGAGCCGCGGCTGGATGCCCTGAACACCGAGATCGTGCAGACCCTGCGCGCCGAGACCCGCCTCGTTCCATCCACGACCCGGATCCAGGGCCGCCTCGCCATCCGGCCGTGCTTCGTGAACGCCGCGACCACGCTGGCCGAGGTCGAGGCGCTGGCGGAAAGCGTCGTGGAGATCGGCGACCGGCTGGCTCGTTGAGCCCCAGTCTCGCCGCGCGCCTCAGCTACGCGGCGCTGTTCGCCGCGGTCGGTGCCTCGTTTCCGTACCTGGGCGTCTTCTACCAGGCACGCGGACTCGACCTCGGCGCCATCGGGCTGTTGACGGCGCTCGGAGCGGCGGTGGGGTTCGTCGCGGCGCCGATCTGGGGGGCGCTCGCCGATCGATACGCCGGGTCGCCGCTCGTCATCCCGATCGCGGCGCTCATCACCGCGGCCGGCGCCGTGATGCTGGCGCTTGCGCCGGAGATCGTGGGGATGGCGCTCGGTCTCGCCCTCCTCTCGATCGCCTTCGCCGGAATCGCGCCGACCATCGACGCCCGGGCCCTCGAGACGGTCGGCAGCGACCGGAACCGGTATGGTCGCCTGCGCGCCTGGGGCTCCGCCTCCTTCATCGTGGTCGTGGCCCTCACCGGGGCGCTCATCGAGCGCGCTGGGCCGGCGAGCCTGTTCGTCGTCTACCTCGCCATGATGCTGGCGCTCGCCGTCGTCGCCCTCCCGCTGCGCGGAGAGCGCAGCGGCCCGCGCTTGCCGCGGCTGAGCGCCATCGGTGTCGTGCTCCGCCATCCACCGGTCGCCAGATTCCTGCCGGCTGTGCTGCTCGCCTGGTCGGCATCGATGGCGATCAACTGGTACTTCTCCATCCACCTCCTCGACCTCGGCGCTCCGGGGGAGCTCGTCGGCTCCGCGTGGGCGATCGGCGCGCTGGTCGAGATCCCGATCATGGCCGCCTACCCATGGCTCGGCGCACGCGTCGGAAGCGAGCGGCTGATCGCCATCGGCGCCGCTGCCTTCGCCCTCCGCGCGCTGGCGCTCCTTCTCGTCAGCGACCCCGTCCTGGCGGCAGCCACCATGGCGCTCCACGGCGTCGCCTTCGCCCTCGTGCTCGTGGGCGGCGTCACGTTCGTCTCGCGACATGCCCCCGAGGCGACCGCCGCCACCGCGCAGGGCATCCTATCGGCGACGGTCTTCAGCGTGGCGATGATTCTCGGCCCCGGCATCGGCTCGTGGGTCGCCGCGCAGTTCGGCGTGCAGGTGCTGTTCGCGTCGGCGCTCGCGGCGAGCGCGGCGGCGATCCCCCTGCTGTGGCTCGCGACCGCCGAACGACGGCATCCGGCGATGCCCGAGCTCAGATGACGAGCCCCCACAGCCGAGCGGTGGCCATCGCGAGTACGGCGATCGTGAGGCCGGCGAGCACGATCCAGCCGGCCTGTCGCGACTCGCGCGCCGTCCGGGCGAGCAGCTGCTGCTCCTCGGGCGACGGTGGCCGGCCCTCGGACAGCAGGGCACCCAGGGTGCGCTCCACGATTCGGGTCCGCGGGAAGACGTAGAGACCGCCGAGTCCGAACGTCAGGATGGCCGCCACGCCGCCGATCGTGTAGCCCAGCCGTGACTCGTCGAAGAGCAGGTCCGGGTCGAGCCCGCTCGAGGTGATGACGAGGAGCCAGGTGCCGGCGAGAACAGTGACCGCCGCGGCGCCGAGGATCACGACGGGCAGCCGCCGATGGTGGATGAGCTGGTACGTGAACTTCGTCGCCTCCGGACCGACGGCCACGGCCGCCGGCTGCACGAACAGGAAGAACGTGAACACCGCGCCCACCCAGAAGGCGCCGGTCCCGATGTGGATCAGGCGAAGCAGCAGGACATCCATCGGTCTTCCTCGTGCAATCACTTGGGGCAGCGGCCGGAGGATAGGCTTCTGCCGGCGGCATTGCCACCCTTCTGACACGCGTTCGAGGACTGACGTGCTCCCGGACGAGATCGCCGAACGGATCTACGCGGCGCTGGTCGACGAAGACGGCGACGGTCGCCTGTCGCTGATCAGGCGGCGCCAGCACCATACGGTCGCACGGCACCCGCGAACAGCAGCGAGCCCACGATCCCGCCACCCAATGCGAACGCCCCGGCCAGGGCCGGATGCCAGCCTCCGGATGCCGATGCCACGCCGGCGCTCAGCACGACGACCGCGCCGATGACGAGGCCAACCACTGTCCCACGTCGTCGCTGCGCGGCCACCGCCAACGAGGCGAACGCGGCCGCCAGGGCGAACAAGAGGCTGACGGCGCCGATCGCAACGACTGCTGCCCCCGCCGGCCCGTCGAGACGCTGGAGGTTGAGCACGATGAGCGGCACGGCAATGCCGAAGAGGGCCGCTCCGGCGGCTGTGACGCCCAGGAGGAGGACGGCGATCCCGGTCCAGGTTTGAGTCGTCTGGTTCATCACCCAATCATCGTGTTGGGGCTTCGCAAAGGCATCGGCCGCCCATCGCGCGAGGCGTGCGACATTTGACGAATTGGCTGGGCCGTACGATGTCCAGATGCGAACGCAGGAGCCGCCCCCGTGGGACGTCGACGGACCGGTACGCGGCGAGGTCTTCCTCGTCTGGCTGAACGACGACCATCTCGAGCTCACCGGTCCCGACGGCGCGGTGCCCTGGATCATGCAGCTCGATGACGTCGAGCACCCGGTCGAGGCCGTGGATCGGATCGTGCGCGGCCTGGTCGGCGCGCCACTCGTGGTCCACTCGACCTCGTGGCGGCGGGAGGGTCCCGCGGTCCTCCTCAGCTTCGTTGCCGTCATCGGTCCCGAGCAGGCTGCCGGCATGGCGTCGGAGCCGATCCCGCGCGCCACCCTTGCCCGGTCGGAGGCCACGAGAGCGCCGTCGGCCATCGGCCATGCCCAGGTCCTCGAGCACGGGATTCGCCACCTGGCCTGGCTGGCGCAGGATGATGAGGCCGTCGCACACCGTTTGTCGCCGGACTGGCGACGAGCACTCGGCGACTATGTGCCGGAACCGTTTCGCAGCCTGCCCTGAATCGAGGATGCCACATGACCGAACCGATGCGACTCCGCTGCGCCTGTGGCTGGGAGGCGAACGGCTCCGAGGAGGAGCTCATCGTCGCAGCCACCGAGCATGGCGAGCAGGTGCACAACATGCGCCCCACCCGGGAGGAGGTCATGGCCATGGTGATCACCGATCCGCCGGACGATTGATGGACCACCAACCGCCCCGGTCGAAATCGACCGTCCGCGATCGTCGTCTCGATGAGCGGCCAATCCGACCGCGCATGCAAGGAGCACGATCGTGACCCACTACCTGCTGTCCGTCCACACCGCCGTCGACGCAACCCCCGCGGCCGCCTCTGGCGGTGAGGAGGCGATGCGAGCGTACGCGAAGGGGATCGAGGCGCTCGAAGGCGAGATGCGATCCGCCGGCGCGCTGGTGTTCAGCGGCCGATTGGACGAGCCGAAGGCCGCCGCGGTGGTCCGGGCGGCGAACGGAACGGTCCAGACGACCGACGGGCCCTTCATCGAGTCGAAGGAAGCCATCGGTGGCTTCTACATCATCGAAGCGCCGAGCCAGGAGTCGGCGCGTGAGTGGGCGACCAAGACCTCCGCCGTCGTCGGGATGCCCATCGAGATTCGTCCCTTCATCGACGCGCGCCAGGGATGATCCGCGAGGCTGACGGCTCGGACTGACGCCGGGACCAGGGGCGCCGCGCGCGAGCGCTGTGGCACGCTGTGGACGTGCACACCCTCCCTGCCGGGCTCGACACCCCGTGCCTGGTCATCGACCTCGACGTCGTCGAGCGCAACATCCTCAGGCTGCAGGCCGCGCTTGACGAGCGCTCCATCGGCCTTCGGCCGCACGTCAAGACCCACAAACTCGTCCCGATCGCCCGTCTCCAGCTCGAGGCCGGGGCAGCAGGGCTCACCGCCGGCACGCTCGGTGAGGCCGAGGTCCTGGCCGATGCTGGCCTCGGCGACGTGTTCGTCGCCTACCCGGTCTGGGCGGGCGGCCCCAAGGCCTCACGCCTCCGGCGGCTCCACGGGCGGATTCGCCTGTCGGTGGGCGTCGATTCGGTCGAGTCCGCTCGGGAGCTCGGCACTGCCGTTCGCGGGACCGACCGACCGTTGCGCGTCCTCGTCGAGCTCGACGCCGGCCTCGGACGGACGGGCGTGGCGGGCCCCACGGAGGCGGTGTCCGTCGCCACCGTCGCACGGGACGCGGGCCTCGAGGTGGGCGGCGTCTTCACCCATGGCGGCCACGCGTATCGTGAACCGGCCGCGAGGTCGGCGGCCGCGGACGACGAGGTCGCGGTGCTCACGTCGGCCGCCGAGGCGCTCCGTGCCGCTGGCTTCGCCATCGATACCGTCAGCGCCGGTTCGACCCCGACGCGGCTCCTGGCGGCTCGGCCGGGCGTGACGGAGATCCGGGCCGGGACGTACGCCCTCAACGACCGCCAGCAGCTGGTCCTCGGCAGCGCGACGGCCGAAGAGCTGGCAGCCATGGTGGCGGCGACCGTCGTCAGCCATCCCGCTCCCGGACGCTTCGTCATCGACGCCGGAGCGAAGTCGTTGACCAAGGACCGCGCGGAGTACCTCGACGGCTTCGGGCTGCTGCCCGACCACCCTGGGGCGACCGTCAGCCGGGCGTTCGACTACCACGGCATCGTCGAGCTCGACACCGATGCGCCGATGCCCGGGATCGGGGAGGTGGTCGCCGTCGTGCCGAACCACATCTGCCCGGTCGTCGACTTGTACGACGAGGCCGTCCTCGTGCGCGGTGGCGCGGTCGTGGATCGCTGGCCGATCGACGCGCGCGGGCGGAGTGGCTGAGCCTCGGGCCTCACACCAGGCGGCGGTCCGTCGCCCAGCGCGTGAGCTCATATCGGTTCGAGAGCTGGAGCTTGCGGAGCACGGCCGAGACGTGCGTCTCGACGGTCTTCACCGAGATCGAGAGCTCGTGCGCGACCTCCTTGTACGCGTAGCCGCGCGCGATGTAGCGCAGCACTTCCCGCTCCCGCGGGCTGATGAGATCGAGCTCGGGATCCAGGGAGGGATCGGCGGCTCCGCCGGACTCGGCGGCAAACGCGTCGAGCACGAAGCCCGCCAGGCGCGGCGAGAAGACCGCGTCGCCGGCCTGCACGCGGGTGACGGCTGACGCCAGCTCATCGGCCGAGATGGACTTCGTGACGTAGCCGCGCGCCCCGGCGCGGATGATGGCGATGACGTCCTCCGCGGCGTCCGAGACGGAGAGGGCCAGGAAGCGCACCTCGGGCGCCTCCGCGAGGACCGCCTCGACGACGGCGCGCCCACCTCCGGCCGGCATGTGGACGTCGAGCAGCACGACATCCGGCCGCAGCGCGACGATGGCGGGAACGGACTCCTCCACCGACCCCGCGTCGCCGACGATCTCGTGGTGCTGTGCCAGCTCGGCCCGCACGCCGGATCGGAACAGCGCGTGGTCGTCGACGATGAAGACGCGCACCCCGCGGCTCACGGCGCGCTCCGCGGCAGGCGCATGACGACCTCTGTGCCACCGTCGGGCGTGCTGTCGATCCGCACCGTCCCGCCCCGCCGTTCGATCCTGCCGACGATCGAGTCCGCAATCCCCCGCCGATCCGGCGGGACCGACGCGGGGTCGAAGCCGTGACCCTGGTCTCGGACGAAGGCGCTGACCGCGTCGGCCTCCACCTCGACGTAGACGGCGATGCCCTCGCTCCCCGAGTGGCGCGCGGCGTTGGCCACGGCTTCGGCGCAGGCATCGATGAGGGCCCGCAGCCGGTCGTCGAGCTCCGCGTCTCCGACGACGACGGCGTCGACGCGTACCTGGTGCCGGCGCTCGATCCGCCCGGCCATGGCGTCGATCGCGTCACGCAATCGCGCGCCTTCGGCGGCCGGCGCGCGTCCGTAGAGCCACGCCCGCAGCTCGCGTTCCTGCGTGCGCGCGAGGGTCGCCATCTCGCGAGGCTCGTCGGCGCGCTGGATCATGGCCAGGGTCTGGAGCACGGAGTCATGGAGGTGAGCGGCGACCTCGGCGCGCGCGTCGGCGCGGGCCCGGCTGCTGCGCTCCTCGACCAGCTGGCGACCGAGGTTCCACGCCCACGGGCCGGCAAGGAGGACGACGCCGCCGATGGCCACGATCATCGCCAACAGGACGTTGCCGGCCGCCGCCAGCGAGGTGTTGGCGGCCAGGAAGGTGCCCATCCCGATGAGCACGAGCACCCCGCCGATGGCGACGCGCGGCCAGGAGATCGGGCCGCCGACGACGGCGCCGATCGAGCCACCGAGACCCGGCAGGCTCACACGTGCGCGCCCTTCGTCGCCACGCCGGGCCCACAGGATGGCGAAGCCGATGGCGGCCAGCACCACCGGCCAGCCGGGTGCGCCGCCGAACCAGAGCCCGGAGATCCACATTAGGACGATGAGCCCGACCGCCACCAGGCCGATGCCGAGCAGCT
>DASVEQ010000045.1:0-19274 GCA_036380455.1 Candidatus Limnocylindria bacterium | reverse complement strand
CAGGCCCAGCTTGGCACCGGTGTCGATGTCCTCGGCCGTGCCGGTGGATTCCATGAGCGCGAAGACGGCCTCGTTGATGAACGGGCCGAGCATGCGGTTCACGAGGAAGCCCGGATAGTCCCGTGACTCGATCACCGTCTTGCCGAGCTCCTCCGCGAAGCCCCTGGCAGCCTCGTGGGTGGCGTCATCGGTCTCGAGCCCGCGAATGATCTCGATCAGCCCCATCACCGGCACTGGGCTGAAGAAGTGGAGGCCAATGAACTTCGCCGGGCGATCCGTCGCCGTGGCGAGGCTGGTGATGCTGATGGAGCTGGTGTTGCTGGCGAAAATCGCATCGGCGTCGGCGCTGTTCGTCAGGGCGGTCCAGGTGTCGCGCTTGACGGCCTCGTCCTCGAAGACCGCCTCGATGACGATCCCGTGGCCGGCCGCGCCGCCGGTCCCTTCGGCGGTGGCAACCCGGGCCAGCAGCGCATCGGCGACCGATGGCTCCAGCTTGCCCTTGTCGACCTGGCGCTTCAGATTCGCGCCGATGCGGGCCTTTCCCTTCTCGGCGAGCTCGGCGGTGCGGTCGGAGAGCGTCACCTGCTTGCCGGCCGCGGCGCTGACCTGCGCGATGCCGTGGCCCATCAGGCCGGCGCCGATGACGAAGACGCGGTCGAAGCTCATCAGTCGAGAAGGGTACCAGCCGCCCTCGTGGACAGTGCTCGCTCCAGCACACGATCACCTCCACGCGGCAAATGCGGCGGGTGACTCGAACGGCCGTTGGATGGCCGCATATTCAGGAGGTGGATCGCATGGCCAGGCTGCGGCGGCGTCGATGGCTGACGCAGGGGTCAGCGTGCATGCATCGGCCATTCGGTGGCCGATAGAGTCACGATGTGGATAGCGTCGCGCGCAAAGACTCCACGGTGATGACCCTAGCCGGGCGACTCAGTGGGTATTCAGCCGTTCGGCCGCCGTCAGCGGATCCAGGCCGCGGTCCGCGACGGCGCGGATCGTCTCTTCCCAATCCGGTCGTGCCCGCGCACGTTCGGCGGCCGAGTCGGCAAGGGCGCGTCGCACCTGGTGCTCGGCTCGATCCCGGGCGGCCATCGGTTCACGTGCGACCTCCCGGTGTCGATCGACCGCATCGGCGAGCGCGGCGACGCCGTCACCGGTCGTCGCCGTGGCCAGCATCACCGGCGGCGGCTTGCGCTGGACGCGGCCGCCCGCGGTCGAGAGCATGGCGCGCAGCTGGCGAGCCGCGCGATCGGCGCCGGGGCGGTCGCCCTTGTTGACCACCACGATGTCGGCCACCTCGAGCAGCCCGGCCTTGATGGCCTGCACCTCGTCCCCCATCTCGGGCGCCTCGACGACAACGGTCGTCTCCGCCAGCCGCGCGACCTCGACCTCGGACTGCCCCGCGCCGACGGTCTCGATGAGGATCGGGTCGAACCCCGCCGCATCGAGCGCGGCGGCGGCGATCCAGGTCGTGGCCGCCAGGCCGCCGAGCTCGCCGCGCGAGGCCATGGAGCGCATGAAGACGTCCCGGTCGGCGGCGTGCTCCATCATCCGGATCCGGTCGCCGAGGATCGCGCCGCGCGTGTACGGCGACGACGGGTCCACCGCCAGGATGCCGACACGCCTCCCCCGCCGCCGCCACTCGCCGATGAGCGCACTCACCAGCGTCGACTTCCCGCTGCCGGGCGGCCCGGTGATCCCGACGACGTGTGCGCCGTGGCCGGCGGCGAACAGCTCCGGCAGCAGCGGCCGGACCGAAGGGTCGCCGTTCTCGATGCGGGTCAGGAGCCGGGCGAGTGGCCGACGCTCCCCCGCACCGAGCTCATCGACCATCGGTCGCCAGCGTATATGCCCGATATACGCTCCGGCTCATGGGCGCCGGACGTGCTCGCGGAAGTACCGCGCGATCTGCCCGATGCTCGTGCCCGGTCCGAAGATCTCGGCCACGCCCGCCTCTTTGAGCTTCGTGACGTCGGCATCGGGGATGATGCCGCCGGCTGCCACCAGGACGTCCGCCATTCCCCGCGAGCGCAGCAGCTCGACGGTTCGCGGCAGGAGCGCCATGTGGGCGCCGGAGAGGATCGAGAGGCCGACGACGTCGACGTCCTCCTGCTCCGCGGCATCGGCGATCATCTCCGGCGTCTGGCGCAGGCCGGTGTAGATGACCTCGAACCCCTCGTCGCGCAGGCCGCGGGCGAGGACCTTGGCGCCGCGGTCGTGCCCGTCGAGGCCTGGCTTGGCGATGAGAATCCTGATCGGGGTCACGGTCATTGCGGCCGATTCTACCCGCGCCGGGTCGCGGACCCGGAGGTAATTCCCTGTGCGCGGGGCCACCACACTCCCGCGGCCAGGATTGCCCTTTCCGCCGCCCCATCTCCCAGCCCGCGCCGTATTGAGCGCGCTGCAGAGCAGTTGGCCGTCGCAAGCCCCGCTGGCGGGGAGTTACCGACGCGCCGCGATCAGGCGATCGATCTCGGTCGCGAGCTCGATGTCGCGTCGGGTGATCGCCCCCGCGGCGTGGGTGGTGAGCTCGAAGGCGACGTTCCGGTAGCCAGTGATGTGGACGTCGGGATGGTGATTGGCCGCGTCGGCGGCATCCGCGACGGCCCGCACGAGATCGGCCGCCGCGTTGAAGCCCGCGACCTTCACCGAGCGCCGGATGAACACGCCGTCATGGGTCCACTCCGGCAGCCCGGCCAGGGCGGTCGCCAGCTCGTCATCGGTCAGGGGATCGGCGTACGGCATCGGCCTAGGACGAGCCCGGCTTGCCGATGAGGCCCATGAACTCGGCCCGGGTCCTGGCATCGCGGCGGAACGTTCCGGTCATGCTCGAGGTGACCATCGTCGCCTCCTGCTTTTTCACCCCGCGCATCATCGTACACAGATGGGTCGCTTCGACGACGCACGCGACGCCCTTCGGCTCGAGCCGCTCCATCAGGAAGTCGGCCACCTGGACGGTGAGCCGCTCCTGCACCTGGAGCCGCTGCGCATACATGTCGACGATTCGCGGGATCTTCGACAGGCCGATCACCCGGCCCTTCGGCAGGTACCCCACGTGCGCTTTGCCGATGAACGGCAACAGGTGGTGCTCGCACAGGCTGAAGAACTCGATGTCGCGGACCACGACCATCTCGTCGTAGTCGACGCTGAAACAGGCGCCGTTGATCAGCGCGTCCGGATCGACGTGGTAGCCCGCCGTCAGCTCGTGGTACATCCGCCGCACGCGCTCGGGCGTGCGCGCCAGCCCCTCGCGGGATGGATCCTCCCCGATCTCGGCGAGCAGCGTGCGAACCGCCTCTTCCAGGGAGGCGCCGGAAACCGTGGTCATTGGCCGCATGATACGGCGTCGCCCGTAGACCCTCTGTCGCGGGTGGTGCGTGCGCGCTACACTCGACCAAGCCCATCCGACGCCCGGACGACCCAGCGACCCACGCGACAGAGGCCCTCATGATCCGTCATCCGAGCTCGAGATCCTCTCGAATGGGCATCCTTCATTTGTCGTCGCGCGATCCGATCGCCGATGCCTTCGCTCTGCGCCTGGACGACGACTGGCACTGGTTCCGACGGGTCTCGCCCGGCGGGATCCAGGCGATTGACGCCGTCCTGGTCGGTCCCGGAGGCACGTGGGCGATCACCCTCGCCGGCGAGCGCGGCCGCTTCGCGAGACGCAACGGGCACTGGTACCGGTGGAATCGCAGCACCGAGTCGTGGGTGCCGTGGGAGCCGGCGCCGATCACCGCCGCCCGCCTCGCGGCCCGCCGCCTCAACCTCTATCTCGAGCGCGCCGGCCTGCCGGCCGACGTCGTCGCCGTGCTCGCCCCGTCGGCGGACATGGCGGTCCAGGTCGAGCCGGCCGATCCCAGCGGCCTCGTCATCGAGCGAGAGCCGGAGCGCCTGACCGGACGGATGACGGCCGAGCCGGTCCTCAGCCAGCAGCAGGTCGATCGGATCGTTGCGCTGCTGGATCCGCGTCAACCGCTCCCGCAGCTGGCTCCCTCGACACCCCGCGGGTGATGGCGGCGTAGGCAAGCACGATCACCCAGCCGGCGGTCCATCCGGCGATGACATCGGTCGGATAGTGCACCCCGAGCCAGATGCGCGAGACACCGATGAGCACCACGAGCAGCCCGAGCGCGACGATCACGCCCATGGCAGCACCAACGGGCAACCGTGAGCGGCCGACGAGCACCGCGAGCACTCCGTACGCCACCATCGACAGCGTCGCGTGCCCCGACGGGAAGCTGAACCCATGCTCGACGATCACCGGCTCCAGGATGTCCGGCCGGGTGCGAGCCACGATCGCCTTCACCAGCTCCACGCCCAGGGCGGCGAGCCCAATCGTCAGCGCGCCGATGAGGCCGTGGCGCCACGGCCCGATGCCGGCCCCGACTGCGAAGGTCAGCAGCGCCGCAATCGTGACCGCGCCGGTCGAGCCCAGCTGGGTGAGAGCGCCAAGGAAGGCGAGCAGGTTGCTGACATCGGGGTCGCGGATCGCCCCGATGATGGCGCGGTCGAAGCCGTCTGCCGCGTCGACGCTCACGAGCACGCCCAGGCCGATCACGAAGAGGATGCCGCCGAGCGCGAGGACGGGCGTACGGTCCCTGGGCATGGGCCGGAAGTCTACGGTCCACGCGTATCATCCGCAGGCGTGACCACTCCGAGCGGCCGCCTCACGGTCGCGCTCCTCGCCATCGCCGCCGGCCTCGCCGCGGCCTGGGCGGTATCGGCGCTGGCGGTCCCGGTCCTGTGGCCGCTGTTCCTGGTGGTTCCCGGCTGGGGGATCGTCGCGGCCCTCCGCCCGCGTATCGATACGGCCGGCCGGATCGGGCTGGCCGTCGTCGTCTCCGTGGCCGTCTCCACGCACCTGGTGTACTGGCTCAGTCTTCTCGCCGGCGGCTACGGGCGGCAGGTGGTGTTCGCCGCGGCCGCGATTCTGGCGCTTCCGATCCTTGTCGCCGCCTGGCGCGGGGAGCGCCCGCCACCCGTGCGCGCCCTGGCCGGGTCGGGCTGGGCCCTGCTCGTCGCCGGCCTGGCCGCCGCCGTGGTGGGGGTCACGCTCGGCGTGGGCCTCTGGCGCGTCACCGATGCCGGCGTCAGCTCGGGTGGGTCGAACTGGAGCGACCTCGGCGTGCACCTCTCGATCGCCGAAACCCTGAATGCCGGCGCGAACTTCCCACCGGAGGTGCCGTACTTCGCCGGCGTCCCGCTCGTCTACCACTGGTTCGCCGACTTCCACGCCGCGATCCTCGCCGAGGCGGCGTCGATCTTCTCCGTCGCGGCCATGATCATCCAATCCACCGTCCTGGCCGCGGCGTTGGCGCTGCTCGTCGCGTCGCTCGCTCGGCGGCTGGTCCGGGTGGATGGCCGGCGGGTCGGCGTGCTGGCCGCCCTGCTCGTGGTGTTCGCGGGTGGCCTGGGCTGGATCCGCCTCGTCGGTGATCTGGGGGCCGGCCTCGGCGGGCCGCTCGAGCTGATCGCCCGGAACAGCTACGACAACCAGTGGCTCACCGAGTGGCCATACTTCCGCATCCCGTCGGTGATGGGGACCGGGCTGCTGGCACACCGCGCGACCACCGCCGGGCTCCCGATCCTCGTCGGCGCCGTCCTGCTCCTGGTGGCGGCGCTCCCCACGGCTCGCCAGCGCGCCACGGGCTGGCGCGACCGGCCGGCCCTGCTCGTGGCGGCGGGGGGGCTCGGCGCCCTCCTCGCCCCGTTCCACTTCTTCTTTCTGCCGGCCGTTCCGCTGCTGGCACTGGCGTGGGTACTGGCGGGCGGCCGGCTGCTGGACCGCGATGCCCCACGCAACGCGGCGTCCCTGCTGGCGCCCCTTGTCCTGGCGGTGCCATTCGTGGTGGCACCGGCCCTACAGGCCAGCGGGTCCGGGGCGCTCCACCTGGTGCAGGGCTGGCCCTCCGCGCCACGGGAGGACGGCCCGCTGGGAGTGGTCTTCTTCTACCTCACCAACCTCGGCGTGCCCTTCCTGCTCGCCATCGCGGGGCTGCTGGCGAGCGGGCTCCAGCACCGTGCCTTCCTGGCGGCGTGGATCGTGGCCCTCTTCGTCGTTCCGAACGTCGTCCAGGTGAGCGTCGTCGACTTCGACATGAACAAGTACTTCCAGGCGATGTGGATCGGCGTGGCGATCGCCGCGGCGTGGCTCATCCGCCGCTGGCCGGCGCCGGCGATCGCCACCGCGCTGGCGCTGAGCGTGCCCTCCCCGCTCCTCGTGGCCGCCTGGACGGCGACCTCGGACACGCAGGTGATGTCGGCGGCAGACCTCGCGGCCGCGGCCTGGGTGGCCGACAACACCCCGCCGGACGCGGTGTTCGTGACCGACGGCTGGGTCAACTCGCTCACCGATGCCGCCGGCCGCAAGCGGCTCACCACCTTCGGGCCGTACATCGCCAACCTCGGGTACTCGCCCGACGAACGGATCAGCAACGTGATCACCATCTACTGCGGCGGCGACCCGAACCTGTCGGCGCAGCTCATGCGCCGCTATCGCGCCACCCACGTCGTCGAGGGGCAGCCGCAGGGCTGCGGCGCGCCGGTCGACTTCGGTAGCTCCTCGGCATTCATGCTCGTGTACAACGCCGGGCCTCGGATCTGGGAGCTCGCCGATCCCTGACGCCGCCTCAGCGATCACTCGTGGCAGTCAGGGGCCACGGTCGTGGCGCTTCCGGTCGCAGGCAAACGCCCCCGGCGGTCAGGGGCCACGGATCGGGCGCCTGCGGTGGCGCGTGAGCGCCATCGGCAGTCAGCGGCCATGGATCCGACCCGCGCCGCGGCGAACGATCACCACCGGCAGTCAACAGGGGCGGCGACGGGTCGGAACGAGTGACCTCCTATCATGGGCCGATGCAGGACGCATCCGGCGCCGTCGTCGCGTTCGAGCACGTCACGAAGCGATACCGGGGCGCCGATGCCGCGGCGGTGAACGACCTGACCCTCGAGATCCCCGCCGGCGAGATCTGCGTCCTCGTCGGGCCATCCGGCTGTGGCAAGACGACCTCGATGAAGATGGTCAACCGCCTCATCGAGCCCACCAGCGGCCGGATCACGATCGACGGCCGCGACGTGATGGAGCTGGGGGCGGTGGAGCTGCGCCGTCGCATCGGCTACGTCATCCAGCAGGTCGGCCTGTTCCCGCACCTCACGGTCGGCGCCAACACCGCCGTCGTCCCCAGCCTGCTCGGCTGGGATCCCGCTCGGATCCGCGCGCGGACCGATGAGCTGCTCGAGCTCGTCGGCCTCTCCCCGCACGACTACCGCGAGCGCTACCCCTCGGAGCTGTCGGGAGGCGAGCGCCAGCGGGTCGGCGTCGCCCGGGCGCTGGCGGCCGATCCGCCCGTCATGCTCATGGACGAGCCCTTCGGCGCGGTCGACCCGATCCGCCGCGAGCGGCTGCAGAACGAGTTCCTCCGCCTCCAGGAGCGGGTTCGCAAGACGATCATCTTCGTGACGCACGACGTCGACGAGGCGATCAAGATGGGCGATCGGATCGCCATCCTCCAGCGCGGCGGGATCCTCGCACAGTACGACACCCCGGCAGCGATCCTCGCGAATCCGGCCTCGGAGTTCGTCGAGCGCTTCGTCGGCGCCGATCGCGGCCTGAAGCGCCTCTCGCTGGCCCGCGTCCGCGACCTGGAGACCATCGAGCCGGTGACCGTGCGGGCCGGCGAGGATCGAGCGGAGATCCGGCGGCGCCTCGACCGCAGCGAGGAGCTCGAGTACGCGCTCCTCGTGGACGATGAGCGGCGCCCGCTGGGCTGGATCGACCAGCACGACCTGGCCGGATCGGGTCCGATACTGGCCGAGGCGGCGACGCCGGGCGCACCGACAGTGCAGCCCGAGACGACCCTGCGGGACGCCCTGTCGGCCCTGCTCGGGTCGAGCGTCCAGCTCGGCGTGGTCGTCGACGACCACGAGCGCGTCATCGGCCTGGTCAGCGTCGATGCCATCGGCGATCGGCTGCGCGAACCCGTGCAGGGGGCGGATGGGGAATTTCATCCGGTCGGGACCGAGGTCGGATAGATGGACTGGGCGTGGATCGCTCGCAATGCCGACGAGATCGCCTTCCGCACCTGGGAGCATGTGCTGCTGACGGTCATCGCGATCGCCATCGGCTTCACGATCTCCTTCGGCCTCGCGCTGCTCATCCGAGGACGCCCCTGGCTCGGGGCGCCGATCATCGGGATCAGCGGCATCCTCTACACGATTCCCAGCTTGGCGCTCTTCGCGTTCCTCGTGCCCTTCCTCGGGACCCATAACCCGGTGACCGCCGAGGTCGCGCTCGTCTCCTACACGATCCTCATCCTGCTGCGGAACATCCTCGCCGGGCTCGACGGGGTCTCCGCCGACGTCCTCGAGGCGGCGGACGGCATGGGGTACACGCGGTGGCAGCGGTTGTGGCGGGTCGAGCTTCCGGTCGCCGTCCCGGTCATCGTGGGCGGGCTGCGCGTCGCGACCGTCACGATCGTGGGGCTGGTGACGGTCACCGCGCTCATCGGGCTCGGCGGCCTCGGGTACCTGATCGTCGACGTCGGCTACCGGCGCTTCTTCCTGACGGCGACGCTCGTCGGCTCCGCCGGCGCGATCCTCCTCGCGGTCGTCGCCGACCGTGGGCTCGTCCGCCTCCAGTCCGCGCTCACACCGTGGGCCAGAAGCCGGACGGCGCGCTAGATGGAATTCATCGGCTCCGTCGCGGCATGGTTCGCGGACCCGTCCAACTGGACCGGCGCCGACGGCGTGCCTGCCCGCGTCGGCGAGCACCTCGTCCTCTCGGCGATCCCACTCCTCATGGCGGTCGCCATCGCGGTGCCCATTGGCGCGTGGGTCGGCCACACCGGGCGCGCCGCGAACCTCGTGATCAACGTGTCGAACGTCGGCCGCGCCATCCCGTCGCTCGCCATCCTGGCCGTCACCACGATGCTGCTCCAGGCGACGCTCGTCCAGCTGGGGCTCAGGCTCATCTCGTCCGAGGTGTCGACGATCATCGCCATGTTCGCCCTGGCCGTTCCGCCGATCCTCATCAACACGTACGTCGGAGTGAGCGAGGTCGACCGTGACCTCGTCGAGGCCGGACACGGGATGGGCATGCGGTCGGACCAGGTGCTGGCTCGCGTGGAGCTTCCCGTGGCGTTGCCGATCATCCTCGTCGGCATCCGGACCGCGGCCGTCCAGGTCGTGGCGACCGCGACGCTGGGCGCGGTCTTCGCCACCGGTGGGCTCGGCCGCTTCATCATCGACGGAATCGCGCAGCGCCGGCACGACGAGGTCTTCGCCGGCGCGCTGCTCGTCGCCCTGCTGTCGATCGCCACCGAGCTGGCGTTCGGAGCCCTGCAGGCGCGGGCGACCTCGCCCGGGCTGCGCGGGCGACGTCGGACCGCTGACCTGGAGCCGGCTCCCGCGACCTGACCGCCGGCGAGGGCTGCCCGCCCTCCGAGCTGCCGATTTTTCGGCCGCGGCCCTGCTGCTCTAGACTGGCGCCGCAACCGGAAACCACGAACCTGGAAGGAGAACCCAATGCGGATGGACCGCAGGCTTGCCCTTGGGGCGGCGACGCTGGCGCTGATCGTGAGCGCCTGCTCGCCGGGTGAGGGCAGCGGCTCGCAGGCGGCGAGCGAACCGGCCGGCAGTGCCGGGGGTGATGGCGAGCGATCGATCACCATCGGATCGGCCGGCTTCTACGAAGCCCAGCTCATGGCCGAGATCTACGCGCAGGCGCTCGAGGCCAACGGCTACACGGTCGAGCGCAACCTCGGCATCGGCCCTCGCGATACGACGCAGCCGGCGATCGAGAGCGGCGACATCGACCTGCAGCCGGAGTACATCGGCAGCCTCCTCACGTTCCTCGGCGGAACGGCGTCCGGCGATCCGGACGCGACCTTCGAGGACCTGCAGACGGCCCTCGGCGAGGTCGGGCTGACCGCGCTCGACTACGCGCCCGCCCAGGATCAGAACGCGTTCGTGGTCCGCAGCGAGACGGCCGAGCAGTATGGCCTGACGACGATGAGCGATCTCGCCGAGGTGGCGGGCGAGCTCGTCTGGGGACTGCCGCCGGAGTGCGAGACGAACGAGCTCTGCTCGGGGGCACTGGAGGACACGTACGGGATCCCGTACGGCGAGCTCCAGATCGAGGAGTACGCGGCGTGCGATGCGCCGGTCGCCCAGGCACTGAATGACGGCGTCGTGGACGTCGCCGAGCTGTGCAGCACGCAGCCGGATATCGAGCGCTTCAACTTCGTCGTCCTCGAGGACGACCAGCAGACGCAGCCGGCCGAGAACATCGCGCCGATCGTCCGCACCGAGTGGCTGGATGCCGCGCCGGATGACTTCGCGGCGATCCTCAACGCCGTCAGCGCGGCCATGGACACGGACACCCTGACGAGCCTCGGCGTCGACGTCGCCGTCGACCAGATGGATGTGGCCGATGTGGCGGAGCAGTGGCTGACGGACAACGGCCTGAACTGAGGCCGAGCGTCACGCGTCCCCTGCGGGCGGGCCGGTTCGCCGGCCCGCCCGTTGCCGGTGCCCGATGAGCGATCGCCTGCGGGTGCCCGTCGCTCCGCAGCTTGCCCTCGCCGACTGGCGCCGCCGAGTTGCCGAAATGTACGCCGCGATCCGGTCGGGTGGTGGACCGCCCGAGGAACGGCTGGCGGCGTACCGCGCCTCGCGCCAGGCGCTGTTCGCCCACCATCCCTCGTCGCCGGTCGAGCCCGATGCGCGGCACGCGTGGGGTGGCCTCGAGCACTATCCCTTCGACTCGTCGCTCAGGCTCTCGGCGCCCCTCGAGGCGGACCCGGAGGCTCCATCGGTCGGTGTCCCCCGGTCGGGCGGCGGCCTGGGGATCCCCTTCGTCCGCATCGGCTGGGTGTCCTTCCGCCTCGGCCAGACGGGCTGCCGGCTGGCCGTGTACTGGCTGGACGAGTACGCCGGCGGCCTCTTCATCCCGTTCCGTGACGCGACCAGCGGTGGCGAGACGTATGGCGCCGGCCGATACCTCTGGGATTCCGCCAAGGGCGCCGACCTCGGCTTCGACGGCGATGCGATCGTCCTCGACTTCAACTACGCCTACCACCCGTCCTGCGTGTACGACCCCATCTGGTCGTGCCCGCTGGCGCCACCGGAGAACCGGCTGACGGTGCCGGTGCGGGGCGGCGAGCGGCTGCCGAACGCCGAGAGCGCATGAGCGACCCGGCACCGTCGGACATCCGCCACTGCATCAAGTGCGGCCGGGAGGTCGGCCCCGACGAGTCCCTGTGCGCCATCTGCAACCGCGCCGGCATGGTCGCGCCGTCGGCGTCGCAGTACCACGGCACGGTGGTGGTGGCGATCATCGCGGCGGTGGCGGCCCTGGCCGTCGCGGCCAGCCTGTCGATGCGCGGGGTCGGTCCCTACGCCGCCGAGGTCCGTGGCATCGCCTTCGCCGATCCCGGCTACGCGATCAGCTTCGCCGTCACGAACGAGGGGACGAACCCGGGTCGGGCGAAGTGTCAGCTGACCGCCCTCGGAGAGACGGGCCAGCGCCTTCGGACGGCGAACACGATCAGCGTACAGATCCCCGGCGGGGCGACCACCGAGCAGACCGAGCGGATCGCCGGGCTCGAGGAGGAGCCGACATCGGTCTCGATCACGTGCTCATGAGCCGAGGATGATGGTGACCTCGATCAGGCCCTCGGAGAGGGGCGCGTCGCTGATGACCGCCCACGCGGCGTGTGAGAGGTCGACGATCCGCTGCTCGGCGGTGCCCCAGTAGCACTGGCACCAGTCCACCACCGGGAAGGTCGCGCAGCGATCGGCGCACACGGTCACCTCGCCGTTCACCTCGCCGGTATAGCGGCCACCGAGATCGCCCGGCAGCGCGACCGTCGCCTGGCCCATCCAGCCAGCGGTGCCCGGGTAGTTGCTGCCCAGACCCCTGACTCTCGGGTCGGGCGAGGAGGTCGGCTCCGGCGCGGGCGTGGCCGACAGGACCGCTCCGCGCTCGACGCGCGGCCGATCGACCGCGCCGCGCGACGCGCGTGACATCCCGCCCTCGACGATCGTGGCGGCGGGGGCGGGCTCCAGGACGGTGAGGGCTGCGACGCCGACGGTGGCCACCGCGGTGAGGAGCGCGGCGACGAGCACGGCGACGAGCGCCTCGAGTCGGATTCTCATGAACGCGGGTCTCCCGAATCGGGCGAGCCGGCGCGCAGGGGGCGCCGGCGGAGCGGCCGGGACGCATCGGCCCCAGCAGGCACGCGGCCGCTCGAGGGCAGCGGGCCGCAAGATCGATGCCAGCACGTATGCTGGCGCCATGCACCGATGGGTTCGCGCGCTCCCGAGCGCGGTCGCGCTCCTTGCGCTGAGCGCTGCGGTCGCGTCCGCCGCGGGGCCACCCTTCCCCGATCCGGTCGACGATCAGGGGGTCTATGACACCGCCGACGTGCTGAGCGCCGAGACCGAGGCCCGCCTCGAGGCGACGATCGACGCTCGCGAGGCGGAGACCGGGGCCGAGCTCGTCGTGTACACCCAGGTCGATCCTGGGATCAGCGAGGACGAGAACCTCGCCAACGCGAAGGCGCTCATCGACCAGTGGGGCGTCGGCCGCTCCGGGTTCGACGACGGCATGGTGCTCATGATCGGCCTCGAGGAGAACCGGATCAACGGCCGCGTCAGCATGTTCGGCGGGAGCGGATTCCTTGGCGCCTACGCGAACGAGGACGCGCTGAAATCGATCATCGAGCGCGAGTTCGTCCCCCTGGCACGGTCGGGCGACCTCCAGGGCGCCATCGTCAACACGCTCGAGGCCGTCGCCGAGCGCGTGACGCCGGCGGCGCGCGACCGCCTCGAGATGCTCCGCATCCTCAACGCCGGACTCGGGCTCATCGGGGCGCCACTGGCGCTGCTCGCGTCGCTCGGCCTCGCCTGGTACCGCTGGCGTCGCGAGGGGGATGATCCGGAGCTCACCGACTCCCCGTCGATCCTGATGGCCGGGCCGCCAGCGGACATGACGCCGCCTCTGGCAACCGTCATCCGGCGCGGGACCGGGAGCGACCACACCGTGAACACGCTCCTGACCGAGCTCGCCAGCACCGGGCGGATCAGCTTCCACAACCTCGACCAGGTGCGCTCGGCGCGCAGCGACGACCCGGCCGACCCGCTCACCGATCCGGCCATCGAGGTTCATGCCGAGGTTGGCGACGACGAGGACCTGAAGGCTCCGCAGCGCGAGGCATGGGCCAAGGTGAAGGCGCTGGCCGGCGGGTCCGGGCGGCTCACGCGAGAGCGGCTGTGGCGGGTGAACCCCGTGCTCGGGCCGATGAAGCGGGCCTTCGAGCACGAGGCCGTCAGGCTCGGCTGGTTGGCACGCATGCCGGGCCCGTCGATCAACCGCATGAGCGGGATCGCTGTCGGGCTGGCCCTGCTGGGCGCGGGGGCCATCTGGCTGGGGATCTCGATCCCGATGAGCGGCGCGGTCCTGCTCGGCGCGGCCCTGGTCCTCGGCGGAGCCGGGACGTTCCTCTTCGCGCGTGCGATGAGCCAGCGCACGCCCAACGGCGCCTACGTGGACGCGATGCTCACCGCGTACCGCCGGACGCTCCGCAAGACGATGGAGCAGGCTCGCTCGATGGGCGAGGTCGTCGAGCAGCCCGAGGTCGCCACGCTGGCCGACACGCCGGACAAGGCGGTGGTGTGGGGACTGGCGCTCGGCCTCCACGACGAGGTGGCGGCCGTATTGGCGCGCGGGCTCGAGGAGGAGCGCGCGGCGACCGGCTCCCCGGCCGGGGCCTACTACCCGATCTGGCTGGGGTCGACGCCGGGCTCCGCGTGGTCCGGTGCCTCCGCGGCAGACCTCGCGGGCGGGGTGAGCTACGGGCCGGGCAGCATCTTCTCCGGGTCCGCGGTCCCGGACATCGGCGGGATGTTCGGAGCCCTGGGCAGCATCGGCGCATCGCCGCCGTCGAGCTCCTCGGGCTCCGGTGGAGGCGGAGGAGGCTTCTCTGGGGGCGGCAGCTCGGGCGGCGGCGGCGCGTCCGGTTCGTTTTAACCCTCCCGCTGGCGGCCTTATTGAAATGGGTGTATCTTTTAACCGATGAGTTTCAACCGCCGCGGCCCAGACCGCCGACCAGACCGACCCGATCGCGATCGATACGACCGCCCGCAACGGCGCGAGGGAGGCGGCGACTGGCAGCCGCGCGACCGCGGCCCGTCGACCGATCGCCCGTTTCAACCCCGCTCCGGAGGGCCGCCGGGCCGTCCATTCCAGCAGCGGCCACGCTTCGATCGCCCGCCCGGCGACGAGGGCGGGATGTCCCTCCGCCTGGATCCTCGTCGTCTCGGGACCCTGAAGCAGCTCGCCGCCGAGGCGGGCGTCCGGCCCGGCGACCTCGTCCGCCAGTGGGTCGAGGAACGGGTCGACGCGGCACGCCACGGCGTGGCCACGCCCGAGGCGGCGCAGGATCTCGCAACCCGGCTGGCCGCCCTGGCCGAACGCGTCGCGGCGCTCGAGGCGACCACGAGTCCGCCACCGGCGGAAGCGACGCCCGAGGCCGGGGCGACCCCCGACGCGGATGCCACGACCCCGGACGACGACTCGCGACCGACCGAGTCACCGGCGCCGAAGGCGCGACGGTCCTCGACGAAGCGGGTCTCTGCCGCCCCGGCCGGCGAGCGGGTGGCGCTCCACGAAGAGATGATCGCCGTCCTCGCCGAGCGTGGACCGATGACCGCCGCCGATCTCGCCGTCGCCGTCAGCCGGCGTGGTCGCTACACGCCGCCGCGCAGCGGCAAGCAGATCGACGCGGCCATGATCAGCCAGCGCGTGAGCAACCCGGCGTATCGCGCGCGCTTCACGCGCAACGAAGGGCGCATCGGGCTGGCGGAGTCCGCCGTCTAGCGAACGACCGGCGTCGCGATGGCGCCGGTCGCATCCGTCACGCGGCGGTCAGCCCTCGAGGACGAACGTCACGAGGATGTTGGCCTGGAACTCGATCGCGCCATTGCCGTTGACGATCACGCGCTGCTCCTTGACCCAGGCGCTCTTCACGCCGCGCAGGGTCTTGCTGGCTCGGTCGATCCCCTGGCGGATGGCATCCTCGAAGCTCTCGGTCGAGGTGCAGGAAAGCTCGGTCACCTTGGCGACTGACATGGGGTCTCCTCGTCATTGCGGTGGGCGGCTCAGTATGCGCGCCCCTACCCTCGCCGATGCAGGTCGCGCGCCAGCTCAGGCCTCGTGCGAGGCGGTCCAGGCCAGCAGCTCGTCGGCTGGCATGGCGTTCACGATCCTCTCGGAGGTCACGCCGCACAGGAAGGCCCGCTCGCATCCGACACGAACCCACGCCAGCTGCCCGGTGTAATGCGCGTCCGAGTCGATCGACACGCGGCATCCGGACTCGACGGCCAGCCGCAGCAGCCGCTTCGGCGGATCCAGGCGGTCCGGGAGGCAGTTGATCTCGATCGCCTTGTCGAACCTGGCGGCGGCCGCGAACACGATGTCGGCATCGAACGTGGACTCCGGGCGGTTCCGCCGCTTCCGCTTCATCCGGCCCGTGCAATGTCCGAGCACGTCCAGTCGCGGGTCGGCAAGGGCGGTGACCATCCGGCGCGTCATGGGCGCGGACGACATCCGCAGGACGGAGTGGCTGCTGCCCACGACGACGTCCAGCCGGCTGAGCACCTCGTCGGCCTGGTCCAGCGACCCGTCCTCGTTGATGTCGACCTCGATGCCCGTGAGCAGCCTGAACGGCGCCAGGGTGGCATTGAGCTGCTCGATCTCGTCGAGCTGCGCCATCAGGCGCTCGGTCGAGAGCCCGTTGGCGATCGTGAGGCGCGGCGAGTGGTCGGTGATCGCGAGGTACTCGTGGCCGAGCTCGATGGCGGCCTCGGCCATCTCGGCGATCGTGAAGTGACCGTCCGATGCCTCGGTGTGCGCATGCAGGTCGCCCTTCAGCCCCGCCCGCAGCGCGGCCGCGCCTTCCGCCAGCGGCGTCCCTTCCGTGGCCTCCAACCGGCGCAGGTAGACCGGTGGCTCGCCCCGCAGGCTCTCGATGATCGTGCGTTCGGTGACCTCGCCGACGCCGGTCAGCTCTCGGAGGCGGCCGGTCGATGCCCGCTCGGCAATCTCCTCCACGGACAGGTCCGCCAGGGCGCTCGCGGCGCTGCGGAAGGCCCGCACGCGGAAGCCGGGCTCCTGCATCGCCTCCAGGAGAAAGGCGATCCGCCTGAGGTCGGCGATCGGGTCGCGCGGCTCAGGCACGTGCCTTCCCCGAGGCCTGCCGAGTGCCACCACCCTCTGCACGACGGCAGAGAGACTGGTGGGATGCCATCGAAGGCTCGTGCCTTCGCCCCGATGCATCGTCCCATTCGCGCGAGGACACCGGTACAGGCGCGCTCTGCGCGATCCACCGGCCACTGAGGAGCCTGAAGGCCGCGGCGGCGAGCGCCTTCTGCGGGCCGGCGTCGGACGGATCGGTCAAGCCCAGCGGCCGCACGCCGTCTCGCGCCTGGTGGCCGATGGATCGCACGGCATCGGTGGAGCAGCCCCGCGGCTCACGGCAGGGTCAGGATACGTGCCGGATTCTCGATCGTCATCGTCCGGATCTCGCCCTCTCCGACCGCCGCGGTCCTCAGCGTCGGGAGGAAGTGCTGGTGGAGGTACACGTAGCCGAAGCCACCGTATGCCTTCAGCTGCCGGTTGTGGCAGACGTCCTGGGACAGCAGCAGCTGGGGCGCGAGTCCACGCTCCAGCAGCTCGACGATCGTCTCGACGAGGCGTGGCTCCTGCGCCTCTTCCACGCCGAAGCGGTGCCCGACGAAGTCGAACTGGAGGTTCGCACCGGCGTCGAGCGCCGCGAGGTAGAAGTCGAGATTCAGGTACGAATCCGCATGGCCGATGACCACGCGAGAGGGATCGACGCCCTCCTCGGTGAAGATCCGCAGCTGCGCGAGGCCGACGTCGGACTGGACGCCGTGGGTCGTGATGGCCATGCCGGTCGCCAGGGCGGCCCGCGCCGCCGCGCGGTGCACCCGCTCCTCCTGCGCGCTCATCCATGGCTTGTCGGTGCCGATCTCGCCGATGATCCCAGGACGGATGCCCGTGTCGCCGACGCCGTGCTCGAACTCCCGAATGATCTGCGCCGCCAGGTCGTCGACCGTGCGCCGATCGACGAGCAGCTCGGCAGGGTAATACGCGCCGCGGTACCAGCCGGCTCCCATCACCACGTTCAGGCCGGCGGAGCTCGCCAGCCGCCGAAGTCGATGTGGATCGCGACCGACGCCGTCGAGCGTGAGGTCCACGAGTGACGCACCGCCGCGTCGACGGAAGTCCCGCAGCTCCTCGGTGATGAGGTCCTCGTCCGGGGTCAGCTCCCAGTAGTCCCAGCGCTTGTCGGTGTGCCACAGATAGATGCCGGTGTGCTCGTGGGGCAACGTGAAGCCGAGCTTCTCGGGCGGGATCGGTCCGGAGACGGTCATGACGCGCGGCGCCATCGGCGGTCCTCCTCTTCGGTTGGGCGCCGGTCGGTTCATCGCGCGGGCCGCCGACGCATCGGTCCTTGGTGACCCGGCCATCTTGCCATGCCGTTGTCCGGGCACGGTATGCTCGGCGTCCGAGCCGCGGCGGAGATGCGGCGTTCCAGTCCGAGGTGTGACCGTGCTCACGATCGACGTCGCGAACACCGTGTTCGTCGTATGCCTGGCGGTAGGCGGCATCCTGCTCCTGATCACCGTCCTGCTCGGCGACATCCTGGGCGGCGCCCTCGACGGGATCGGGGTCGACCTGGACATCGGCGGTGTGTCGCTCATGCCGCTCCTCCTCGCCTTCGTGGCGATGTTCGGGGTCGGCGGCCTCATCGGCACCGAGGCGCTCGGGCTGTCAAGCGGGCCGGCCTCGATCGTCGGTGGCCTGGCCGGCCTCGCAGGCGCCGCGATCGTGTACGGCTTGTTCAGTGTCCTGCGGCGCGCAGAGGCGCCCGAGGCGTACAGCGTGCGAGACCTGATCGGCCACACAGGCCGTGTGACGGTCGGCATCCCGGCCGGTCGGAACGGCAGCGTCATCGTGAGCCATGGGGGCGCCACCGACGAGATGACCGCCACGTCGGAGCAGGCGATCGCAGCCGGGGCAACGGTCACGATCATCGAGGTCGTCGCCGGCACGCTCGTCGTCGCGCCAATCCCGCGCCCAAACGGAAGGGACACCAATGCCTGACCTGGTCGAGTTCGTCGGTGGAGGGCCGCTGCTCATCATCGTGGCTGTCGTCATCGTGGCGCTGCTGGCGAGCTACGTTGCGAGCCGGTATCGGGTCGCCAACGCCAACGAGGCGCTCATCGTGGCGGGCTCGCGCGGCGCGAAGGTGCGCGACGAGAAGGGCGAGGTCGCCGCAGCAGGTGGCCGGGTGGACGACAAGGGCATCAAGGTCGTGGTTGGCGGCGGAACGTTCGTGCTGCCGCTGGTCCACAAGGTCGGCCGCCTCAAGCTGACGGCGCGCCAGATCAGCGTCGCCCTGCCCGACGCGGTCACCAGCCAGGGCATCAAGGTGGCGGTGCAGGGCGTCTCGACGTTCAAGATCGGCCGAGACGTCGAGTCCATCCGGAATGCCGCCGAGCGATTCCTGGATTCCAAGGAGGAGCAGGTCGACTCGATCGTCAAGAATGTCCTCGAGGGTTCGCTGCGCTCGATCGTCGGCACCCTGACGATCGAGGAGTTGATCATGGATCGCCAGAAGCTGCTCCAGCAGGTCCAGGACTCAGCCAAGGGCGACCTCGCCACGTCGGGCCTCCAGATCGATGCCTTCACCATCCAGAGCATCAGCGATGAGTCCGGCTACATCGACCTCCTGGGCCAGCAGAAGCTTTCGGTGGTCGAGCGCGACGCCCGCATGGCCAAGGCGACCGCCGATCAGGAAGCAGCCGTACGAGAGGCGGAGTCCGAGCAGATCAAGATCGACGCCGCCAGGGACGTCTCGCTTCGCCGGGCAGAGACCGAGACCCAGACGGCCGCTGCTTCCGCCCGGGCAGCCCAGTCGGGACCGCTCGCCCAGGCCGAGGCGCAGCAGGAGGTCACGCGGCGGCAGACTGAGCTCGCCGAGCTCGAGGCGGCGCGCAAGGAGAAGGAGCTCCTCACCTCGACGGTCCGGCCCGCGGAGGCCGAGGCCGATGCGGTGGTCAAGCGCGCCGACGGCGACCGGCTGGCCAAGATCGCCGCCGCCCAGGCCGAGGCCGAGCGGCAGCGACTCGCCGGCGAGGCAGAAGCCCGAGTTGCAACGCTCAAGGGCGAGGCGCAGGCGCGGGTCGTC
>DASVEQ010000044.1:0-6405 GCA_036380455.1 Candidatus Limnocylindria bacterium | reverse complement strand
ATCGGTCCCAGCCCCGATCGCCGGCGACACCGAGGTCCCGCTCTCGCAGATGCGGAAGGCGATCGCGAAGAAGATGACCCAGGTGAAGGCCACGGTGCCGCACGCATACACCGTCATCGAGGTCGACATGACCAACGTGGTGAAGTGGCGCGAGGCCAACAACATGGCCTTCAAGGCCCGCGAGGGCGCCTCGCTCAGCTATGTCGCGGTGGTCGTGAAAGCGGTCACCGAGACGCTGCGCAAGCACCCCACGCTGAACAGCCAGTTCGCCGACGACAAGATCATCCTGAAGCAGGCGATGAACATCGGCATCGCGGTGGCGGTCGACAACGGCCTCATCGTGCCGGTCATCGCCAACGCGGATCAGCTGAGCATCAGCGGCGTCAATGCCCGCATCCGGGACATCAGCTCGCGGGCACACGCCGGGAAGCTGCGTCTCGACGAGCTCCAGGGCGGCACGTTCACCGTGAACAACACCGGCTGGTTCGGGTCGGTATCGTCGATGCCGATCATCAATGCGCCAGAGGTCGCCATCCTCTCGATGGAGGCCATCGTCAAGCGGCCGCGGGTGATGGAGGTCGACGGCGCCGACGTGATCGCCATCCGCCACATGATGAATATGACCTGCTCGTTCGACCACCGGGTCCTGGACGGGGCGCAGGTCGGCTTCTTCCTGGCCGATGTGCGCAGGGCGCTCGAGGAGTGGGACCAGGCGACCTCCATCGGCTGACGCACCGACGCTCTCCGGTCGGGGGCCGGTCGACGCGGCGGCCAGATCACCTCACCGCTGGGAACGGGCCTGCGGCGACATCAGGTTGGTGCGTCCTCCGTGTCGCGCAGGCTTCGGACGGCCGGGATCCAGGCCAGCGCCCCAATCGACTGGAGCGCGACCCACACGAGGAGCAGAATGCCCGGCACGCCGAGCGTTGCCACGGGCACGGTCCACACCTCCAGTCCACCGATCACGCCGATGCCGACGGTGCCGAGATCGAGTCGGCGTTCGTCGAACGCGATCGTCGGGCCTCCCGGCACCACAGCGCTTGATCCCGGCCCGCCGGACGATCCTGATGGCGACCCCCCGGGCCCGGCATCAGGCGCCTCGCTACCGCCCGGCAGCGGCGCGGCGCCGGAAGGGCTGGCTCCCGGCGTGGGCGGGGGCTCCTGGTTGACCGGTGGCGGGACGTCGGGCGTCGAGTGAGGGGCTGACGATGGCTCGGTGATGCGCGGCGTCGGCCCGCTGCCAGAGGGCGGTGGCGATTGTGAAGGAAGGACGGCCGGCAGCGACGCCGACGGGAGGGGAAGGCTCGGCAGAGGCAGCAACGGCGTGGCGGTGGGCGTCGGACTCGGCATCACGGTGGGGGCGGGCGTCGGGGCGGGCGTCGGAGACGGCGTCGGCGTTACCTCCGCCCCCGTCACCACGACCACCGGTCGCGTGCCAACGAGCGCGGCGGCACCCGTGCAGTCCTGCTGCGCGAAGGCGCGCGCGCTCCACGCCAGCGACCCGGTGTTGAACGGCGTCGCGGTGATCGTGAACCGCACCCAGCCGAGAAAGGGCAACCGGTCGCCGCCGCTGTCGGTGTGAACGGTGACGCGGTTGCCGGCGATCGAGTCGACATGCCAGCCATCCCCCGAGTTCGAGCCCGTCACGACTGCCGCCGAGACGGTGAAGTTGCCGGGGACGTCGACGACGATGCAGCCGATCTCGCTGGAGCTCAAGGTCGCGGCCAGCGGATCCTCATTCGTGGCGGTCAGCGTGAAGACGCGCTGGACGCCGGTCGTGGCGGTCAGCGGCGACGCGGTCAGGCTCCACAGGGCGCTGACGCCGCGGGCGGGAGAGGCGAGCGCCAGCGTCACCAGCTGGACACCGAGCAGTGCCGAGACGAGCGCCGCGGTCGGGAAGGGGCGCGAGGGCCGTGCCGTCACGCAACCCACAGCTCGGGCTTCCACAGCTGGGTCGGCTCCTCGCCGGGCAGGGGGGCATCGGCCGCTGTCTCGATGCCGTCGATGAACGCTGAGACCAGCTCCTCCTGGAGCTGGGTTCCGGCCGCGTCGCCGAGCCGCTTCAGGGCCTCCGTCAGGAGCAGTGCCTTGCGGTATGGCCGGGTCGTGGTCATCGCGCTGAAGGCATCGGCCACGGCGAGGATCCGGCCGATGAGTGGAATGGCGTCGCCCTCGAGGCCGTCGAGGTAGCCGTCGCCGTCCCAGCGCTCGTGATGGTGGCGAATGCCTGCCCGCACGAGCTCCACTTTTGGAACGTCGCGCACGATCGCGTCGCCGAGCGCGACATGCTGCTTGAACATCCGGAACTCGTCCTCCGTGAGCTTCGAAGGCTTGCGCAGGATCACGTCGGGGATGCCGATCTTGCCGATGTCGTGCAGCAGCCCGGCGAGCTGGATCGTGTGCCGCGTCTCCTCGTCTAGGCCCAACCGATGCGCCAGGAAGACGGCGTAGCGGGCGACGTCCTCGGAGTGGCGCTTGGTATATCGATCCTTGGTGTCGACGGCGATGACGAGGCCCTGCAGGACGTCGAAGCTGCCGGCCACGACGCGCTCCTCCTCACCGACGGTCGCGACCGTCACGGCGTCGCCCCCACTGCTCTTCGCCTCCGCCAGCGCCACCGCCGCGGCGGAGAGCAGATCGGTGACCGAGGTCGCATGGTCCGGATACGCGGCGACGCCGACGCTGACCGATATGGGGAGACGCTCGGAGTCACCGAACTGCACGCTCTCCTCGGCCAGGGCGGCGCGGATGCGCTCCACCGCCGCGACGCCTCCGTCCGCGTTCTCGGCCGGCCGCACGATGAGGAACTCGTCCGGGCCGTAGCGGGCGACGTGCCCGCCGCCCTCCTCGTGGGCCACCAGGGCCGCGACGCGCAGCAGGACCTGGTCGGCGGCATCGTGGCCATGGACGTCGTTGAAGAGCCGGAAGCCATCGACGTCGACGAGCGCCACGCCGATACGCTGGCCCCTGCGGCGGGCCCCCTCGATCTCATCCGCCAGCAGAGCGACGACCGCGCCGTGGTTGAGCATCCCTGTCAGCGCATCGCGCCGGGTGGCATCCAGAAGCTGGCGATGCTGCCGGGTCAGACGCGCGTGCGCCGCTCGAAAGACGAGGAAGAGTAGCCCGGAGAGGATCACGGCGGCGGCCAGCGTCACGAGCATCACGTCCCGACGCGTTCCGTCCAGGCTGGCAATGAGGTCGGCAGCGTCGCGCCAGAGGACGACGACGGCGATCGGCTCGCCGTCGCCGGCGAGGATCGGCAGGTACTCCTGCACCATGCCGGCGGGATTGGCAAGGGCGGTCGTGGAATCGAGCGGGAGGCCGGCCTCCACCAGCCTGGCGCGCGGGGCTCCCGCGACGGCGGCCTGTCCGTCAGCTGAGGCGTCGGCCTGCAGCCCGATGAGCGCGGGATCGCCGCTGAGGAGCACGCGCCCGTCGAGATCACGAATCTCGATCCGCACGATGGCATCCCTCTCGCTGAGCGCTCCGAGCAGCCCGGTCAGCTCCTCGACCCGATCCTCGTCTGGTCCCCCGGCGACCAGGTCACCTGCGCGCAGCGACCCGTTGACGAGGAGCTCCACGAGGGAGGCATCGCGCTTGACCACGCCGCGGAGGGTGGCGTTCGCCAGGTTTTCAGAGGCGACAGCGACCAGGGCGCTCGCGGTGATCCCCACCAGCACGAGCACGACGCCGAAGACTAGTGCAAGGAGCCTCGGCCGCCGCCGATCGCCCCCTGTGAGCCGAGCAAGCAACATCTGCGCGGGACGATAGGCAGCTGAGTCCGGGGGGTCGATAGGACGTCCGGCGTCCATGTACCGGGTCCGCGCACGTGCCGCGCCGTGAGCCCTCCCGCGCCACGCCGAGACATGGGACCCCCCAGGTACTTCCGTTGACCGGATGCGTGATCGGCGCACCCCAAGCACCTTCGGTAGACTCTCCCCACATGAGTCTGAATGACCCGCGCCCGGACCTCGGCTCCCGCTACAGCGAGCTCGGCGAGCTGAGCGTCGTGAGCAACCCCACCGGCGGCCACGCGACACCGTCCGACGTCATGTATCCGGGCGGCCCCGAGACCGATGGCGGCCTCCTCGCCCCCGGCGACCCGCCACCGGAGAACGCCGGCCCCGGCGGACGGCGCCCGGAGTGGCTGAAGGTCCGCATCGGCGTCGGCAGCACGTACGCGAACACGAAGCACATCCTGCGCGACGAGGCCCTGAACACCGTCTGCGAGGAGGCGCTCTGTCCGAACATCGGCGAGTGCTGGGCGCTCGGCACCGCCACCTTCATGATCCTCGGCAGCGTCTGCACTCGGAACTGCGGCTTCTGCGCCATCGACACCGGCCGCCCGCCGATCACCGACCTCGACGAGCCGCGCCGGGTCGCGGAGGCAACCCGGATCATGAACCTGAAGCACGTCGTCATCACGATGGTGGCCCGCGACGACCTCTCCGATGGAGGCGCGCGAATGGTGGCCGACACGATCCGCGCCATCCGGCTCCAGAATCCGGGCACGAGCATCGAGGTCCTGATCAGCGACCTCAACGGCCGCGACGTCAACATCCGCACCGTGGTCGAGGCCCAGCCGGACATCCTTAATCACAACGTCGAGACGGTGCCCCGCCTCCAGCGGCCGGTCCGCCGGCGGGCACGCTGGGATCGGTCGGTCCATGTGCTCACGCATGGCCGGGCGGTCGCCACGGAGATCGCCTTCGACGAGATGGTCACGAAGACCGGGATCATGCTCGGGCTTGGCGAGACGTGGGACGAGATCCTCGAGGCCATGCGCCTGCTGCGCGAGGCCGATGTCGACGTCCTCACCATCGGCCAGTACCTGCGCCCAAGCCGGAGGCATCTGCCGCTGGTGAAGTACTACACCCCGGCCGAGTTCATGAGCCTGCGCCGCATCGGCCTCGAGATGGGCTTCAAGCACGTCCAGTCTGGCCCACTGGTGCGCTCCAGCTACCACGCCGCCGAGCAGGTGCCCGGTGCCGCAGCCGCCGCGGCCGTCTAGGCGCCGCGGCCGGCGTTTCCGCCGGATGCAGATGGCAGCCGCACCAGGAGCCTGCTCCACCGTTTCCGTGGCCTGCCCGCGTGATGACAGCCGCACGGGGACCCGGCCGACGCTGTCGCTCCCTCACCATGCGGGCCTGATCTGTACGCGACGAGACGGGACGGCGCCATGACCACGGGCTCGCCCTTCCGCGATATCTCCGCGCCGCCGGACACGGATGCGCCTCCGAGGCCTCGGCGGCCGGACCCGAATGCGCCCCACCGACCGGCGAGCGACACGCACCCGCTGCTCGCCGCGCATGGTGGCGTGCTCACCGTCGACCGCCTGGGCACCGTCCCCTACCGGCCGACCTGGGAGCTGCAGAACGAGCTGGCCGACCAGCGCAGGTCGCGGCGGATCGGCGACCGGCTCCTGCTGCTCGAACACTTCCCGGTGTATACCAACGGCCGCGGCGGCTCGGACGCGAACCTGCTGGCCAGCCCGAAGCGGCTGCGCCAGATCGGCGCCGAGCTCGTCCGCATCGACCGCGGCGGCGACATCACCTTCCACGGTCCAGGTCAGATCGTCGCGTACCCGATCGTCGAGCTGCACGACCCGCTCGACCTGCGCCGATATGTCCGCGTCCTCGAGGCTGCGGTGATCGACACGGCCGCCGCCTTCGGCGTCACCACCGGCCGCCTGGAAAGCCACCCGGGCATCTGGGTGCATGGCGACCGCAAGCTCGCGGCCATCGGCGTCCGCGTGAAGCGCGGCGTGACGACCCACGGCCTGGCACTCAACGTGAACACTGACCTGCGCTGGTTCGACGAGATGATCCCGTGTGGCATCCCCGACAAGGAAGTTACCTCGCTGGCCCGCGAGGCCGGCCGCCCGCTACCGATGGAGGTCGTCGAGGACGAGCTCGCCCGGCAGCTCGCCACCCACTTCGGGCTGCGCCTTGCCAGTGGCGCCTCCGGCGCGATCGGTCCTGCGGGCGGCAGCGAGCAGTGACCGACGATACCGTCGTCGAGCGCGCCGCCGTCCCCGCGGGCGACCCAGCCCATGGCGTCCGTATCGAGGCGGCGGCCTTCGGACCGTGGGAGACGAACGCGTACCTCGTCTGGGACGGCGCCACGTCGGATGCCCTCGTGGTGGACCCGGGCATGGGTGCCGCCGAGCCGCTGCTGGGCCGGGTCGCGGCAAACGGCCTGCGCCTCCACCTCATCGCCAACTCGCACGGGCACATCGACCACATCTATGACGACGCCCCGCTCATGCGGGCCAGCCAGGCGCCGCTCGCCATCCACCCGGACGACGCGTACCGGCTCGAGGGGCGGAACAACTACGGCTTCGAGCTCGAGTCGGTCACGGCGACCGTGGACCTGAGCGAGGGGGAGCAGGTCCGGATCGGCGAC
>DASVEQ010000043.1:0-4247 GCA_036380455.1 Candidatus Limnocylindria bacterium | reverse complement strand
CGCGGAGCAGGTAGTCGATCCGCTCCTGCCCCGCGCCATGCATCGACGCTCGCAGGGTGAGGCGGCCCTCATCGGTCACGTCGATGCTGATGTCCTCCGGCGCCACGCCCGGCATCGGCGCGACCACGATGAGCTCGCGGTCGTTCTGAAACACGTTGACGGGGATGGCGGTCGCATCGGTCATCGGCGTGGCTCCTGGTGGGGTCATGCCGATCCTACTGCGAGAATCGCACCAGACGAGTGCCAAGCGCCGATTTTCCGAGGAGCACACGCTATGCAGCGATCGACTACCCCGCCCGACGAGCTCATCGCCTCGCTGCCCGACGGCGTGCGCGACGACATCGCAATCCTCGACGCCCAGCTCTCCCGCATCTTCGAGGGACACGAGCGGGTGCTGTGGGAGGGGCCGATGTGGGGCGGCACCGAGCAGCGCATCATCGGCTACGGCGCGTACAGGTACGAGGGCCGCAGCGGTGCCTCCGGTGACTGGTTCGTGGTCGGGCTGGCGGTGCAGAAGGCGCACCTGTCGCTGTACGTCAGCGGCGCCGAGGGCGGCCAGTACCTGGCGAAGCGCTACGCCGATCGGCTCGGCAAGGTGAAGGTCGGCAGCGCGAACGTCACCTTCAAGCGCCTCGCCGATCTCGACCTGCCGGTCGCCCTGGAGATGGCCGAGCGTGCCCGGGACCTGATGGTCGTGACAGGCTGATGTGGCCATCGAAGACAGCGATCAGCCAAGCGACCACATTCAACGCTTAATCGGGGAAGGCCTCCGGTCCGCGCTCCGAGAGCTCGCGAGCGTGCTCCGCACCGTCCTCCGGCGGGATCCACGAGTACGGGTAGCGGTCGTCCTCGAGCTCGGACGCCTGCTTCGTCAGGTGCAGCGGGTGGAACGTGTCGATCATGACCGCCAGCTCCTCTGTCGCCTCCTTGCCGATCGACGCCTCGACCGACCCCGGATGCGGCCCGTGCGGGATGCCGGCCGGATGGATCGTGAACGAGCTGATGTCCACCCCGCGGCGGCTCATGAAGTTGCCGGCGACGTAGTAGATGACCTCGTCGCTGTTGATGTTCGAGTGGTTGTACGGCGCCGGAATCGCGAGCGGGTGGTAGTCGAACTTGCGCGGCACGAAGCTGCAGATCACGTAATTGCGCGGCTGGAAGGTCAGGTGCACCGGCGGCGGCTGGTGGACGCGACCGGTGATCGGCTCGAAGTCGGCGATGTTGAATGCGAACGGCCAGAGGTGCCCGTCCCAGCCGACCAGGTCGAACGGATGGTGCTGGTAGTGATACGCCGTGACGCGGCCGCGGGTCTTGACCTCGATCACGAAGTCCCCCGACTCCAGATGCGGGGCCATCTCCCCCGGCGGGCGAATGTCGCGCTCGCAGTACGGCGAGTGCTCGAGCAGCTGGCCGAAGTCGTTCCGATAGCGCTTCGGCGGCACGATCGCCGACGGCGACTCGACCCACAGCATGCGCTGGTCGGAAGCCGATGACGGCCGCAGCCGGTACGTGGTGCCGATCGGCAGCACGAGGTAGTCGCCCGGACCGTAGTCGATCGGCCCGAAGTTCGTCTCCAGCACGCCCGTGCCCGTATGGACGAAGAGCATCTCGTCCGCTTCGCCGTTGCGGTAGAACCGCTCCATCGGCTCCGCGGGAAGGACGACGCCGAAGATGACGTCGCCGTTGTAGAAGAGCGGGACGCGCCCGGTGATCCCGTCACCCGCGGCTGGAAGGTCCTTCGTGTTGACCAGCCGATGCCGATGCGCGCCGCCGGCCTCATCGGCTGACTGCTCCAGACGGACGTCGCGGACCTTCTCGATCTGGTGGGTCTGCGTCGGCGGGGTGTGGTGGTAGAGGAGGCTGGCCCGACCGCTGAAGCCCTCGACCCCGAATAGCTCCTCCGCGTAGAGGCCGCCGTCCGGCTTGCGGAACTGGGTGTGGCGCTTGTGCGGGACGTCGCCGCGCTGCACGTAGAACATCGGTGGCATTATCGCCGCGTGGTGATCGATCCGACGACCGAGAAGGGCGCGCGCGCCGATGCGCGCCTCCGCAGCGAGGAAGTGGCGTGGCTGATCACCGTCGCCGCCGACGGGACGCCGGTCCCGACGCCCGTCTGGTTCTGGTGGGACGGCGACACGATTCTCGTCTATTCGCAGCGTGACAAGCCGAAGCTGCGCCATATCGCCGCCAACCCGCCGGTGTCGTTCGCGATGCGCACCGACGAGCTCGGCGATGAGATCACCGTGATCAGCGGCACCGCGGTCGTCGACCCGGCCAGCCCGCCCGCCGATGGCCTGCCCGAATACGTCGAGAAGTACGCGGCGCTGATCGAACGCCTGGGTGCCGACCCGGTCTCGTTCGCCGGCGAGTACTCCGTCCCGGTCCGGATCATGCCCACGAGGCTTCGTCAATGGAGCGCTGGCTGACCCTCAGCCCTCGCGACGAGTCAGCTCGGAATGGCCCCCGCGTGGGTAGACGATGAACAACCGCGCCGGCTCGTCCCCGATCGTCTCCGCATCGTGCGGAAGCGTGCCGTCCAGCAGGACGTAGTCGCCTGCCCCGGCCTCCACCACCGACTCTCCCTGTGTGATCCGGACGCGGCCGGACAGGATGACGTGGTGCTCGTCGCCGGCATGCTCGTGGAAGCCCGTGCGATGCCCGGGGGGCATGACCCCCTCGAAGATCGCCACGTCTCGCGCGATGCCGCCGTCGACCTGGGACATCGCGCCCTGCCCGCGCGGCATCCGGCGCCGTGGTCGCTCGGTCGCGCGCACCACGCGGGGCGCGACGCTCTGGTCGAGCAGGAACCAGGCGATCGGCACGTCGAGCGCGTCCGCCAGGGCGGCCAGGGTCTCCAGTGAGGGGGAGGCCTTGTCGTTCTCGACCTGCGAGAGGTAGCCGACGTTGAGCCCGGTGGCCTCCGAGACCTGCGCGAGCGTGAGGTTCCGGTCGCGGCGACGACGGCGAACGTGCGCGCCGACCTGGGGGCGGCGTCGGGGAGCCGGAGGAGTCATGCCACGAGTATGCCATCACACAAGGGGTATTGACAAGAGCAAACGCGGACCGTAGGATATGTGCCACGGCCAACTGAACTGGCCGACAACAATTCTCCATCGCACTCCACAGGAAGGAAACTCGACCAATGAAGGTCGCCATCATCGGAGCCGGCAACGTCGGCAAGGCCCTCGCCACCTCCATCACCCGTGCCGGGCACGAGGTCACCATCAGCGCCAGCTCGCCCGAGAGCGCGCGGGAAGCCGCCGCGGCCGTCGGCGCGCAGGCCGCCGCGAGCAACGCCGCGGCGGTCGACCAGGCCGACATGGTCATCCTCGCCATCCCATACGCGGGCGGGCAGCAAGTGGCCGACGAGATCCGGGATGCCGCGATCGGCAAGACGATCGTGGATGTCACGAACCCGCTGAAGCCCGACTACTCCGGTCTCGCGACCGACGGCAGCTCGGCCGCGGAGGAGTTCCAGAAGCGGCTCCCCGAGTCCAACGTCGTCAAGGCATTCAACACGATCTTTGCCACCAACCAGGCAAGCCCGACCGTCGATGTCGACGGCTATGTCGCCGGCGACGACGCCAAGGCGAAGCGGCAGGTCATCTCGCTCGTGGAGTCCATGGGCTTCGCCGCGGTCGACGTCGGTGCGCTGAGCGCCTCCCGCCACCTCGAAGGCATGGCCTTCATCAACATCGGTCTCAACGCGGCCAACGGCTGGAGCTGGACCTCCGCCTGGCGCCTGCAGCGATAATCCCGCATGGCGATCACCCGACTCAACCACGCGGTCCTGTTCGTCCGCGACGCCGATGCAGCAGCCACGTTCTACCGTGACGCGTTCGGCTTCGAGGAGCTGACCCGCCCGCAGGGCATGCGCGCGGCCTTCATGCGGTCGCCGACCGGCGGCAACCACCACGACCTCGGGCTGTTCGAGGTCGGAGCCGAAGCCCCGCGACCGCCGCGGGGCTCGGTGGGCCTCTACCACCTCGCCTGGCAGATCGACACCATCGAGGGTCTGGCCGAGATGGCCGAGCGCCTGCGCGGGCTCGGCGCGCTGACCGGCGCATCGGACCACGGCGTCAGCAAGTCGCTCTACGGGCGCGACCCCGACGGCAACGAGTTCGAGGTCATGTGGGCGGTGCCACGCGAGGCGTGGGGCCGCTTCGAGGAGGAGGCGACCGTCATGCCGCTCGACCTCGAGGCCGAGCTGCGTCGCTGGGGAGCCGGCGCTTCGGTTCCGTCAGGAT
>DASVEQ010000042.1:0-4207 GCA_036380455.1 Candidatus Limnocylindria bacterium | reverse complement strand
AGGATCGCAGCCGGGTCGTCATTGCCCGGATGGACCTCACCGTCCTGATCCAGCACCGCCAACGGGAAGCTCGGAGCGACGGGGCCGCAGCTGACGCGGCCCGGCACCGGGACCCCTGCCACTTCGCCGGACGGGGTGGGGTCGGTGGTCGAGCACGCTGTGAGCAGGATCACGGCGAACGCGAGCGTGCGCATGTCCGAGAGACGCTGAGGTGGAGGCATCGGTGTCATTTCCCTCCGGCGGCCCGCGGGTATGCCTCAGCTTCCGAGGCGCGCCCGGATGCCGCCGAGGAACGCGACGGCGTTCGCCCCTAGGGCGTCGACAGCGTACCCACCCTCCTGAAGGGCGACGACCGGCATGTCGAGCGCCCCGACCGCTGAGCCGATGCGGGCATAGTCCGGAGTCTGGAGCGAGAGGTTGCAGATCGGGTCGGCGTGGTATGTGTCGAAGCCGAGGGAGAGGACGAGAGGCGCATCGGCGTCGAAGTCGCGGATGGCGTCGAGCCCCTCGGCGAGGGCCGCGAGGTAGGCGTCGCCATCGGCGCCCGGCGCCAGCGGCAGGTTGAGGGTGGTTCCGAGCCCGTCGGCGGCGCCGCGCTCGGTGGCGTAGCCGCTGTAGTACGGGTAGATGCCGCGCGGGTCGCCGTGGAGGCTGACGTACAGCACGTCGCCCCGCTCCCAGAAGATCTGCTGAGTGCCGTTGCCGTGATGGAAGTCGACGTCGAGGATGGCGACCCGCTCCGCGCCGCGTGCCAGCACCGACTCCGCCACGACCGCGGCGTTGTTGAAGAAGCAGTAGCCGCCGATGAGGTTCCTCCCGGCATGATGGCCCGGCGGGCGGCACAGGCCGTAGGCAAGCGGTGCGCCGGCCAGCACCCGGTCGAGCGCGGTGAGGGCGATGTCCACCGCGGCCCGCGCCGCCTCGGCCGTGCCGGCCACGATCGGGGTGGCGGTGTCGAAGCAGTAGGCTCCCAGCCGCTCGTGGCGTCCCGCGGGGAGCTCGCGAAGCGGCATCCGGCCGGCGTACTCGCGCAGCAGGAACGTGTCCGGCAGCAGCGCGCGGGCCGGGTCGCGTCCGGCGGCGATGGCATCGGTCCAGGCGTGCTCGACGAGATCGATGAGCTCGACCTCGTGGACCGCGGCGATCGGGTCGGGACCGTGGGAGTCGGGCGCGGCGAGCTCGTAGTCGCCGCTCGCGAGCAGCGCTCGGCGGATGACCGTTGCGCGCTCTGGTGACTCGAAGCAGGGCATCTCCCGCCCGTGGACGAGCTCGACGAGCCCGCTGTGGGCGAGGTGGTGATCGGAGGCCACGAGCGGCGTCGGCGGGAGCGGCGGCATCGTGCGCGAGTCTAGACTGACCTCGCCCATGAAGCTCGCCCATGTCCGGGAGCGCGCCGCTCCCGCCGGTACGCCGTGGCGCCTGGTCGCGGCGCTCGATCCCGACGGCCAGCGTTGGACGGACCTCGAGGAGGCCCGTCGCGCCCTCGTCGCCGGCGACCCGTCGCGCAGGCATAACAGCGCGCTGTTCCGTCAGCCGGTGACGACCCTGGATGCGCACCTGGCGAACGGCCTGCGGGTGGACGCGCTGGCCGACCTGCTCGAGGCGGCCCTCGAGGAGCAGATTGACGCGTCGGCCCTGGCATTCGGACCGCCGATCCTCCAGCCGCCGACCTTCCGCGACTTCTACGCCTTCGAGCGGCACGTCGGCACGATGTGGAAGCGGCGGAACATGGAGATCCCTGAGGCCTGGTACCGCCTCCCGATCTTCTACTTCAGCAACGTGAGCGAGATCCGCGGGCCCGGCGACCCGATCTGGGCGCCTCGCGGCAGCAGCGAGCTCGACTACGAGCTGGAGGTCGCCGCGCTCGTCGACACGCCGGTCCGCGACCTGGATGCCACCCATGGCGAGCAGGCGATCGGCGGCTACATGATCCTCAACGACTGGTCGGCCCGGGACCTCCAGCGCGAGGAGACCACCGTCCGGCTCGGCCCCGCCAAGGGCAAGGACTTCGCGAGCTCGATCGGTCCATGGCTCGTGACGCCGGACGAGCTGGCCGATGCCCGCGAGGACAAGGGTTACGATCTTGCAATGACCGCGAGCGTGAACGGACAGGAACTCTCGCGCGGCACGTGGGCGAGCGCGCACTTCAGCTTCGGCGAGATGCTGTCGCGCGCCAGCGCCGACGCTCGGCTGCGCCCCGGCGACCTCATCGGCTCGGGCACGGTCGGCACCGGCTGCCTGCTCGAGATCAGGGACGAGAAGCTCGGGCGCTATCTGGAGCCCGGCGACACGGTGACACTGGCGATCGAGCGGCTCGGCGAGCTGACCGCCCCGGTCGTGGAGCGCCCGTCGTGAGCGCCTCGGTCGACGCCCTCGTCGCCCGCCTGTCCGATGTCGAGCGCCGGCTCGCGGAGCACGCCGCCGCGCCGCTGCCGGAGGGACGGTCCGACCCGGATCCTGGAGCCGATGAGCGTTGGGAGGCGGGACAGGTCTGGGCGCACCTCGCGGAGTTCCCGGCCTACTGGCTGGCACAGGCCCAGCGAGTGATCGCCCAGCCGACGCACGCGCCGGTGCCGTTCGGCCGGGTGAAGACCGATGCCGGCCGCATCGAGGCGATCGAGCGCGACCGCCACACCGACCCGCGGGCGCTCCTCGACCGGGTGCGGACCTCCCTGTCCGAGCTGACCGACGCGGTCCGCGGCTGGGACGATGCGACCTGGCGCCTCCGAGGCATCCACCCGACCCGGGGCGAGATGACCGTCGAGCGGATCATCGAGTCGTTCATCGCCGACCACCTCGAGGAGCACGCGGACCAGCTCGACTCCCTCGCCGGCCGCTGACGACGACCAGCCCGCGGTCCGCGTGACCGGCGGCAGCGCGGCGGCCCGTCGATGCCGATCCACACCACTCGTCGCTGGTCGACACCACTCGTCGCTGGTCGACGCCACTCGTCGCCGGTCGACGCCACTCGTCGCCGGCCGCAGGTCAGGGCGGCAGCACCACGGGTGATCAGTCGCCGGACCGCCCGATGCCGGCTCAGAGCCGCAAGGCGGCGGTCGGCATCGGCTCCGACGCGGATCGCGCGGTTGTCATCTGCGCCCGGCGACGACCCGCGCCACGGACAGCCTCACGACGGAGCTGCCCGAAGCAAACCGATCCCGGTCGTCAGCACGGCGCCGACCAGGAACAGCCCACCCACCCCGACAAGCCCGATGAGCGGATTCGGCGCCAACGCCTCGGGGCTGAGCACCGAGAGGAAGAAGCCGAGCGGCATGAGGATGGCCGCGATCGGCGCGCCGTGGCGGGCGAGCCACAGCCACCCGCCGCGGAGCGGGGTCTCGTCAACGTAGCGCAGCAGCACGAGCGACAGGATGAGCATGATGCCCGCATGCGCATGCCCGGCCCGCCACAGGTCCTGCCGCACCGGGTTGTCGAGATAGCCCGGCGCCTGCCCGACGATCATCGACAGCAGGCTGGCGCCGCCGAGGGCCACCGCCGGGACGAGGGTGAGGATGATGCCGGCCAGCCGCCGGGATTCGTGGGCCATCGGGTGTCGCTCCATATGGATAGTCTGTCTATCTATGGCGGATAGTGACACTCTCCATTAGGATCGTCAAGACCGATGCGGATCTCAGACCTCAGCCGTGAAAGCGGCGTCCCCCTGCCGACCATCAAGTTCTATCTGCGCGAGGCCCTCCTCCCGGCCGGACGTCGCACGGCGCCGAACCAGGCCGCCTACGACGAGGGCCACCTCCGGCGCCTCCACCTCATCCGGGTGCTCGTCGAGGTCGGAGGACTGAGCCTGGACGGGGTCCGCCGCGTGCTCGGCGCGCTGGACCGGCGGGAAGCGCCGCTGCACGAGACGCTCGCGGCCGCGCACATCGCCCTGCGGCGCGACCCAGCGGCGGACGTCGACGAGCTGCCGGTCTCCCGCGCCGAGACGGATGCCTGGCTGACGACCCTGGGCTGGGATCTGGGGGAGGGCAACCCGGCGCGCGACGACCTCGCCGCCGCCCTGCTGGCCCTGCGCCAGCTCGGCTGGAAGGTCGGCCCGGAGGTATTCGAGCGCTACGCGCGGCACGCCGACGCCCTGGCCGACGCCGAGCTCGCCTATGTCGCGGAGCTGGCGGAGCCGATGGCCGCGGTCGAGGCCACGGTCATCGGCACCATCGTGTTCGAGCGCGCGCTGGTGGCGCTCCGGCGGCTG
>DASVEQ010000041.1:0-15560 GCA_036380455.1 Candidatus Limnocylindria bacterium | reverse complement strand
CGTAGGTGTCCGCGTCCTCGTCGTCGAGGGCGACCACGATCGAGTGCAGCAGCTCGTAGGCGGCGGCGGTCTCGATGGAGATGGCCGGCGGAGCGCCGGGTCGGCGGGTGCGCGCCATGGGAGGAACCTCCTCGTGGAGCGGCGGTCAGGCCGCCTTGGGAAGGGCCGGGGGGCGAGCGGGAAGCTCGACCCGCTCGCCACTCAGCGTACTCCCGGCCGCGATCAGCGCGTGGCCGACGCGGACGCGGATCGGACTCGGACCGGCAGCTCGGGCCTGGGTCGCTTCCGGGCGTGGGCCCGGGCGGTCCCGCCGAGACCGGTCGAGCCCGTCGACCAGACGGGGGCTCGGCATGATCATCAGGCGCCGTCCTTTCATCCGACTTCGATGCATGAGTCCGACAAACTTCGAACTAATGGCAATGTACGACGTATCCCGGACAATGTCAACCCTTTCGAACGAGAAACTTCGTTCGCCGATGCAGCGCCATCGCGCCCGCTACCATGGCTGCCGTGATCACGCTCGGCATCGACCCCGGCACGGCCATCTGCGGCTACGGCGTGGTCGAGCTGGAGGGATCGACGGTGCGAATGATCGACGCCGGCTGCATTCGAACTCCGTCGAACGATGACGATGGGCCGCGGCTCCGCCAGCTGCACGGGGCGCTGCGCGAGCTGATCGCCGAACACCGGCCCGCACGGATCGGCATCGAGCGCCTGTTCTTCCAGCGCAATGTCCAGACCGCCATGGCGGTCGGCCAGGCGCGAGGGATTGCGCTGCTCGCCGCGGCCGAGGCGGACGTGCCGATCGACGAGCCGACGCCGAACGAGGTGAAGCAGGCGATCTGCGGCAACGGTGCGGCCGACAAGCAACAGGTCGCGACGATGGTGGAGCGCCTCCTTGGCGTCAGCCTGGCCGGGGTCCCGGACGACGCGACCGATGCGCTGGCGATCGCGATCGGCTGCGCCTACCGTGCGGCCGCCGAGCCTCGGGTGGTGACCGGGTGATCGGCTCGGTGCGCGGCACGGTCACGCGCGTCGGCCAGGACCACGCGCTCGTGGAGGTCGGCGGCATCGGCTACCGAATCGTGGCGGGGCCCGCCCTGCTGGCGAAGCTCCGACAGGGGAGCGAGGCATCGGTCTTCACGCACCACCTCGTCCGGGAGGACCAGCAGGCACTGTTCGGCTTCGCGACGACCGAGGAGCTCACCTTCTTCGAGCTGCTCATGACGGTCTCACAGGTCGGGCCTCGCCTCGCGCTGGCCATCACCGCGGCGCACCCGGTCACTCGCCTCCAGCTGGCGATCGTGACCGACGATGTCGACGTCTACACCTCGGTGTCGGGCGTGGGCCGCAAGACGGCGCAGCGGATCATCCTCGAGCTCAAGGAGAAGGTCCATGCGGCGGGCATCGCCGCCGGCGGTACGAGCAGCACCGACTCCGATGTCGTGGCCGCCCTCGAGTCGCTCGGCTACTCGGTCTCGGAGGCGCGCCGCGCCGCCGCTGCCGTGGCCGGGACCCCCGGGGAGCTGGACGCCCGCATCAAGGCGGCGCTCCAGGAGCTGGCGCGCACGCGCTGACGATGGAGCTCGTCGCCGATCCGTGGAGCGACCCGAAGGTCGCCGAGCGCATCCTCCGCTCCTACCGCGTCTGGGCCGTGGTGGGGAGCTCGTCCGATCCGAGCCGCGCCTCGCACGGCGTATCGCGCTACCTGCTGAGCCAGGGGTATGGCGTGGTCCCGATCAACCCGAACGAGGAGCTCGTCCACGGCAAGCTCGCCTACCCGGACCTGCGCTCGGTGCCTGCCGATGTGCGCGCAACGATCGAGGTGGTCGACATCTTCCGCCGGCCCGACGCGGTGCTGCCGCACGTCGAGGAGGCGATCGAGATCGGCGCGAAGGCGATCTGGATGCAGCTCGGCGTCTGGAACCAGGAGGCGGCGGAGCTGGCGGCTCACGCGGGGCTGCTGGTGGTCATGAACCGCTGCCCCGCGATCGACCACCCCGTCATGGTAGGGGCCCGCTGAGGTGTTGGTCGAGGTTGCCAGATCGCGCGAGGTTGCCAGATTGCGCGACGTTGCCAGATTGCGCGACGTTGCCAGATTCCAATCCAGCTCGCCTTCGGCAAGCCCGCCTGTGGGGATCCGCTGCCCGCGGACCCCAAACGAGCCATCTGTCCGTCTGGTGCCGTCGTGATTGGCACCCGGCGAATGCCGATGCTCTCGCCGGGCGGCTGCCTCGCCCAAGGTCGCCGTAAATCGGTATCTGGCAAGAATGCGGCGTGATGCAGGCCGCGTTTGCGGAGAGTTCGATTCGCTCGCCTCCGATGTCAACCGCGGCGAAGAACGAGGCCGATGTGCCCGTACGGCGGCCGGGGATCCGCGTACGTCTTGATCCGCGGGTCGTCCGTCGACTCGCTCCCGACGTCCCAGAGCCTGTTCTGCGCGTCGAAGCTGACCTCCGCCAGCTGCGGCCATCGGTCGAGCATCCGGGCGCCGATCTCGTTGACGAGGTGCTGGATCGACAGGCTGACGAACTTGTGGAAGACGGCGTTTGCAAGGTCGGCGACCTGCTCCGCGGCGACGTACCGCGCCGGATCGGCGAGGACGGCGTGGGAGGCATCGGCGTAGCGCCAGCCAATGGTGAGCCAGATGTAGAGCGGTCGGTTGGGCCGCTCGGGGAGCGTGGTGTGCTCGTCGCGCGCGAAGTCGGCGAACGCCGAGCCGGTGATCTTGATGAGCTGGAGGTCGCGTCGCCCGGACTCGTGATCGGTGATCCGGACGGTGCCGCCCTCGTCGCGCGCCAGCTCCAGGCGGGCGACGCCGGCGTCGCAGCGCTCGCGGCTGAAGAGCCGATCGGAGGCCTCGAACCCGTCGTCGCCTGGCACGATCGCGGCGGGGAATGGGAGCTCGCGCCCGTGCATCGTGAGGCGCTCCATGTGCGGGTACGTGTCGAGGAAGGCCGTTCCGACCTCCAGGAGCCACTCCTCCAGCGTCCGTGCGCGTGCCGTGAGGGAGACGGCATGGATGAAGTTCTTCATCGTGTCGGTGGCCACGACCCGGCGGTTGTCGCCCTTCGTATACGCGTCCAGGAACTCCGTGCCGTGCACCACGACCTCGATCTCGGCGGCGGCGAGCGTGTTGTCGCGGCCGGCGAAGGGCGACTCGGGAATCGGCGTGATCCCATTCAGGGGCTCAGCGTAGGTGCGGTAGACCCTGACGTCGGCCTTCCCGTAGCGGATCTCGTGACGCATGGCGCCGATGGTAGTCGGCGCTCGAGGGTCCGTAGATCCCGCGTGCGACGATCCATCGATCGGCGCGCGACGAACGCCCCTCAGGCGCGCAGTGTCGTCAGCCGATCGGCCGCGATGTAGACGACGTCGTCCATGCCACGCCGCAGCTCGGAGATCCGCTCGTCGCGGAGCGACGCCTCGAGGATGGGCACGATCGCCGATCGGGGCCGGCCCGCGACGAAGACCACGAAGCGGAACCCGAAGATGCGCTCGTAGGCGTCGTTGAGCGCCTCGAGCTCCTCGGCGATCCATGGTTCGGCCGGCGGCGGATCACCGTCGTACCCCTGCTCGGTGTGCGAGAGCGCGCTGACGGTGGACGGATCGGCGCCGATGCGGGGATGAGCGTCGAGCAGCTCGATCTGCTCGTCCTCGGGTATCGTGCGCGCCAGTTCGTGCGCTCGTGCGATCAGGGTCGGGTCGTCGCCGAACGGTCGCTCGCCGACGAGCCGCGCCAGGAAGCGCGGGGCACGCTCGAAGAGCGGTCCGAGCAGGAACGCCGCGGGCTCCGGCGGCAGGAGGTCGAGGTCGGCGATCTGCGGGAATGGTTCGAAGGGGAGCGCATCGCGGTCGTCGATGGGGATCTCGAGCTCGACGAGGTCGCGGACCGGGATCCCGTTCTCCGGGTTCCGCTCTGGAAGGTGCGGCTTCAGCGCGACGCGGTCGCGGCCGACGGCACCGGCGTGCACGGCGGCCACGCGCATGCCGCGGCGGAGATACCAGCGGACCGCATCGACGTTGTCGTTCGTCGTGACCAGCCAGAGGCGCGGGGCGGCCGATGCCGCCGCCACACGAAGCGCCGTCTCGAGCAGCCGGGTGCCGGCGCCGAGCCCGGGCGCCTCGCTGTGCAGGGAGACCACCTCGAGCCCTCGATCGCTCTCGTGGACGGTCAGCAGGCCCACCGGCCGGCCGTCGAGCTCGGCCACGATCCCTTCCTGCGCGAGGGGATCGAGCAGCTCACCGAGGCGCGCGACCCGGTGGTCGCCGCCCTGGTGGTCGCCGATGAGGCGCCGTGCCCAGTCTCGATCGCGCGGCTCGAAGTCGCGGACGTCAAGGGCCACCGCGCGCGATCCTCAACTGCCGCGGTACGCGCTCATCCCGTACGGGCTGAGCAGCAGCGGCACGTGGTAGGACCGTCCGGCGTCGGTCACCCGCAGGGCGTACGCGGCGCTCTGGAAGAAGGCGTCGGGATCGTTGGCATAGCCGCCCACGTCGAACGCGAGCTGGTAGTCGCCCTCGGCCAGGTTCGCGCCTTCGAGGAGGTCGCTGATCCGGCCGTCCCCATCGGTCTCCTGCTCGGAGACAAGCTCGGGACGGCCGTCGTCGGTGAGCCGAAAGAGGGCGACGCCGACGCCCGGCGCGGGGTCGCCGCTGGCGAGGTCGAGGACGTGGGTGCTGATCGTGGGGCGTGCGCCTGCCATGGGGCCCTCCGCTATGCTCGCGCATGATGACCGATGCACCGATGGCGCGCACCGCCCGGTACGACGTCCTCGTCACGGGTTCGCCCGGGCCGCGGTGCTCGAGCACCTGCAGCCTCGTACGCGACGACGAGGTGCGGATCGTCATCGACCCAGGACTGGCGCCGTCCCAGGCCGCGATCCTCGACCCGCTTCGCGCGCTCGGCGTGTCCGCCGACGCCGTCACGGACGTGGTGCTGTCACACCACCATCCGGATCATGCGCTCAATACCGCCCTGTTCCCCGCTGCGCGGGTCCACGACCACTGGGCGATCTACGACTTCGCCGGCCGCTGGGACGACGTCGACGCCGAGGGGCGGGTCCTGGCGCCGTCCGTGGCGCTGTTGCGCACGCCGGGCCACTCCGCGGAGGACATCTCGACGGCGGTCGGAACGGCCGATGGGATCGTCGTGTTCACGCACCTGTGGTGGCACGCCAACGGGCCGGCCGAGGACCCCTACGCGCCCGACGTGGCGGTGCTGCACGCCTCGCGCGCCCGGGTGCTCGACCTGGCCGACGTCATCGTGCCGGGCCACGGGCCACCGTTCCGCCCGGATGCGTCGACGCCGCGCTGACGCGCGCGTATCCTGCCGCCCATGCCTGACCTGACGATTCGCGTCGGCGACCTCGCGTTCACCGCCGAGTGGGAGGACGCGGCGCCCCTGACTCGCGCGGCGCTCGAACCATGGCTGCCGATCCGCTCGCGCCTCATCCACTGCAAGTGGAGCGGGGAGTCGACCTGGATCCCGTTCGGCGAGCAGCGCCCCGATGTCGGGTACGAGAACCACAGCTCGCATCCGGCGCCGGGCCAGCTGCTCATCTACACCGGCGAGATCAGCGAGTGCGAGATCCTCTTCCCGTACGGCGCCTGCAGCTTCAGCTCGCGGGTCGGCCCGCTCGCCGGCAACCACTTCGCGACGCTGACCTCCGGCCGGGAGCAGCTGGCCGAGATGGGGCGCCGCGTGCTGTGGGAAGGGGCCCAGGAGATCGAGATCAGCGAGGGGGCGTGACCGAGCTCGTCGTCGCCGGTGGCACGATCGTCGGGCCTGCCGGAGCCGAGCGTGCGGACCTCGCGATCCGTGCGGGTCGGATCGAGGCGATCGGGTCCGATGTGCTGCGGGAGGGCGTCGAGGTCCTGGACGCCACCGGCATGCTCGTCCTGCCGGGTGTCGTCGACGTGCATACGCACGTGCGGCTGCCGGACCGCCGGCACCCCGACCGATTCGGGCGGGATCTCGAGGCGGCGGCGCGCGGGGGCACCACGACCGTTCTGACCTTCAACAACCCGGGCACCGGAATCAGTTCCCGTGGGGCGCGATCCCTCCTGGCAGGGCTTGACGAGTTCGTGTCCCGAACGGACGGGCGCGCGCCGATCGACTACGGGCTGTGCGCGGTCGTCACGGGGCAGCAGCGCCGCGCGCTGGACGAGCTTCCCGAGCTCATCGCGCGCGGCGTGCCAACGTTCAAGGCCTTCATGGTCTACGACTTTGCGATCGCCGACGAGCTCCTCCCGCGCCTGCTGCGGATCGCGGCGGACCACGGCGGCATGCTCCAGCTCCACTGCGAGGATCCCGCCATCATCGATCCGCTCGTGGCCGATGCGCTGCGACGCGGCGATACCGGCCCGCGTCATCACGCATCCACTCGGCCTCCAGACGCGGAGGCGGCGGCCACTCGCCGCGCGATCGAGCTGGCGCGACGCGAAGGGACGCCGCTGTACATCGTGCACCTGTCCTGCGAGGCGGCCCTGGAGGCGGTGGCGGAGGCGAAGGGACGCGGTGAGCCGGTGTACGCCGAGACCTGCCCGCACTACCTGACGTTCACCGATGCCCTCTACGCCGATCCCGACGATGCCGAGGTGATGAAGCGGGTCATCTCGCCGCCGCTGCGAAGCCAGACGGATGTCGATGCGCTGTGGGCGGGCCTGCGTGAGGGCATCCTCGACGTCATCGCCAGTGATCACGTGCCGGATCGGCTGGATACCGAGAAGCGGCTGCCGGCGCCCCCGTTCCCGGAGATCAGCAATGGGGCGCCGGGCATCGAGACGCTCCTGAGCGTTGCGTACTCGGTCGGGGTCGCGGAGGGCCGCATCGGCGTCGAGCGGCTCGTCGAGGTGCTTGCCGCGACGCCGGCCCGGCTGTTCGGCCTGCCCGCGAAGGGCGCGCTGGAGGTTGGCCGCGACGCCGACATCGTGATCTGGGACCCCGGGGCGCGCCGGGTCGTGACGCAGGAGACGATGCACCACACCAGCGACTTCACCCCGTACGAGGGCTTGGAGGTGCGGGGGGCGCCGATGGGGGTTCTCAGTCGAGGTCGAGCGCCCACGGCGGGCGGCGGCCAGTTCCAGGCCCGAAGACGCTGAGGCAACCGATTCGGACCGACCGGCGTCGAGGGCCCATGAGTCGATCTCTGCTCCTGCTGTCCGTCATCCTCTCGAGCTGCGGCACTCCTGCCGTCAGCCCGTCGAGCGGGGGCACCGGTGATCCGGAGGGCTCGTGGCAGCTGACCTCGGGCGCAACCGATGCCGGCCCGATCCCGATCGTCGACGATCACCCGATCACCCTGAGCGTCGAAGGGTCGACCATCGGTGGCACCGCCGCCTGCAACGGCTACGGGGGGAAGATCGAGCCGACCGGGGGTGGCATCCGGATCACCGACCTGGCCTGGACTGCCATGGCATGCATGCCCGACGAGGTGATGGCCGCCGAGGTCGCCTACACCCAGGCGCTCGGCGCGGTGACCGCCATCCGGCTGGACGGCGGTCAGCTGGTGCTCGAGGGCGCGGGGATCGAGCTGCGCTTCGACGCCCTGCCAGAGCCGCCGACCGCCGCGCTGGTGGACACTACCTGGATCCTCGACACCCTGTTCGTCGGCGACGTCGCATCCGCGCCGATGGGCGAGCCGGCCACGCTCGAGCTTCGGTCCGACGGCTCGTTCTCCGGCAGCACCGGGTGCCGGCCGTTCGACGGACGATGGGTCGAGGCCGGGGAGCAGCTGATGGCCACAACCTTCGCGATGGGGGACGTGGCCTGTTCGGCCGAGCTGGCCGACCAGGACTCGCACGTGGTCTCGGTCATCGGCGATGGGTTCGTCCCGAGCATCGAAGGTGAGCTGCTGACGCTCGTCGACCCCGGCGGGGTCGGGCTCGTCTACCGGGCCTCCGAATAGCGAACGACCCGGCGGCCGAAGCCACCGGGTCGTCACGGTCCGAAGTGCGTTGCGCCTAGCGGCGGAAGCAGTCGCTGCAGTAGACGGGCTTGCTGCCGGTCGGGCGGAAGGGGACACGGGCCTCCTTGCCGCAGCTGTCGCAGGTGGCACTGAACATCTCGCGCGGGCGATCGCTGTAGCCGCCGCCCCCGGCACCGTAGCCACCACCACCGTAGCCGCCACCCGAGCTCTCGCCGCGGGCCGCCTTCTTTGCGGCGCGGCAGGCCGGGCATCGGCGCGGCTCGCTGAACTGCCGATCGGCGTAGAACTGCTGATCGCTCGCGGTGAACGAGAATTCGGTCCCGCAGTCGACGCAGGTCAGCGTCTTGTCTGTGAAGGTATACAAAAGAGAAACACTCCTTCTCGTGCGGCCTCAGCGAGCCATCTCGCCGTAAGACCGTGAGAGGAGCGTTCGTGGTGCCGCGCGGTAATTCGAGTCCCGTCGTGGGACGTTGGTGCGGAGAGCGTACCACGGAATCGGTGGGCGCGGTCAATCGAACTGGGCCGATGGTGACCGGTCGATCGCGGGCACGAACGCCGGCCGAGCCATTGCCCGCCGACGTAGACTGCGCTCATGGCACGCGACGAGAAGCTCGACCACCTGCGGAAGGTGCCCCTGTTCGCCCGGATGAGCCAGCGGCAGCTGGAACGGCTGGGCCAGCTGGCGGACGAGATCGAGGTGGGGCTCGACGAGGTCCTGGCGGAGCAGGGCCGCATCGGCCACGAGTTCTTCATCGTGCTGGACGGGCACCTGAGCGTCCTGGACAAGCGACGTCCGATCGCCCAGCTCCACCCCGGCGACTTCTTCGGGGAGATCGCGCTCCTCGACGGCCGGCCGCGCACAGCGACGGTGCGCGCCGACGGGATCACCCGCCTTCTCGTGGTGGGCCACCGCGAGTTCAACGCGCTGATGGACGAGTTCCCCGAGGTCCGGAAGACCGTGCTCGCCGAGGTCGCCGGTCGGCTTCGCCGGCTGGGAGGGGACCAGGCGACCTGAGCTGACCGGCTAGGCTTTGCGCGATGCCGGATCGGACCGCATGAGAGGGCTCGCCCTCGCCGCTGTCGAGCGCTCGTCCCGCTTCCTTCCACGCGGGGCGGCGGTGCTGTCGGTCCTCATCTTCGCGAGCTACGTGCTCGGGCTGGTTCGAGACCGGATCTTCGCGCGAACCTTCGGCGCGGGGCCGGAGCTGGACGCCTACAACTCGGCATTCGTGCTCCCCGAGCTCCTGCTGGACGTCCTCGTCGAGGCGGGGCTGGCGGCCCCGTTCATTCCGATCTTCCTCCGGCTGCGCTCCGGCGCCGAACCGTCGGCCGGCGACCGGTTTGCGCGCAGCATCCTCACCGCCGCGGTCGCCATCATGGGGGTTGCAGCGGTCGTGATGTTCGTGTTCGCCGAGGCCACGACCGGGCTGATCGCGCCGGGATTCGAGGGAGCCCAGCGCGACCTGTATGTCGCGCTGTTCCGCTTGATGCTCGTGACGCCGATCCTGTTCGCGGCCTCCCTGACGCTCGGCCAGGTTCTCCTCGCGGAGCAGCGGTTCTTCTGGTACGGCATCGCGCCGCTCCTCTACAACGGCGGGATCGTGGTGGGCACGGTGGCCTTCAGCGACGCGCTCGGGATCTACGGACCGGCCATCGGGGCGGTGGTCGGCGCCACCATCCACCTCGGCAGCCGGTTCGTCGGCCTGCGCGGCAGCGCGTTCCGCATCGGCTTCGGCTGGGAGGGTCGCACGCCGCCGGTGCGCGAGTTTGTGCGCCTCATGCTGCCGAAGATGGTCAGTCATCCGGTGGAGCCGACGACCTTCCTCTTCTTCAACGCCGTCGCCTCGGGGCTGGCGGCCGGCTCCGTGACCGCGGTGAGCTTCGCGCGGAACTTCCAGTCGGTGCCGGTCAGCCTGGTCGGCGTCGCGTTCGCGCTGGCCGTGTTCCCGGCCCTGTCCACGGCGCACGCCACCGGCGACCGGACCGCGTTCCTTCGCCTGCTGTGGACCAATCTCGCGAGCATCACGGTCGTGACCGTCGGGGCCGCCGTCGGACTCGTCGTGCTCGGCGAGCTGGCGATCCGGGTGCTGCTCGGCGGTGGCGCGTTCGGCGAGCGCGACGTGACGCTGGTGGCGACGACGCTGGCCGCCTTCGCGCTGTCCGTTCCGTTCGAGAGCCTCTCCCACCTGTTGAGCCGGGCGATCTACGCCACCCGGCACACGGTGCTGCAGGTGCTCGCGTCGCTGGCAGGCTTCGGCATCACCGTGGGGGCCACCCTCCTGCTCCTGGACGGATCGGGGATCGTTGCCATCCCGCTCGGCTTCACGATCGGCCAGGCGGCGAAGACGGTGCTGCTGGGGCTGGCATTGGCGGTGCGGCTGCGGCCGTCGGCACGTCCGCGGTAACGCGGACGACCCATCTGCGGCAATTCCCTCTACGGGGGTCTACCGTCGCGAGTGGCGTGGATTGCGGGGGTGAGCCGGGGCCATTCCCCAGTGGGAAATCGCCGCGGTCGCAGCCGGATCCGAGACCAATCGGCCCGCCAACTCGAAACAGGCCTCCGGTGGCGAGAATGACCGGCCAGGCGCGGGCGCGGCCGCGACCTCCAGCCGATTTCAGCCGTCGCGCGGCGTGGTGGGGATGAGCACCACGAATCGACCGTCGCGGTCGGGGTAGGCGCCCTCCGGACGGGTCCAGCCCGGGCCGATCTGCTCGTAGCCGGGCGGACCCTGGTAAGCCGGCCAGTTGCGCTCCAACTCGCCGAGCTCCTCGAAGTTGCCCGGCGGATCGGAGGCGCCCCAGATCGAGGAGACTCGCGGGAACCACGGGTCGAGGATGTACGCGCCGCTGATCACTGCGTCATCGAAGAGCGTCGGGTCGGCGTCGGCGCGATAGCCGGTCATCACCCAGGTATGCGCGCCCCACCACGGGAACATCAGCACCGGCTTGTCCATCTCGGTGATGGCGATGGCCGAATCGCGGAGCGCATCGGCATACGTGTCGTAGGCACGGATCTCGTAGTCCGGCTCACCGTAGGCGGTCAGGGCCAGGGCCACCGCCGCAGGGCCCCATCCACCGTTCAGGCTGTCCGACAGCGACTCCCACTCGCCGATGCGCGCGCCGATCTCCGCCTGGAAGTCGGTGGATGAATTCCCGAGGCCGAGGATGGTGAGCACCATCTGGGTCGCGGCGACGGCGCAGTACTTGTCGTTGATCTGCGAGGTGAACACCGCCTCGTGGTCGTCCACCACCGCCAGGTCCACCGGGTTCCGCGCGAGCGGGGTCGGGGAAGGGCTGGGGGACGCGGAGGGCTGCGCGGTGGGTGCGACCGTCGGCTCCGCCGTGGCGCTCGGCGCCGGCGTGACGACCACCGTCGGGATGGTCGACCGATCAGGCGGCGGGTCGATGAAGTTCTCGATGCGCGCTGTGAGCCGATCGAACCGGTCGCCGATGCCGAGCACGTTGCCGCGGACGACGGTGAAGCCGGTGGCGAAGAGGAGGAGCAGGGCGAGGGCGGCGAGGGCCAGCCGGCCCCGCGTCCCCCGCGGCGAGAGGGTGGTCATGAGCGTTCGCATGGCAGGATGACAGCCGCCGGGTGGTCCGGCAACATGGCCGCATGTCCGCGCGTCGCAGCCTCGCGCTCGCTCTTGTCGGCGCCGCGGTGCTCACCCTCGCTCCCCGTGACCCGACCGCGGGCGCCACCACCGCCCGCCTCGGCCAGCGGTACGCGATCACCGCCACGCTCGACGTGGGTGCGGGTCGCCTCGATGCCGTGCTGGAGCTGTCCCTCACGAACGAGTCGGCGTTCGCGATCGACCACGTGAACCTGGGCGTGGTGGCGCGGGCGCTCGGGTTCCTCACGCTGACCGAGGCGGTGACCGTGGAGGGGGATGAGGCCGACGCGGAGTGGACAACGGGGATCAACCTCCGCGTGCCCGTGGCGCTGGCGCCGGGCGGGCAGGCGTCCCTGCGCGTGCCGTTCCGCCTGGACGTCGGACGTCCGCCAGATGCCTTCACGGCGCGGCTCAGCCGCGAGAACGGGGTGCTCAGCTTCGGGCAGTGGTTCCCGATCGTCGGCCCGGAGCACGACATCTACGGCCTGGGCGATCCCCAGATCAGCTACACCGCCGATGCGATCCGCCTCGACCTCACCACGACCTCCGACCTGCCGCGGGACGCCGTGGCCTGCCCGGGGCTCGAGGCGGCACCCGTGACGACCGGACGGGCCTGGACGTGCGTCAGCACGGAGGTCCGGGACTTCAGCTTCGTCGTCAACCCGCGCTTCCGGCTCACGACGCGAACGGTCGACGATCACGAGATCCGGGTCTATACCGAGACCGTCTCGGGCGGCTCGACGGCCGACCTCGCGGCGGACGGCCTCACCGGCCTGGAGGAGACGTTCGGCGACTATCCGTGGCCGGACCTCGTGCTGGCTGAGGTCGGCTCCGGCGGCGGGTTCAGCATGGAGTACCCGCGCATGATCCACCTCACCCGCGACAAGGTCGCCGATCCGTACGTGGTCTACCACGAGGTCGCGCATCAGTGGTTCTACGGCCAGCTCGGCAACCACCAGCAGCGAGAGCCGTGGCTCGACGAGGCGTTCGCCGATTTCAGCGCCCGATACCTGATGGGCATCGGCGAGAACGCCTGCTCCACCCGCCCGGTGGACTCGTCCGTCTTCGCCTGGGAGGCCGGCGCCACCTCGGGCGGTGACTGGACGAGCTGCGACGGCTACTTCCATGCCGTCTTCTACCAGGGCACGGAGTTCATCGCCGCCGTGCGGTCGGCAATGGGGGACGGGCCCTTCTTCGACGCCATGCGCGACTGGGTCGAGGGCCATCGGCATGGGCTGGTGCGAGGTCGAGCGCTGCTGCGGCACTGGATGCGCGCCAGCGATGCCGACCTGCAGCCGATCTTCGAGCGCTACCTCGAGGGCACGGCCGTCCAGCTCCCGTTCAGGCTGGATCGGCGCTCGGGGCCGCCGCTCGGAGCGGCGCCGGAGTGATCATCCGGCGGCGGAAGCGGGCGAAAGCCGTCGCCGACCCTCACTGCTCCAGGATCGAGAGGATGTTGCCGGCAGGATCAGTGAACCAGGCGATCGGCGGACCGAACTCGCGCGCGATGCCTCGTTGGTCCTGCGCCAGCCCGTCGTAACGGAGGAACGTGACGCCGCGCTCCACGAGCGCATCGACCGTGGCGTCGATGTCGGTCACCGGAAAGTTCAGGCAGGTGTACGTGGCCGGCTGGTGGTCATCTTTGGGGTAGATGAGGACGTTCGCCCCGCCGCCGAGGTGAAGGTTGAGCATTCCGCTCTCGTCGGCGACGTCGAGGCCCAGCGTCTGCGCGTAAAAGGTGCGTGAGGCCTCGATGTCGTTGGTGGAGAAGCCGGAGAAGGCGTGGCTGTCGGTCAGCATCGGGATCCTCCTGTTGGTGTCGAACGCGCCGCTCCATCATCGCAGGCGGCCTGATGACGCTCCGCGCCGGGGCGCCGCGCCTCAGCCGGCGATGCCGAAGGTCGCGCGCCCGGCCGGTCGATAGGTCTGGATCGTCACACCGGACGGCGTCGATCGCGACTCGACCAGGGTCAGCTTGTGCGTCTGCCCGTGGTTCGGGAAGAGCCGCAGCCCGTCGCCCACCACGACGGGGTAGAGCTGCAGGTGGAGCTCGTCGACGAGGTCGCGCTCGAGCAGCCAACGGAGCAGGACGCCGCTGCCGTGAACCTGGAGCTCGCGCCCCGGCTTCGCCTTGAGCTCGCGCACGGCCGCCTCGACGTCGCCAATGATGACGTGGGTGTTCTGCCAGGTCGGCTCCGTGAGCGTGGTCGAGGGCACATACTTGGGAAGGACGTTGATGCCGTGGGAGACCGGGTCCCCCTCGTCGTGGTGCGGCCAATAGCCCTCGAAGATCTCCCACGTGCGGCGCCCGAGCAGCAGCGCATCCGCGCGCTCGAACACCGTGGTCACGAAGTGGCCGGTCTCCTCGTCGAAGTGCGGAGCGACCCATCCGCCCCGCTCGAACCCGTCCCGGCGGTCCTCGTCGGGGCCCCCTGGACCCTGGTACACGCCATCCACGGTCAGCATCATCGTGGCGGTCAGCTTCATCGTCATCGCTCCCTGTGGGTGCGTCGTCGATGGTTAGACGACGGTTCGGGCGGAGGCTCATCGGCGAACGGCGCGCCTCATCCGAGTTGCGGGTACGCGCCCAGCGTCAGGAAGTCGGCGAAGCCGTCGGACAGGACGAGTTCGTCAAGAAGCAGCGTTGCCTCGGACCAAGGGGCATCCGGCATCCCTGCACGCAGCGTTGCGAGCTCCTCGTCGCGGATGGTGGCATATCGGACCGAGGTGAGTGGCTGGCCGTCGTCCAGCGGGATGGCATGGACGCGCCACTGCCACAGCTGCGATCGGCTGATCTCGGCTGTGGCGGCGTCCTCCATCAGGTTGTTGATGGCCGCGGCGCCGTTCCCGGACAGCCACGAGGCGAGGTAGGCGAGCCCAACCGACACGTTGGCGCGGACGCCTGCCTCGGTGACGGCGCCGTTGGGGATGGAGACGTCGACCAGGTCGCGAGGACTGAGCCGCACCTCGGGACGCAGGCGATCCTTCTGATGAGGCCGGGATGCGAGGACTGCGTCGAAGACCTCGCGCGCCAGCGGCACGAGGTCCGGATGTGCCACCCAGGTGCCATCGAACCCGTCGCCGGACTCCCGCTCCTTGTCCGCGCGGACGGCGGCCATGGCGCGCTCGTTGACCTCGGGGTCGCGGCGCGACGGGATGAAGGCCGCCATGCCGCCGATGGCGTGCGCACCCCGCCGGTGGCAGGTCTGGACCAGCAGCTCGGTGTAGGCGCGCATGAACGGCACGGTCATCGTTACCGCCGCGCGGTCGGGGAGCACGAAGTCCGGATTCGACCGGAACTTCTTGATGATGCTGAAGATGTAGTCCCAGCGCCCGGCATTCAGGCCGGCGGCGTGTTCGCGCAGCTCGAAGAGGATCTCGTCCATCTCGAATGCGGCGAGGATCGTCTCGATCAGCACGGTGGCGCGGACGGAGCCGTGCGGGATGTCCAGCGCCTCCTGGGCGGCGACGAAGACGCGGTTCCACAGTGCCGCCTCGAGGTGGTTCTCGAGCTTGGGCAGGTACAGGTACGGCCCCGAGCCGCGGGCGAGCGTCTCGCGGGCGTTATGGAAGAACCAGATCCCGAAGTCGAAGATGCTGGCGCTGATCGGCGAGCCGTCGACGAGGACGTGCGCCTCGTCGAGGTGCCACCCGCGCGGCCGGATGCACAGGGTCGCGATTCGCTCGTCGAGCGCGTATGCCTTCTCATCGGTCTCGAAGGTCAGCGTGCGACGGACGGCCTGGGTGACGGCCCAATGGCCGGTCACCACGTTCTCCCAGGTGGGGGACAGGGCGTCCTCGAAGTCGCACATGAAGACCGATGCGCCGCTGTTCAGCGCGTTGATCATCATCTTCGGCTCCGCCGGCCCGGTGATCTCGACGCGCCGATCGTCGAAGTCTGGAGGCGCCGGAGCCACGCGCCAGCCCGGGTCGCGGCTCTCGATCGGATTCGGGAGGAAATCGGGCATCTCACCCGCGTCGATCCGAGCCTGCCGGCGGGCGCGGTCCTGGAGGA
>DASVEQ010000040.1:0-43359 GCA_036380455.1 Candidatus Limnocylindria bacterium | reverse complement strand
ACCGGATCACCCGAGGTGCAGATTGCGCTTCTCACCGAGCGGATCAAGTCGCTGACGGAGCACCTGCGAAGCTATCCGAAGGACAATCACTCGCGCCGCGGGCTCCTGAAGCTCGTCGGGCAGCGCCGGCGGTTGCTTGCGTACCTGGTCCGGAACGACGTGGACCGGTACCGCACCGTCATCAGCAGCCTGGGGCTGCGCCGCTAGACCACGCACGCGATCGACCCAGGACCCGAACCGGGACCTGGGTCTCGCACTTCTGATCACGACCAACAATCCGACATCGCCCCCGCGGTGACGCCTGCGCTCGCAACACGAGCGCGCCACGCAGCCAGCGCCGATGTCGCACCACTCACTGGAGGATTCAGTGTCCATCAAGCACGAGGCTGAGATCGGCGGCAAGCCGTTCAGCATGGAAGCCGGCAAGCTCGCGGAGCAGGCAGACGGCGCGGTTATCGTTCGCTACGGCGACACCGTCGTCCTGGCGACCGCGGTCGCCGCCAAGGAAGCGCGCGAGGGCGCGGACTTCTTCCCGCTCACCGTCGACTACGAGGAGCGCATGTACGCCGCGGGCAAGATCCCCGGCGGATTCATCAAGCGCGAGTCGCGCCCGTCCGAGGCGGCCATCCTGGCCATGCGCCTCACCGACCGTCCGATCCGCCCGCTCTTCCCGAAGGGCTACTACAACGACGTCCAGGTCGTCCTCACCGTCCTCTCCACCGACATGGAGAACGATCCCGACATCCTGGCGCTCAATGGCGCGTCTGCGGCGCTCAGCATCAGCCACATCCCGTTCATGGGCCCGGTGGGCGCCGTGCGGGTGGGGCGCATCAACGGCGAGTTCGTCACCAACCCGACGAACACGGAGCTCGACGAGAGCGAGCTCGACCTCGTCGTCGCCGGCACCCGCGAGGCGGTGATGATGGTCGAGGCCGGCGCGAAGATCCTGCCGGAGACGGTCATGGCCGATGCGATCGCCTACGGCCACGCCGAGCTCCAGAAGTCGATCGACCTCCAGGAAAAGCTCGTGGCCTCAGCCGGCACCCCCAAGAAGGTGCCGTTCCTCGGCCCGAAGGCCGACTCGGTGGCCAAGCTCGGCAAGCTCCTCGCCGAGGGACGCAGCGAGTTCGTCGTCTTCGACCTGGAGACGACGTCGATGAAGCCGGAGAACGGCTACATCGTCGACCTCGCCGCCCTCCGCGTGCGCGACGGCCAGGTCGTCGACCGCTTCGAGTCGCTGGTGAACCCGGGACGCCCGATCGTCGGCCACCAGGTGCACGGCATCAAGACCGATGACGTCGCCAACGCGCCGACCGCCGCGGAGGTGCTCACGAACTTCACACAGTGGGTCGGCGAGGCGCCGATCGTGGCGCACAACGTCGCCTTCGACCTGCCGTTCGTCCTGCGTCACCTGCCGAATGACGTGAAGTGGGAGCCGACCGCGGTCTTCGACACCCTGGAGCTCGGGTACCAGCTGTACCCGGACGCGGGCGCCTGGAAGCTGGCCGACCTCGTCCGCTTCGTCTTCGGACGCGAGCACGCGATCGCCCACCGGGCCATGCCGGACGCAGAGGCGGCCGCCGAGCTGTTCAACCACTTCACGGCCGGCCTGTCGGAGCGGCTCGACGCGGTCCGCCGCGACATCGCCGACGAGGTCCGCCGCGCCCGCGAGTCGTACAGCCGCTCGGAGCAGGGCGAGCGCCTCGAGGACGTCAAGCGCCGCCACGGCATCGGGTCCGCGCTCATGGACGTCCTGACGAAGTCCACGGTGCGTGAGCTCGTGCTCAGCGAGAACGTCCGGATCGACGGTCGCGACACGACCACGATCCGGCCGATCAGCGTGGAGGTCGGGTTCCTGCCCCGCACGCACGGCTCCGGCCTCTTCCAGCGCGGTCAGACCCAGGCGCTCAGCATCGCCACCCTCGGCCCGTCGAGCAACAAGCAGCGCATGGACACGATCTCCCCCGAGACGGAGAAGCGCTACCTGCACCACTACAACATGCCGCCGTACTCGGTCGGCGAGGCGAAGTTCATGCGCGGCCCGGGCCGCCGCGAGATCGGCCACGGCGCGCTCGCCGAGCGTGCCCTGCTGCCGGTCCTCCCGACGGAGGCCGAGTTCCCGTACGTCATCCGCGTCGTGAGCGAGGTCGTCAGCTCCAACGGCTCGACCAGCATGGCCTCGACCTGCGGCTCGACGCTGGCGCTCATGGATGCCGGCGTTCCGATCAAGGCGCCGGTTGCCGGCGCGGCGATGGGCCTGATCACCGACAAGGAGACCGGTCGCTACGCAGTCCTCACCGACATCACCGGCAAGGAAGACGCGTACGGTGACATGGACTTCAAGGTGACCGGCACCGCTGAAGGCGTCACGGCGCTCCAGATGGACATCAAGGTCGCCGGGATCACGACCGAGATCATGCGCGACGCGCTCCAGCAGGCGTACGACGCCCGGATGCACATCCTGGGCAAGATGACCGAGGTCATCAGCGCCAGCCGCGAGGAGCTCAGCCCGTACGCGCCGCGGATCACGACCCTGAAGATCCCCGTCGACAAGATCCGCGACGTCATCGGCGCCGGCGGCAAGGTCATCCGCCAGATCACCGCGGAGACCGGCACCGAGATCAACGTCGAGGACGACGGCACGATCCAGATCGCCGCCACCAGCGGCGAGGCCGCCCAGAAGGCGATCAAGTGGATCGAGGGCCTCACGAAGGACGTGGAGGTCGGCAAGGAGTACCTCGGCAAGGTCACCCGGATCATGAACTTCGGCGCCTTCGTCGAGATCCTGCCCGGCAAGGAGGGGCTGGTCCACATCAGCCAGCTCGCCGACTACCGGGTGCCCCGAGTCGAGGACGTGGTCAGCATCGGCGACGAGCTGATGGTCGTCGTGACCGAGATCGACCGCATGGGCCGCGTGAACCTGAGCCGCCGCGCGGCGATGGAGCGACACATGGCGCGATCGGGCGCGGGCAGCAACGACAACTCTTAGGCCGATGGCGCCGCCGCGGCGACGCGGCGGCGCGCTACCCTCGGGCCCATGGGCTCGGAGGCGGATCTGGCGCAGGTCGCGGACGAGGTCCGTGACTGCACCCGCTGCGCCCTCGCCGCGCGCCGCACCCTGGCGGTTCCCGGCGAGGGCAACCTCCTGAGCGATGTCCTGCTGGTGGGGGAGGGGCCGGGGGCCCGGGAGGACGCCACCGGGCGCCCCTTCGTCGGTCCGGCCGGCCAGCTGCTCGACGAGCTGCTCCACGCCATCGGCTGGGAGCGCGGCGACGTGTACATCACCAACGTGGTGAAGTGCCGTCCGCCCGGGAACCGCGACCCCGAGCCGGCGGAAATTGCCGCGTGCTCCGGCTACCTCGATCGCCAGGAGTCTGCACTCGACCCCTCGGTCGTCGTGACGCTCGGCCGCCACTCCCTCCAGCGCTACCTGCCCGGGGCGCGGATCGGCGCCGTTCACGGCAGCCTGCGTCGGGCGTACAGCGGCCTGCACGTCTTCCCGATGTACCATCCTGCTGCGGCGCTGCACCAGGCCTCGTTGCGCGAGACCCTGTTCCGTGACGTGCGTGGCCTTCCGGCGGCGCTGCTGGCGGCACGCCAGGCGCTACAGGACGAGCGACTGGCGGCGGTCCAGGCGGAGGAGGCGGTGGCGCGGGTCGACGACGCTGCGCCGCCGATGGACGACACCGAACAGATGACTCTCTTCCAGGAGCAGTGAATGCCTGAATCCCTGCGCATCATTCCGCTGGGCGGAGTGGGCGAGGTCGGCAAGAACATCACCGTGATCGAGGCCGACGGCGAGATCCTCGTCGTCGACTGCGGCCTCGCCTTCCCCGAGCCGGAGATGCTGGGCATCGACCTCGTGATCCCGGACGCAACGTACCTCGCGGAGCGACGCGAGCGGGTGCGCGGCATCATCCTCACCCACGGCCACGAGGACCACACGGGCGGCCTGCCGTACGTGCTCCCGAAGATCCCGGGGACGCCGATCTACGCGACCCGGCTCACCGAAGGGCTGGTGCAGGGCAAGCTGCGGGAGCACAAGCTGCTCGAGTCGACGCCCCTCCACATCGTGGAGCCGGGGCGCGAGTTCGCGGTCGGCCCGTTCCGCATCACCCCGTTCCGGGTGAACCACTCGATCCCCGACGGGGTCGGCTACGCGATCGAGACCCCGCTCGGCATCATCGTCCATACCGGCGACTTCAAGTTCGACCACACCCCACCGGACGGCCGGCGCGCCGACCTCGGGCTCATCGCCGAGATCGGCAACCGGGGCGTCGACTTCCTCCTCTCCGACTCGACGCGGGCGGAGAAGGACGGCTACACGCTGTCCGAGGCAACGGTGGGGGACAGCCTCCATCGGCTGGTCGGCGAGGCGCCGGGCCGCGTGATCGTCGCGACCTTCGCCAGCAACATCGGCCGCGTCCAGCAGGTGATCGACGCCGCGTGGGCGCACGGCCGCAAGATGGTCGCGCTGGGCCGGAGCATGGAGCAGAACACCGCCATCGCTCTCGAGCGCGGCTACCTCGACGACCGCGACGGCACGCTCGTGCGCAAGGACCAGCTCCAGCGGCTGCCGAAGGAGGAGCTGGTGGTGATGACCACGGGCTCGCAGGGTGAGCCGATGAGCGGGCTGACGCGGATGAGCAATCGGGACCACCGCAACATCAGCATCGAGCCGGGCGACACGGTCATCGTCTCGGCCAGCCCGATCCCCGGGAACGAGGAGGCCGTCGCCAAGACGATCGACAACCTCTTCAAGGAGGGCGCGATGGTCCACTACGAGCCGCTCGTCCACTGCCACGTCTCGGGTCACGGCTCGCGGGAGGAGCTGAAGCTCATGCTGGGCCTCGTGAAGCCCCGCCACTTCATCCCCGTCCACGGGGAGTACCGCATGCTCGTACAGCACGGGCTGCTGGCCGAGGGCTCCGGCGTGGACGTCGACAAGATCTTCGTCCTGGAGAACGGGCAGGTCGTCGAGTTCGACGGCGAGCGGGCGCGAATGGCGGGCTCGGTGACGGCCGGGGCGGTGCTGGTGGACGGCATTGCGGCCATCGACGGCATCGACGGCGTGGTGCTGCGGGACCGCCGGATGCTCGCCTCGGACGGGGTCGTGATGGTGGCGCTCACCATCGACGGGAAGACGGGCCAGCCGGTCGGCCAGCCCGACCTCGTCAGCCGTGGCTTCCTCTCCGATCCGGAGGACCCGTTGATGGGTGAAGCCCGGAACCACCTGATGAAGGCGCTCCAGCAGCGCCACGAGGACGAGCACACCGCGGAGGCCGGCTATGTGAAGACGAAGATCCGCGATACGCTCAGCCGCTTCTTCCACCAGCGCACGAAGCGCCGGCCGATGATCCTGCCGATCGTCATGGAGGTCTGATTCGAGCGGTGGCGACTCGACGACGATCCACCCCTCGTCGCCGGACCACCCGGCGCCGGCGACAGCGAACGCCGTTCGTCCTCAGCGGACGGTTCGTCCGCGAGGGCCTGGCGCTCGTGCTCCTCTTCCTCGCGATCATCAGCGTCATCGCGCTCTTCGCACCGGACGCCGGCGCGATCGTGCGACCGTGGCACGATCTGCTCTCCATGCTGCTCGGATGGGGGATCGCCTTCGCCGCCCCGCTCCTCGCCGGGTTCGCGGTCATGCTGTGGATGAAGACGATGCCGGCCGAGCGCTGGATGGCCGCCACGGGGGCCGCGCTCGTGGCCATCGCCCTGCTCGGGATGTTCCACCTCGCCGTCGGTGGGGGATCGGAGGCGGTCGCCACCGGACAGGGCGGCGGCGCGATCGGCCTCGGGGTCAGCGCGCTCTTCAGCGGCGCCGTGGGAATCGCCGGCGCCTGGGTCGTCCTCGTCCTGCTTGCCGTCGTCGGGCTGCTGCTCTACTTCAACATGACGATCGGCGACCTCATCGCCGCCTACCTCGCAGATCGCGACGAGCGCATGGATCGCGAAGCCGCGGAAGCGCGTCGCGCCTCGATGCGGCGCCCGAAGGCGGGCGAGGCACCCCGGCCCGATGCGGTGACCGAGGCCGACGGACGTCCCGGCCTCATCGACCGCGTCCGTGACCGCCTGAGCGGGGGCCACGACCTCGACGACGAGCCGCCGCTCATCGTCCGCCGCGAGCGGCCGGCCAGCAACGGCAACGGCAAGCCGCGTCCGTCGCTCGTTCCGCCGGTCGGGTCGGTGGCGCTGCCGGTGGGTGCGGACGACGCTCCCGCGGTCCTCGACGCCGACGGCCATCCGTCGACCATCGACCTCGAGCAGGAGGAGGATGCGCACCTCGCCGAGGCGGCCGCCGGAGAGGCGGCCGATGCCGCGCTGGAGGCCACCGAGCGCACATGGGACCTGCCGCCGCTCGAGCTGCTCGCCGACGCGCCCGAGTCATCGGCGGCGCAGCTGGACCTGTCGGCCAAGGGCCGGCGCATCCGGGAGACGCTGGCCCACTTCGGCATCGGCGTGAAGGTGGCGCGCATCCAGGAGGGGCCGGTCGTCACGCAGTACGCGCTGGACGTCGAGCCGGGGATCAAGCTCAGCCGGATCGAAGGGTTGGCGGACAACCTGGCGCTGGCGCTCTCGGCACGCAGCATCCGCATCGAGGCGCCGATCCCGGGCGAACCGTACGTGGGCGTCGAGATCCCGAACGCCGCCTTCGACCTCGTCACCCTAAAGGAGGTGCTGGCGAGCCGCAACTTCGCGGAGATGAGCGAGCGCTCGAAGCTGGCCTTCGCGCTGGGGCAGGACGTGGCGGGCCAGCCGTTCAGCGCCGACCTCTCGAAGATGCCGCACATGCTGATCGCGGGCGCCACCGGCTCCGGGAAGAGCGTGTGCGTGAACGCCCTCATCGACAGCTTCCTGATGAACGCGACGCCGGCCGAGGTGAAGCTCATCCTCATCGACCCGAAGCGGGTGGAGCTGGCCCAGTACAAGGGCATCCCGCACCTGTTGTGCGAGGTCATCGTCGAGCCGGACAGGGCGGTGAACGCGCTGAAGTGGACGGTCGGCACGATGGAGAGCCGATACGCCGAGTTCGCGGCGCGCGGCGTGCGGAACATCGGCGCCTACAACGACGCGCTGCGCCCGGGGCAGCCGCGGATGCCGTACATCGTCGTCGTCATCGACGAGCTCGCCGACCTGATGATGGTCTCCGCGTACGAGGTGGAGGCGACGATCACCCGCATCGCGCAGCTCGCGCGGGCCACCGGCATCCATCTCGTGGTCGCCACGCAGCGCCCATCGGTCCAGGTCATCACCGGCCTGATCAAGGCGAACATCCCGAGCCGGATCGCGTTCGCCATGACCTCGGGCGTGGACTCACGGACGATCCTCGACACCACCGGTGCCGAGGATCTCCTCGGGCGCGGGGACATGCTCTACCAGCCGATCGATGCGCCGCGCGCGGTGCGGCTCCAGGGCGTGCTCGTGACCGACTCCGAGATCGACGCGGTCGCCCGCCACTGGCGCAGCCAGGGAGGCCCGCAGTACCGCCCGGAGATCACCGCGCCGAAGCGGGACGGCAAGCCCGGCGGCCGGCCGGGCGAGGAGGACGCGGGCGATGACGCCGATGCGCTCCTCACCCAGGCGATCGACATCGTGCGCCGATCGGACAAGGCATCGGCCTCGCTGCTCCAGCGGCGACTCCGAATCGGCTACGCCCGTGCCGCACGCATCCTCGACCAGATGGAGGACCGCGGGATCGTCGGTCCCGCCGACGGCAGCCGCTTCCGCGAGGTGCTCGTGACGAGCGACGGCTGGGGCGGTGACGTCGATCCCGACGAGGACGACGAGTGACCGACGAGGTCCACAAGCTCGGCGAGGTCCTGCGAGCCGCCCGCGAGTCGAAGGGCGTGGACCTGCCTCGCGTCGAGCGCGAGACGAAGATCCGCGAGCGCTACCTGTCGGCCCTCGAGCGCGGGGAGTACCGAGAGCTGCCGGGATCGGTCTACACGAAGGGCTTCCTCCGCAACTACGGGGCGTATCTCGGGCTCGACCCCGAGTACCTCATCGACCTCTACCGGCTCGAGACCTCGGAGCTGCGCGCCGAGCGACCGATGACGCCGGTGCCACCGCGACCATTGGCTGGGCGGCGCGGGCGCGCGTTCGTCGTCACGCCGGGCGCCGTGGTCGCGGCGATCCTCACCCTGCTGGTGGGCGGATTCTTCGCCTACCTGGGCTACGAGTTCGTGAACTTCGCTCGCATGCCCGAGCTGCGGATCACCGAGCCAGCCGGCAACGTCAATCAGCACCCTGAGCGCAGCATCACGATCCGGGGCATCACCGCGCCGAATGCGACGGTGACCGTCAGCAACCTCACCGAAAACCCGAGCGTGCGGGCCGACGACGCCGGCGCCTTCGAGGTCACGGTCGATCTGCGACCGGGCTCGAACGTCGTCCGCCTCCAGGCACGCGACCCGGTCACGGATCGGGATTCCGAGGTCGAGGAGCGGACGATCATCGTCGCCAGTGAGCTGGACAGCTCGCCGACTCCTGGCACGGCGCTCGCCGTGACCGCGCCCGCCGCCGACGCCACCCTCGCCGGGCCGATCACAGTGACCGGCACGACCGCCCCGGGTGCCGCCGTCTCGCTCGCAGCGACCCTCGTCGAAGGGCCGACGCCGACCTTCGTGGTCACCGATGCCGCAGGGCAGCCGGTCGAGCTCGATCCGGTCGACCCGACCCCGCCGGACCCCGTCGGCGTGGCCGCGGACGCTGCCGGCGCGTTCGCCGTCGAGATCAGCCTGCGACCAGGCACCTGGGACCTCAGCGTCAGCACCGAGGGGGCCGACGCGGTCGTCCCGCGCGTGACCGTCGGCCCGGGCGACGGCCTGCGGGCCGCCATCCGGCTGGACGGCGGCGACTCGTACCTCGAGGTGGAGGAGGACGGCGTGCCGGTCGACGGCGTGTCGGGCACGATCGCGTCGGACGGCGACGGGATCGAGCTCGCCGGCAACGACGTGCTTCGGATCCGGGCCGGCAACGCGGGCGCCATCCGGCTCGTCGTGAACGGGATCGGGCTCGGAGCCATGGGCGACGACGGCGCGGTGGTCGAATGGCGGATCCGGCGGAGCAACTGACGACGGAGCAGCGAAGATAGGGGAGTCATGGCAGGCGAATCATCCTTCGACGTGGTGAGCGACTTCGACCAGCAGGAGCTGGTGAACGCGCTCGACCAGGCGCGACGCGAGATCGCGACGCGCTACGACTTCAAGGGCAGCAAGGTGGCGTTCGAGCTCGGCAAGGAGGCGATCGTCCTCACCGCCGACGACGAGTATCGCGCCGGCGCGGCCAAGGATCTCCTCGAGTCAAAGGCGGTCCGCCGCAACCTCAGCCTGAAGATCTTCGAATGGGGCAGGATCGAGCCCGCCGCGGGCGGCACCGTGCGCCAGGAGATCAAGCTGAAGCGCGGCCTGACCAGCGAGCAGGCCAAGGAGCTGGCGAAGAAGATCCGCGACGCCTACCCGAAGACGAAGCCGGTCATCCAGGGAGATGCGGTGCGCGTCTCGGCGAAGTCGAAGGACGATCTACAGGCGGTGATCGCCGACCTGCGCGCGCTCGACTACCCGGTTGCCCTGCAGTTCACGAACTACCGATGAGTGAGCTCATGCCGGATCGCCTGTACGTCGATCCCCTTCCGACCAGGGAATGAGGCCAGCTCGCCCGCCCACCGACGACGAGCTCGACGCTGCCGCGCGTCGGCTGGGACGAGCACTCACCGGCCGCTCCTGGCAGATGGCGGCGGCAGAATCGTGCACCGGGGGGATGGTCGGCCACGTGATCACCCAGGTGCCCAAGTCGAGCGACCACTTCCTCGGAGGCATCGTCAGCTATTCGAACCTGTCCAAGGAGCAGCTCCTCGACGTGCCGGGCGACCTCATCGAGCGCGTCGGCGCGGTGTCGGCCGAGGTCGCGGAGGCGATGACCACCGGCGCCCTCGCGCGCTTCCCGGCGGCCCACCTCGCCGTAGCGATCACGGGCATCGCCGGTCCCGATGGCGGGGGCGAGGACAAACCGGTCGGGCTGACGTACGTGGCCGCCGCGCTCCGCGACGGGCCGGCCACGGTCGAACGGCATACCTGGCCGCACGACCGGGACGGGAACAAGCGCGCATCGGTGCTCGCCGCGCTCGAGCTCGCCGACCGACTGAGCCGCGAGGCGTAGCGATGGTCGCGCCGGGCGAGCGAATCCATGTCATCGGCATCGCCGGATCCGGCGCGGCGGGAGCCGCCCTCCTCCTCCAGCGAGCCGGAGCGCTCGTGGACGGCTGCGACGTCGAGCCAACCTCGCCGTACACCCCGCCGCTGGCCGCGGACGGAATCCGCGTCCTGGACCGCCATGACCCCGCGCACCTCGCGGGGGTCGACCGCGTGGCCATCACGCCCGCCCTGCGCGCGGTTCCCGACCATCCCGAGCTCGCCGCGGCCACGGCCGCCGGCCTCCCGGTCGTGACCTGGCAGGCGCTGCTCGGCGAGATGATGGCGACACCGGGCCGAATCGGCATCGGGGTGACCGGCACTCACGGCAAGTCGACGACGACCGCCCTGCTCGGCCACCTGCTGATCACCGCGGGGCTGGATCCGACCGTGGAGGTCGGCGCGTTCATCGAGGGCTGGGGTGCATCGGTCCATGCCGGGGAGGGGTCGCCGTTCGTCGTCGAGGCCGACGAGTTCGGCGACAACTTTCTCAACTACCACCCTGCCGCGGCGATCGTCACGAACATCGAGATGGACCATCCCGACTACTTTGCCGATGCCGCCGCGGTCATGGGCTCCTTCGAGCGTTTCGTGCGCGGGATGGCCGGCCACGACGCGCTCGGCGGGCGGCTGCTCATCATCGCCGCCGACGATCCCGGGGCCACGGAGCTCACGCGCCGCCTGGAGGGCTGGGAGGGGCGGCTCGTCGCTTACGGTCGTGGCGGCGACGTGGAGGCCACGGAGATCGTGCTCGACCGGACGGGCAGCTCGTTCGATCTGCTCGGGCGGCGCTGGCGCACCTCGCTGGCGGGCCTGCACAATGTCGCCAACGCCACGGCGGCACTCGTCGTCGCCCATGAGCTCGGCGCGGATCCGCGGCGCCTCGACGATGGGCTGCGGACCTTCGCCGGAGCCGGGCGCCGGATGCAGCTGATCGTCGATACTCCGCGGGTGACGATCTACGACGACTACGGGCACCACCCGACCGAGGTCCGCGCCGCCCTGGCCGCCGCCCGACAGAAAGTGGGCCCGGATCGGCGCCTGTGGGCCATCTTCGAGCCGCATATGTACTCGCGGACCGCGCTGCTCATGGATGCCTTCTCGACCGCCTTCGCCGATGCGAACGAGGTCGTCGTCGCCGATATCTTCGCCAGCCGCGACACGCCGGAGGCGATGCGCGCCACCTCGGCCGAGGACCTGGCCGATGCGATCGAGCGAGCATCCGGGATCCCGGCCATGGCGACCGGCGACGTCGACACCACGACCCAGTACGTGGCCGACCACCTCGCCGATGGGGACGCCGTGCTCGTCATGGGGGCAGGCAAGTCGTACCGGATCGCCGCCGGACTGGCGGCGCGTCTCGGCGACGGAGCCGCCTCGTGATCGGTGCCCGGTCGGCCTTCCTTGGCGCGCTCCTTTCGCTGGCAGTGACGGTGGCCTACCAGCTGATCGTGCGGCTGGTGGAGGCGTCCGGAGCCCGCGACCAGCCGGCCGTCGTGCTGATCCTCCTGCTCTCGGCCTTCCTCGGCGTGCTCACCGCGGTCGCCACCCGCATGCTCCGGCTGCCCGGCGCCACCGCCCCGACGGTGCTGGTGCTGGGCTGGACGCTCGTGCCGGTGCTGCTCGCGGCGATCCCGAGCGCGGCGACCGCCCTCTTCGCCGGCGACGCCGAGCTCTCCTCGGGCCAGGCACTCGCCCTGGCGACCGCCACGGTTGCCGCAGCAATCACCCTGGGGGTTCCCGCGGAGCGCCGATGAGCGACCCGGTCCAGGCGCTGCTGGACGAGCAGATCGCGTACTACCGGGCGCGCGCCGAGGAGTACGACCGAACCTCGATCCCGGAGCACGACCCATTCGCGGCCCAGGCCGACCGAATCCGCGCCGCGCTCCGCGCCCTCGATCTTCGTGGCCGCGTCCTCGAGATCGCGGCCGGCACGGGCCAGTGGACGGGACTCCTCGCCGAAACCGCCGAAGAGCTGACCGCGATCGACAGCTCTCCGGAGATGCTCGCGCTGAACCAGGAGCGGACCAACCGTCCTCGCGTCCGGTACGTGGTGGATGATGCCTTCGCGCTCCCCGCGACCCACGGCCATGATGTCCTGTTCTTCGGCTTCTTCCTATCCCACGTGCCGCCGGAGCGCTTCGATGCGTTCTGGGCGGTCGTGGAGGGCCAGCTGGCGCCGAACGGGCGCGCAGTGTTCGTCGACGAGGGCAGGCACGGCGCGTGGCGCGAGGACTGGATTGATGAGGCGCGGACGGTGGTGCGAAGAACGCTCCTCGATGGGACGGTGCACCGCGCGGTCAAGGTCCTGTGGGACGTGCCCGACCTTGCCGAACGCCTCACCGCCCTCGGATGGACCGCATCGGTCGCGGATGCCGGACCGTTCTACTGGGGAGTGGCCCATAGATAGTTGCTCCTGCAACTAGTATCGGCTATTCTGTCCCCATGCCTGCGATCACCGTCGACGACATCAGCGTCCTGCCCCGGATTCCTGACATGGGACCCTCCATCGGCCGCGAACGGCCCGTACTGAGCGTCACGCGGGCTCCCAGGGGCTTCGAGGGGGAGGGGTTCCCGGTGCGCCGCGCCTTCCACGGCGTCGACCTCGGGGCGCTCGACCCGTTCATCCACATGGACCAGATGGGGGAGGTGGAATACGCGCCCGGGGAGCCGAAGGGCACGCCATGGCACCCGCACCGTGGGTTCGAAACCGTCACCTACATCATGGACGGCACCTTCGAGCACTCGGACTCGAACGGGGGTGGGGGACTGATCACGAACGGCGACACCCAGTGGATGACCGCCGGGGCGGGCATTCTCCACATCGAGAAGCCGCCAGAGGCGCTCGTCGTCAGCGGCGGCCTGTTCCACGGCATCCAGCTGTGGGTCAACCTCCCCAGCGCCCAGAAATGGAACCCGCCGCGCTACCAGGACATCCGGGCCCGCGAGGTCGGCCTGTTGGCCTCGGCGGACGGTGGTGCGCTCGTCCGCGTGATCGCCGGCGAGCTGGCCGGGCATGCCGGCCCGGGTGTCACCTGGACGCCGATGACCCTCGTGCATGCCACGCTCTCGCCCGAGGCCGAGCTCTCTGTCCCCTGGCGCGCGGACTACAACGCGCTCCTCTACGTGCTGGCGGGGGAGGGGAGCGTCGGCAGCGAGCGCATCGGCATCCAGACCGGCCAGCTGGTGGTGCTGGGAGGTGGGAACGCGCTCCGCGTCGCCGCGTCGCGCATCCAGGAGAGCCGCAGCCCGAATCTGGACGTGCTGATCCTCGGCGGTCGTCCCATCCGGGAGCCGATCGCGTGGGCCGGACCGTTCGTCATGAACACCCGCGACGAGGTGATGCAGGCATTCGAGGACTACCAGGCCGGGCGCCTCGGCTCGATCCCGGCGGTCCACGGCGCTCCGACCACGCTCACCGAATCCACCCCGGATGCCCTTACCTGACCGATGACGGCACCACTGCCAGAGCGGTGTGACTCAGGCTCCCACCGACCACCGGCATGATGGGGGCAGCACACTCGCGCGCCGTCCACGCGGACCAGGCTCCACGTTAGGTCACATAACCTACATTTGGGGAAGGTCCTTCCACTGGCGCACCCTGAGTAGTCCGGAGCCGCTGAAGGTCAGTTGCCGCTGACCGCATGGTCCTATCCGGCGCAGCGCGACGCGGACGTACGCTGGCGCCATGCGACAGTCATTGTGGTCCGTGGCGCTTGCCGGCCTGGGACTCGGCAGCCTGTCGATGGTGGGCGGCACGGCCATCGGCGGCGACATCGGCCCGCTCGCCACCGGCTACGGCCTGCTGGTCATCTTTGCCGCGCTGTACATGATCGCCGGGCTGGCGATCCGTGAGCGCGTCTGGCGCCGGGTCTCCCGGCCGAACGCGGCGACGCCGACCGTCGACCGTCTCGCCGGCCGCCGCGTCTTCTAGGAACCCGCCGCGCGCCGCTGGCGCAATGCCTCGAAGCCGATGATGGCCGCCGAGATCGCCGCGCCGAGCTCGGGCGCCCCCTCGCGCCCATAGCCGATCCGGACCCGCTGGTCCGCGTGCTCGAGGAACGATCGCGTGACGCCGCGCCGCTCACCGCCGATCAGGAGGAACAGCCCGCCGGTCAGGTCCGAGGCGGAGAGCTCGTCCGCATCCTCGTCCGCGACCGCGCACGCCACCCGCATGCCAGCCAGGCGGCATGCGGCCGCGGCGTCCTCGGCCGAGCCGGTGCGTGCCGTGGGCAGCAGCTCGGTGGCGCCCGCCGACGCCCGCGTGACGGTCGCGGCGGCGGTCTCCCAGCTCCGCCGCACCACGAGGCCATCGACGCCGGCCGCGTAGAGGGCGCGAACCGCCTGACCGTGGTTGAACGGGTCCTCGATGCCGTCGAGCATGACCACGAGGGACCCCTCCCCCACCTCGCGCAGCAGTGCACCGATGCCTCGCTCCCGCCGCGGCCCGACCAGCGCGATGACGCCGCCGTGCGTGCGACCGGTCGCAAGCTCGTCGATCAGCTCGGGCTCGACCTGCTCGATGAGGACTTCGTGCTTCCCCGCGAGCGCCCGGAGGCGACCGAGGCGACGGTCTCCCGGCCGGGCGGCCCACACGCGGTGGATATGACGGGCGCCACCCTCCAGGGCAGCCTCCACCGATATGTGACCCTCGAGCGCGATGGGCCACTGGAGCACCGGCACATCCCGCCGATCGGGACCGTACGGAACGAGGTCGCCAGCACCCAGGAACGGGGCGTCCTCCAGGATCGACGGCAGGCCGATCGAGGCCCGGCGAGCCTCGAGGGCGCCGGCATCGGCCACCGGGAGGGGGAACTCGACCTCGCCGTCCTCGGCCAGGAGCGCGATCGTGCCGTACAGCTGGCGCTCGCCGGCAACCGCGGCCACCCGGTCGGTGATCGTGGCGAGGTGCCGGGGATCCGCGTCGCCGGCGGCCACGGCATCGGCCAGCGGAGCCAGCCACCGTCGCCGGACCTCGTTCGCGCCATCGGCCTGCTGGGCGAGCATCCAGGTGGCATCGGCTCCGTCGGGCCCCACCAGGCGGATGCCCGGCCATCCATGCTCCTCGACGATTGCGGCGAGACGGTCCGCGTTCGCAGCATTCACCTGCGCCAGCGAGGTGCCCTCGTCGGGGACGCCCTCCCAGGACGACAGGGCCGGGATCAGCGCGGTCGCCGGGCCCTCCAGCCGAGCCTCGAGCTCGCTGCTCAGCAGCTGGTCGGCGTCGATGGCGTCGAAGAACGCATCGGCGGCAGCCAGCTCGCGATCGACGAGCGCGAGCAGCTCGTCGTGCAGCAGGGGGTTCCGGGGCACCGTCCGTTCGGTCAGTGCGGCGCGTCGGCGCGCCGGCGAGTGCGCCCCGCGTTGGTGAGCTCGGAGGCGATCGATGGCGGCAGATGGCCGCTCACGCGCACTCCGCGCTCCTCGTATCGCTCCTCGACGTCACCGGAGGTCCGGGCACGAGCGACGAGCTCGCCGCGCTCGTACGGGACGACCGCGTCGACCGCCACCATCTCGATGCGCAGGACGTCGCCGATCCGCTGGCGAAGGCGATCGAGCCCGGCTCCGGTCACGGAGCTCACGAACACGGCCTGCTCGCTCTCCGGCGGCGCCCCGCCGTCATCCGGCAGCAGGTCGAGCTTGTTGTAGACCGTGATCCGGGGCTTGGTCCCGGCCCCGAGCTCGTCCAGCACGGTCTGCACGGCGGCCTGCTGGCCGACGAAGTCGGGATCGGCCGCGTCGACCACCTCGAGCAGCAGGTCGGCGCGCATCACCTCCTCGAGGGTGGCGCGGAAGGCGTCGACCAGGTCATGCGGCAGCTTGTTGATGAACCCCACCGTGTCGGTCACGACCACCCGCCGGCCGGTCGGAAGGTCGACCTGGCGACTGGTGGGGTCGAGGGTGGCGAACAGCATGTCGGCGGCGTACACGTCGCTGTCGGCGAGGGCGTTGAGCAGCGTGCTCTTGCCGGCATTCGTGTACCCCACGAGCGCCACGCTCGCCACCTCGTGGCGATCGCGGCGTCGCGCGGTGGTCGCGCGGTGGCGGCGCACGTCATCGAGGTCGGCGCGGACCTTCTTGATCTTCTCGCGAATGAGGCGCCGGTCGGTCTCGAGCTGGCTCTCACCGGGACCGCGCGTGCCGATCCCGCCGCCGGTACGCGACAGGTGGGTCCACAGCCGCGTGAGACGCGGCAGGTGGTACTCGAGCGCCGCCAGCTCCACCTGCAGCCGGCCCTCCTTCGTCTTCGCGTGCCGCGCGAAAATGTCGATGATCAGCGCCGAGCGGTCGAGCACCTTGCAGTCGAGCAGCGTCTCGAGGCTCCGTTGCTGGTTCGGCTCGAGCTCGTCGTCGACGATGAGCAGGTTGAAGTCCGACGCAGCCTTCTCGTCGATGAGCTCGGCGGCCCGCCCCCGGCCGAAGTACCACACCGGATCCGGATCGGCACGACGCTGGAAGGCGGAGCCCACGACGGTTGCCCCGGCTGTTTCGGCCAGGGCGGCGAGCTCCGCCAGCGAGCGCTGCACCGGCCAGCCACGGTCGTTGGGATCATCGAGGCCGATGAGGAAGGCGCGCTCGACCGGGGTGGTCAGGTCGATCATGCGGGCGCGTTCGGACATCTGTTCCATTCATGGTAGCCGATCCCCGATCCACCCGGCGCACGCGGGCCGGCCGGTACGAAGGTCCTGCTGCCCCGCCGGACCGCATCTGCCATACCCTTACCTCACAAGACCGATGGGGGGCACAACGGAGGCCCGCGCTGGATCCACAGGCCCAGACCACCACGATCCGCGGCCTCAGCACCGGCGCGCTGACGCGCCGCATGCTGATGGGTGGCGTGCTCGCCGTGCTCGCCTTCGCCGTCTCCTACCAGCTGGCGGTCACGGTCGCCGGCGCCGGCGAGGCGCTGGCCATCGTGCTCGCCAGCGGCGCGGCGCTCGTCGTGGGTGCGGCGGTGCTGTCGCGCACGATCTCGCCGCTCGTCGCCAGCCAGACCGAGCTCCAGGTGCGCTACGAGGCGGCGCTGGCCGATGCGCTGCGCGACCTACTGACAGGGCTCGGCAACCATCGCGGCTTCCACGAGGAGCTCGACCGCCAGGTGGAGGCGGCCCTGCGCTACGGCACGCCGCTGTCGCTCATGCTCATCGACCTCGACGAGTTCAAGTCGGTGAACGACAGCCGCGGGCACGCCGGGGGCGACCGCATCCTGCGCGGCTTCGGAGAGCTGCTGTCGTCGACGCTGCGCCGCCCGGATCGTGCGTACCGCGTCGGCGGCGACGAGTTCGCGGTGATCCTGCCCCACACCGACCTGGAGGGTGGCAAGGTCGTCGCCCGTCGCGTGCTGGCCCAGGCGCTCCAGCCGGCCCTGCGCGTCGAGGATCTCGAGCCGGTCTCCTTCTCCGCCGGCCTCTCGGCGCTCCCCGAGCTCGCCGACAGCCGCGCGAAGCTCTACTCCCAGGCCGATGCCGCGCTCTACGCGGCCAAGCGGGGTGGACGCACCGACGTGGTGGCCTACGACCCGAGGGTCGGCGCCGCCGACGAGGCCGAGCCGGGCAATGCATCGGCCGCCATCGCCGAGGTCATCGCTCGCGGCCAGCTGCGCCCGGTGTACCAGCCGATCGTGGCTCTCGCCAGCGGCGTGATCATCGGCGTCGAGGGTCTCATTCGGCCCGTGCCCCCGGCCCCGTTTGCCGATCCCGGCGCGCTGTTCGCCGCCGCCGAGGCCGGCGGCCGGCTGACGGCACTCGACCTCGCCTGCGTCGAGACGATCGTGGCCGGTGCCGGCGCGCTGCCCGAGGACCAGTTCCTGAGCCTCAATCTGTCGCCGCCGACCGTCGAGGCGCCGGAGTTCACGAGCGCGGCGCTGCTCGCGATTCTCGCCCGCCACCGGTTCGCTCGGCATCGCCTCGTGGTCGAGCTGACGGAGCGCCAGGCGATCCACGACGTGGAGCGGGTGCGGAGCCGTCTCGAGCAGCTCCGGGAGGCGGGCGTGCGCATCGCCGCCGACGACATCGGCGCGGGCAACTCCGGCCTTCGCCTCCTCGCCGAGATCAGCTTCGACGTCCTCAAGGTCGACCTCGGCCTCGTCCAGCGCAGCGCGTCCGGCGGTCCGTCATCGGCGGTCCTCGGCTCGGTGGTGGCTCTCGCATCGCGGATGGGGGCGCTGGTCATCGCCGAGGGGATCGAGCAGCCCTCGCAGCTGGCGCAGCTCACCGAGCTCGGCATCCAGGCCGGCCAGGGCTTCCACCTCGGCCGCCCTGGCCCGATCGAGGTGGCGGCGCCGATCCTCGAGCCCGTCGAGGTCGGCATCTCGGCCTGGCGCGAGTCGCTGGGGTTGCCGACCGCTAGCTGAGCGCCGCTCGCACGAGTCTTTCGGCCTCGTCGACCAGCGCCGGGGCGTCGCCCGGGCGGCCTCCGGCGCCAAGCCAGAGGATGCGCGGCTCCCGGCGGAACCAGGTGCGCTGCCGCTTGGCGTACTGCCGGGTGCGGCGCGCGGTGACCTCGATCGCCTGCGCCAGGCTCCACTCCCCCGCCAGGTGCCGAGCCGCCTCCCGATAGCCGTGCCCACTCATCGGCCGCAGCTCCGGACCGTAGCCGGCGGCCATCAGGCGGCGGACCTCGTCCAGCAGCCCGTCCCGCTCGAACAGGCCGCGTGCCCGTCGCCCGATCCGTTCCGCGAGCACCGCCGGCGGACGGCTGAGGCCGAGGAGGGCGACCCGCCCCGCATACGACTCCCCCGTCGGCAGGCTCCCCCCACCCTCCGCCCGCTCGAGCGCGCGGAGGACGCGCCGGGGGTTGCCGAGATCCGTCGCGGCCGCGACGTCCGGTGCGCGCGCGACCAGGTCGGCGGCCAGCGGCTCGAGCCCCTCGGTCTCGAGTCGCTCGATGAGCGCCGCCCGGCGCTCCGGCGACCAGGCCTGCGCGTCGTAGTCGTGTCCGGCGAGCAGCGCCTCGACGTACAGGCCTGTCCCACCCACCACCATCGCCAGGCGGCCGCGGGCCGCGATGTCGGGGAGCAGGCGGCGCGCCTCGGCGACCCACTGCGCGACGGTGAACGGCTCGTCCGGGTCGACCAGGTCGAGGAGGTGATGCGGCACCGCCGCCCTGGCCATGGCATCCGGCTTCGCCGTGCCGATGTCCATCCCGCGCACCACCTGCCGCGAGTCCGCGACGAGGATCTCGACCGGGAGCCGCCGGGCCAGGGCCAGCGCCAGATCGGTCTTGCCGGTTGCCGTCGGCCCAACGACCCCGAGGAGCGGAGGAGCGGGGTGCGCCGGCGGAGTATATACCGTATATACTCCTGTCGACACCCTACACCTCGATCAGGCGCTGCACCTGGTGGATCGCGGAGGAGCGCCCCGTCGCCCGGTCTGCCGTGACGACGACCGCGTTGAACGAGACCGGCCCATCGGCGACGTTGAAGCGCGTCGGGAGATGGCGCGTGAATCGCGGCAGCACCGTCTCGAGGCTGAAGCCGATCACGGAATCGCGCGGCCCGGTCATGCCGATGTCGCTGATGTAGGCGGTGCCCCTCGGCAGCACGCGCGCGTCCGCGGTGGGCACGTGGGTATGCGTGCCGACGACCGCGCTGACCCGGCCGTCGAGATACCAACCCATCGCGTTCTTCTCCGACGTGATCTCGCAATGGAAGTCGAGGATCCGAATGGGCGGCAGCGGGACGGCGGCCCCGTCGAGCAGCTCGTCGAGCTTCGTGAACGGCGAGTCGAGCTGGTTCATGAAGACGCGCCCCATGGCGTTGATCACCGCCACCTCGTCACCGTCATCGGTGTGGTGGATGAGCCAGCCACGCCCCGGCGCCTCGTCGGGGTAGTTGATCGGCCGCAAAACGGGTCGATCGGTGTCGAGGTAGTCGTAGATCTCGCGCTTGTCCCAGAGGTGGTTTCCGGAGGTGATGACGTCCACGCCGCCGCCGAGGAGCTCCTCGGCGAGGCTCGGCGTCAGGCCGGCGCCCGCCGCGGTGTTCTCGCCGTTGGCAATGACCATGTCGAGGTCCAGCTCCTGGCGCCGGTCGGGCAGGAGGTGCGTGACCGCCAGCCGTCCCGGCTTGCCGATGATGTCGCCGATGACGCAGATGCGCAGCTCACTCACCGCGCGTAGTCGACCGCCCGCGTCTCCCGGATGACGGTGACCTTGATCTGCCCCGGGTACTGCAGCTGCTCCTCGATCTTCTTCACCACGTCGCGCGCGAGCCGGCTGGACGCGAGGTCGTCGATGTCCTCCGGCCGCACCAGGATGCGGATCTCGCGGCCGGCCTGGATCGCGAAGCAGCGCTCCACGCCCGGGAAGCTGAGCGCGATCTGCTGGAGGTCGTCGAGGCGCTTCACGTAATTATCGAGGCTCTCGCCGCGGGCCCCCGGTCGGGACGCGCTGATCGCATCGGCGATCTGGACCACCGTCGCCTCGGTCGATTCCTGCTCGACCTCCTGGTGGTGCGCCGCAATCGCGTTGCAGACCACCGGGTTCACGCCGTAGCGAGCCGCGATCTCCCCGCCGATGGCCGCGTGCGGCCCTTCGACCTCGTGGTCGACCGCCTTGCCGATGTCGTGGAGCAGCCCGCCCTTCTTCGCCTCCCCGACGTTCGCGCCGATCTCGGCCGCCAGGAGCCCCGACAGGCGCGCCGTCTCGATGCAGTGGTTGAGCACGTTCTGGCCGTAGCTGGTCCGGTACTTCAGGCGACCCAGCAGCTTGATGAGCTCCGGATGCAGACCGGGGACCCCCGCGTCGTAGGCCGCCTGCTCGCCGGCCTGGCGCATGACGACCTCGATCTCGGAGCGGCACTTGGCGACCGTTTCCTCGATGCGGCCCGGATGGATGCGTCCATCGCTGATCAGCTTGTTCAGCGCAAGGCGCGCCACTTCGCGGCGGACCGGGTCGAAGCCGGACAGCACGACCGCCTCGGGCGTGTCGTCGATGATGAGATCCACGCCGGTCGCCTGCTCGAGCGCGCGGATGTTCCGGCCCTCGCGGCCGATGATCCGGCCCTTCATCTCCTCGTTCGGGAGCGTGACGACGGTGATGGTCGCCTCCGAGGTGTGATCCGCGGCGATGCGCTGCATGACGGTGGTCAGGATGCGCCGCGCGCGGTCATCCCCCTCCTCCTGGGCGTGACGCTCGATCTCCCGGACGCGGTGCTGCGCCTCGGCCTGCGCCTCGTCGACGATCTGGCCGATCAACGACTGCCTCGCCTCGCCGACGCTGAGTCCGCTGACCCTCTCGAGCTCGACGAGCTGCCGCTGCTGCAGGTCGGCGAGCCGAGCGCGCTCCTGGTCCAGCTCGGCCTGGCGGCCGGTCAGGCCGGTTTCACGCTCCTCGAGTGCGGCGACCTTCCGATCGAGCGCCTCCTCCCGGTCGAGGAGGCGGCGCTCGGAACGCTGGACGGTGGCGCGGGCTTCGCGCGCGTCTTCCTCGGCGGCTCGACGGAGGTGGAGCGCCTCGTCCTTGCCCTCGAGGACGATCTCCTTCTGCTTCGCTCGCGCATCTGCCACCAGCCGTTCGGCGTACTGCTCCGCGTGCTTGACCCCATTGGCGGCAACGACGCGGCGCGCGACGAAGCCGATGGCGATCCCGATGCTGGCGGCGACCACCGCCACGATGATGACGAAGAGTTCAGGCATATGTCGGCTCCCCCGTTCTGTGGAGCCCGGATTGGGCGGAATCGCGCCCGGATCCCGGACGCATCGGACGGTCGGTTTCGAGCGGGCAGCTACCCAGAGGGGCGAGTGTAGCGCAAGCGCCGCCCGGCAGCCGGCACGCGGTCAGGAGGAGGCGAAGACCCGTCCGATGAGGCGAACGTGGTCGAGATCACGCGGCAGGAAGTCCTGGAGCATGACCCGCTGGGTGCCCATCGCCTCGAGCGCCTGCACGCGCTCCATTGCCTCGTCCGGCGTGCCGATGATCCATCGACCGCGACGTTCGGCCAACCACGCATCCCCCTCCGCGGCGCCAAGGCTGAGCGCCGCGAGCAGTTCGCTGACCCGGTCGCGGAGGTCCGCCTCCGTCTCCGCCACGAGCACGCCGGTCATCGCCGAGTACACGACCTCGTCGGGGTCGCGGCCCTCGTCGCGGCACGCGGCCCGAACGCGCTCGTAGGCGGCCGTTGCCGCATCGGGCGATGCCGAGTTCAGGTTGAACTCGTCGCCATACCGCGCCACCAGCCGGGCCAGCCGTGGATTTCCCTTGCCGCCGACGATGACGTGCGGGTGGCGCCGTCCGCCGCGGGAGATCTCGCCGTGACGCGTGGCGCCCCGGACCTTCCAGTGGCGTCCGTCATACGACCAGCCGTCAGGCTCGGTCCACAGGCCGTGGATGACCGCCATCTGCTCCTCGAGCATGTCGAACCGCTCACCGAGCGACGGGAACGGGATGCCCAGCTGGGCGTGCTCCTCCTCGTTCCAGCCGGCGCCGAAGCCCGCCTCGACCCGGCCGTCGCTCATCTCGTCCGCGGTCTGGATCACCTTCGCCAGCTGTCCGGGGACTCGGAACGTCACCGGGGAGACCAGCACGCCGAGTCGGATCCGATCTGTTTCGCGGGCGAGCCCCGCCACGGTGGTCCAGGCGTCGGTCGTCGGCTTGCCGCTCCCGCCCGGGAAGCTGGCGTAGTGGTCGGAGCGAAAGAACGCCTCGATCCCCGCGTCCTCCGCCGCGGTGGCGACGGCGAGAATCTCGGCGTAGGACAGCCCCTGCTGGGGCTCGGTCATCAGCGCGTATCGCATCGGGAAAGCCTAGCGCGGGGCCGCCATGAGCGCGGCCGTGGAGCGATCAGCGCCAGCCGGGAGGACCGTAGCCGATGGACCGCGCGCGGTCCATCCAGCGCGGCCGCGTGTCCGCCGCGCGATCGTCGGCGGCGATCAGGTCCTGTTCCTCCCAGTCGTCGACGGTGTCGACCTGGGGGCGAGTGAAGTCATCGGGGTCGACGCGGCGATATTCGTCGATCCATTCGGCAAGGGTCACGATGGCACAGGCTAGCGGGATCCGTGCCACCTCGCATCCGTGATCCCACGGATCGGTCTACGGATCGTCGCTCAGGGTCGGTTTCGCGTGGCGCGACGATCCGCGCGTGGCCGCGATTGGAGGCTACTCGGTCGGCTCAGACAGGTCCCCGGTCGGGTTGGCGGCGTCGCGCAGCGTGGTGCGCACCGTGTCCGGGTCGAATCCGCGGCGCACGAGGTACATCCCGACTCGCTGAAGCGCCGCGCGATCGGCGGGCAGGGGGCGGCCGCGAAGATGCCTGGCGAGGGCCTCGGCCGCCCGGGCGGCCTCGTCACCGGGCAGGGCCGCGTCCTCCGGGGTCCGTTCGGGCGCCGCATGCTCATCGCGATACGCCTCGATGACCTCGCGCGGGACGCCGCGCTGCCGCAGCTCGGCCTCGATCATCCGCCGGCCGCGCGGGCTGTGCCGATCCCGCTGCTCGCCCCACCAACGGGCGAACCCGGCGTCATCGAGATAGCCGAGGTCGGCGAGGCGCTTCAGGGTGGTCTCGATCACGCCGTCGTCGGCGCCGCCACGCCGAAGCCGGCGCTCCAGCTCCCAGCTCGTGCGCGGACGCGTCCCCAGGAAGCGGACGGCTATCTCCATGGCCGCCGCCGCGTCGGGGGCGCTCCGCGGCGCCGCGGAGCGCCGCGTGCGTCCCTTCACGGACGATCCTCTACTCGGCCTCGCTGATCCCCTCCGGCCCGACCTCGATGCTCGCCACCTTGCCGCGAATCTCGTCGTCGATCCGCCGGGCGATCTCCGGGTTCTGCTTCAGGAACTCCCGGGCGTTCTCACGGCCCTGGCCGAGGCGGGTGTCGCCGTAGTTGAACCAGGCGCCGGTCTTCGACAGGATGCCGGCCGCGATGCCGACGTCGAGCAGGCCGCCCTCGACGCTGATGCCCTCGTTGTACATGATGTCGAACTCGGCGACCCGGAAGGGCGAGGCGACCTTGTTCTTCACGACCTTGACCCGGGTACGGGACCCGACCGCATCGGTGCCGGTCTTCAGGGTCTCGATGCGCCGGATGTCCATCCGCACGCTGGCGTAGAACTTCAGGGCGCGTCCGCCGGGCGTCGTCTCCGGGTTGCCGAACATGACGCCGATCTTCTCGCGCAGCTGGTTCGTGAAGATCAGGGCCGTCTGGCTGCGGTTGATGGCGCCAGTCAGCTTGCGGAGCGCCTGGCTCATGAGACGCGCCTGGAGGCCGACGAACGCGTCGCCCATGTCGCCTTCGATCTCGGCGCGCGGCACGAGCGCGGCCACCGAGTCGACGATCACGACGTCGACGCCGCCGGATCGGATCAGCGTCTCCGCGATCTCGAGCGCCTGCTCCCCGGTGTCGGGCTGGCTGACGAGGAGCTCGTCCACGTCGACGCCGACGTTCTTCGCGTAGCCGGGGTCGAGCGCGTGCTCCGCATCGATGAACGCGACGACGCCGCCCGCACGCTGGGCGTTGGCCGCCACGTGATAGCAGAGCGTCGTCTTGCCGCTCGACTCGGGACCGTAGATCTCCGTGATCCGGCCGCGGGGCACGCCGCCCACGCCGAGAGCGAGGTCGAGCGCGACCGATCCGGTCGAGACCGCCGGCACGTTCTGCGCCTCGCGGTCGCCGAGCCGCATGATCGCGCCACGCCCGAACTGCTTCTCGATCTGGAGGATGGCGGCGTCCACGGCACGGCTCCGCTCGCCGTTGCCGTTCTTCGCTGCCGGGCTCTGGCTCACTGCCACCGGTGCTTCCATTGGGGTTCGCTCCTCGTTCTCCTGCTGCGGCCCCGGTGGCGTCCGCTCACCCCTCGTCCTGAGAGCTCGGGTCCTGGGGCTCCCGTTCCTTGCGCTTCGGCCGAATGACCTCGACCTGACGGGTCGGCGGCTCGTAGCTGGGTGCGACCGATCCGGTCGCACCCGGGTGCTTCGGTGCCTTCTCCTTGGCCTTGCGCTTCGGCTCCTTGCGTGGTCGATCTCGGCCCTTTGCCATCGCTCGAACCTCCGAATGTGGGCCGGTCGAGCGCCGTCGCATGATGCGTCGACGGCCCTTACCGACCACTTATCCGACGCTTACCGGCGCCGATCCGGTGAGGCGATTCTACGCTTCGCGTCGTGACACCTCGTGCGACGCGATCGCGGGTGCCATTGTACTCCTGAGCGTCATACGCCGTCATACATTCCGGCCGCCCGGCCCGGGCCGTCCGCGGCCATCGTGGCGTCAGGTGCGTTGAAACGCCGATCAATCGCGTTGAAGCGCGGATGAATCGGCGGATGCTTCACGCGAAGCCCCGTCCGCGCGCGGATCCCAGTCATGAATCGGCGAATGGTTCACCGCTGGACCGATGCGGCGACGCTCGCGTGAACGGTTCGCCGATCCATGACCCGATCGCCACCTGGGCCGCCCTCCACGTGAAGGAATCGCCGATTGATGCGCCCTGCCCTGCCCCGACCCGCTCCGAATCAATTCCCCGAGCTAGCGTGGGACCGGGGCCGTCCCACCCGCGCGTCGATCGTGGTGACACAATGGATCACGAGACCGATGGATCGGTCACGAACCCTCCTCGCACGGAGGCTGATCGTCCGAGCGGAGGTACGCGATCTCGGGATCGGAGGCGAAGTCCTCCACGCCACGCCCACCGCCCATTCCCACCGGATCGAGCGCCTCGATTGGCGTGCAGCGAGAGCCGAGGTACGCGCGGTCGACAATGACGAACGGGAATGGCCGCAGCTCGAAGTGCAGGATGATCAGGTGGTCCCGTTCGCGATGCTCCCAGCCAACGTACCGGACGACCGACATGGGCTGGTCGAGCTGCCCGGCCAGGTATCGCTTGGCGTCGGGCAGGATCCGCTCAACTTCGGACGGCGCCTCGTGGTCCGGGGCCAGTGCCATGACGCCCAGCGGACCGCCGAAGACGAGCGCGAGCAGGACGGCAACAACGCCGAGCGAGATCCGGACGAGCATCGTCGGCATGACGCGGACTGCCGGCACGCTGTTGCGAGCGCGATCAGCTCGAGGGGCGCTTGAACGCGGCGCCGACCACATCGGCCAGGTCCGCGAACGAGCCGTCGGCCAGCGAAGCGCGCAGACGGCGCAGCAGTTCCAGCGTCCAGGTCACGTTGTGCACTGATGCCAATCGGTAGGCCAATAGCTCACGCGCCCGGAACAGGTGGGCGAGGTAGGCGCGCGAGTGGTTGCGGCAGGCCTCGCAGGCGCAGCCGGGATCGATCGGCCCGGGGTCGTCCAGGAAGGCGGCATTCCGCATGTTGAGGCGGCCGGCATCGGTCCATACCTGTCCCGTGCGGGCCACCCGAGTCGGCAGGACGCAGTCGAAGAGGTCGATCCCACGCTCGACCGCGATGAAGAAGTCGGCCGGGGAGCCGACGCCCATGAGATAGCGGGGTCGTGGATCAGCTCCGAGCGCCTCGGCCACGACCTCCAGCGTGGCCGCCATCTCGGCCTTCGACTCCCCCACCGACAGGCCGCCGATGGCGATCCCATCGAACGACAAGCCGGCGATGGCCGCGACCGACGAGCGTCGCAGCTCGGGGTCCACGCCTCCCTGGATGATCCCGAAGACCGCCTGGTCCGGCCGAGCGCAGGCGGCCAGCGAGCGCTCGGCCCAACGGTGGGTGCGATCCATCGCCTCGACCACTTCGGCGCGCGGTCGGCCGGGGTCGACGAGGTGGTCTAAGGCCATCGCCACGTCCGAGCCGAGCAGCCCCTGGATCTCCATCGCGCGCTCGGGTGTGAACCGATGCGTTGAGCCGTCGAGGTGTGACGTGAACGTCACGCCGTCGTCGTCGACGCGACGGAGATCGGCGAGCGAGAAGACCTGGAAGCCGCCGGAGTCGGTGAGGATCGGTCCATCCCAGCCCATGAACCGATGCAGGCCACCGAGCTTCGCAATGCGCTCGGCCGTCGGCCTCAGGTTCAGGTGGTAGGTGTTGCCGAGGATCATCTGCGCGCCGGCGGCGTGCAGGTCGCCCGGGGTGAGTGCCTTGACGGTCGCCTGGGTCCCGACCGGCATGAATTGGGGCGTGTCAATCGCACCGCGAGGTGTGACAATGCGCCCCAACCGGGCCCGCCCGACCCGAGTGGCCTCGAAGGTGGATGTGATCACGGCCCGCGTTGACACCGCCGGAGAGGATAGGCTACGGAAGTGCACAACGGAGAGGTGACCGTCGCGTGCGATTGACCGAATGGCCGCGGATGCCGTTCCTGAACGACGAAGTCAAGGAATGGATCGCGCTGGAGCTGCAGAGCCTGGGCGTCGAGGACCTCGCCGTCTATGCGCTCGAGGCCGGCACAGAGGGCGACGAGCGCCGGGTCATGGTGGCCACCGAGGTCGGGCTGCTCGACCACCGATACGCTCCCTTCGGCTCCTCGGCTCGCTATCGCCTCGCGATGCTCATGTACCCCTGGCAGGTCCTGCGCGGCGTCGAGCTGCGGGCCGACACGTTCCGCCTGTGGGCGCGCGAACACCGAACGCGATGGTCCTTCCGGCTCCACCATCCGCACTTCGAGGCTGCCACCGAGTCGCCGGACCTCGGCCAGGCGCTCTGTGACCTCGCGCGCGTGTGCGCGGTGATGGCGGAGCCGTTCGGCGTCCCGGCCGGTCGCGGTTCCTCCGAGGTTCCCGGCGCGCATCCGGGCGGCCCGCGTCCTCTGCCAGCGGCGCCGCAACCCGAGTCCTCCGACGGCGGCGAGCCGTCGGCTCCCCCACCGGAAACCGCTTCCGATGCCGCAGCCGACGATCGGGAGGACACCGCCGGCGGCGACGAGACCGACGCCGAGCGGCCTGCGCCCGTGGCGTTCGGAGACGAGGAGGAGGTCCTGAGCCTCGACGAGGACGACGAGCTGGCGGCCGTCCCCACCCGTTCGGACGACCAGGGCTAGACGATCAGCATCGCGTCGCCGAAGCTGAAGAACCGGTAGCCCTCGGCCAGCGCCGCGCGGTACGCGCCGAGTAACCGATCGCGCCCCGCGAACGGATCGGCGTCGGCCATGCCGTCCTGCACGAATGCGGTCACCAGCAGCAGCAGCGAGCTGCGCGGCAGATGGAAGTTCGTGACCAGCGCGTCGACAGCGCGGAACCGATGCGGCGGCGTGACGTACAGGCTCGTCCAGCCACTGGCCGCATCGTCGGCGGCGGCCGTCTCCAGGACCCGCACCGAGGTCGTGCCGACTGCCACGACCCGCTCGGCACGGTCGAGCGCCTCACGCGTCGAGCGGCCGATCTCGTACCACTCGCGATGGATGTGATGCTCGTCGACGTACTCGCCCTCCAGCGGGCGGAAGGTGTCAAGTCCGACGTGCAGCGTCACCGATGCGCGCGCCACCCCGCGCGTCTCCAGGGCGTCCAGGAGCTCCGGGGTGAAGTGGAGGCCGGCCGTCGGGGCGGCAGCCGATCCGGGCGGCCGGGCGTAGACGGTCTGGTAGCGCTCCGGCGGCGCCGATCGGTCGTGGATGTAGGGCGGCAACGGCATCTCGCCGGCCGAGGCCATGATGCGGTGCGGATCGCCTTCGAAGCGGACCGCCCGCGTCCCATCGGCGAGGCGCTCCCCCACCTCCACGCGCTCGCCGCCGGACAGGGTGACCACCGCGCCGACGGCCATGCGCCGCGACGGACGAACAAGCGCCTCCCAGCGCATGGGGTCGTCCTCGACGGGTCGCAGGACGAGCAGCTCGGCCGCACCGCCGCCCGGCCGCGTCGCCCGGAGGCGGGCCGGGATGACGCGCGAGTCGTTGACCACCAGCAGATCGCCGGGATTCAGCCATCGACCGATCTCCGCGAAGTGGGTGTGCTGAATGGATCCGGTCGCGCGCTCCAGCACGAGGAGCCGGGAGCTGTCACGAGGCTCGGCCGGCGCCTGGGCGATCGCATCGGCCGGGAGCTCGTAGTCGAAGTCGTCGACCCGGAGGCGCACATCGGTCACCGCCGAAGCGTAGCGGCTGGGACGCGAGACGCCCGGCGGTGGGACCGGCCGGGCGTCTCTCGGTCTGCAGGTTGGATGGTTCAGAGCAGCGTGTTGATCCAGGCCTGGGCGAAGTACACCGCGAAAGCGATGGCCACGACCCACAGGAGCGGGTGCACCTCGCCGAACTTGCCGCGCACGGCCTTGATGAGCACGTAGGAGACGAACGCGGCACCGATGCCGACCGTGATGTTGTAGGTCAGCGGCATCAGGGTGATGCCCAGCAGTGCCGGGAAGCCCTCCTCGACATCGGCAAAGTCGATGTCCTTGATCAGGGTGGCCATCAGGTAGCCGACCACCACCAGCACCGGGCCGGTGGCCGCGAACGGCACCATCGGCGCCAACGGCGTGACGAACACCGCCAGCAGGAAGAGGACGCCGACCACGACCGAGGTCAGGCCGGTTCGGCCTCCCTCGGCCACGCCCGCGGCGCTCTCGATGTAGCTCGTGTTCGAGCTGATCCCGGCGGCACCACCCGCGGCGGCCGCCACCGAGTCGACGATCAGGACCCGGTTGATGCCGGGGACCCTGCCGTCCGAGGTCGTGAGCCCGGCCTGCTCGGTGATCGCGGTGGCGGTGCCCATCGTGTCGAAGAAGTCGGTGAGCATGATCGCGAAGATCGTCAGTGCCGCCGCCAGGATCCCGAGGTTCCACACCTCGGTCACGTTGAAGTCACCGAGCGTGGAGAAGTCCGGGACGAAGTCCATGTCGGCCGGCAGCTCGGTGAGGCCCACGAAGTACGCGAAGATCGACATGACGATGATGCTGATCAACAGCGCCGCGCGCACCTTCAGCGCGAACAGCACGATCGTCAGCGCCAACCCGAGCACGAAGACCCAGGTCGCCGGCTCCACCGGGAAGTTGAACTGCACCACCGGGTTGCCCGGCACGATCAGGCCACCATCCACGAAGCCGATGAACAGGATGAAGAGGCCGATGCCGACGCCGATCGCGCGCTTCAGCGCGAGCGGCACCGCGTCCATGATCGCCTCGCGCAGGCCGACCACGACGAGGACGAGGACGATGAGTCCCTCGAGCACGATCACGCCCATCGCGCCGGCCGGTGACAGACCGAGGCCGAGGACGAGGGTGAAGGCCACGATCGCGTTGATGCCGAGCCCCGCGGCCAGGGCGATCGGATAGTTGGAGACCACACCCATCGCGATGGTCAGGATGCCCGCCAGCAGGGCGGTCGCCGCGCTCGCGGCGGTGATGAAGGCGCCGCGATCCGGGCCCTCGGGGATCATGTTCGACAGGATCAGCGGGTTCAGGAAGATGATGTAGGCCATCACCAGGAATGTGGTGATGCCGGCCCGAACCTCCGTGCCGACGCTGGTCCCCCGCTCAGCGAGCTTGAAATAGGAGTCGAGCCCACCGCCGCTGGGCGCTGGGCGTGCTGGCGGCTCGCTCCTGGGTACCTCGGTTACATCCGACTCCACTCGGGTCACCCTCCGCTCCGTGGGACACGCGAGCGCCCGACACCATGTTGGGCACCGGTGCCGCCGCGCAGCCTACTCCCCGCCGGTCCTCGCCGACGGCCGTTTCTGCAGGCCCGCCTTTGGCAGCCACGCGGGGTCCCATCGTCTGGAGCCCGCCGACGACGATCAGCACCACGCCGACGACGAGCACGATCCTTCCAACTTCAGGCGTCACGGAGCACGCTCACCGGGCCCGGGGTTGCCGCCGCACTGTTGGGAGCCATGATCCGAGCCTAGCCGTCAAACAACCCTGGCTGCGCCGGCGGTCCACCGGATGGCGGGGTCACCCCGAGGTGCGCCCAGCCCGAGGGCGTGAGCTGGCGCCCGCGCGGCGTGCGCGCGAGCAGGCCGATCTGCATGAGGTATGGCTCGACCACGTCTTCGATCGTCTCGATCGGCTCGGACACGGTGGCCGCCATGGTGGCCAGGCCGACCGGCCCGCCGCCGTGGTGGTCCGCCATGGCCCTCAGCAGCTGGCGGTCCATGGCGTCCAGGCCGCGTTCGTCGATCTCGAGCAGACGGAGCGCGTCGGCGGCCAGGGCTTCCGTCACGGCGCCGTCGCCACCACCTCGGACCTGGGCGTAGTCGCGCACCCGCTTCAGGAGCCGGTTCGCGATGCGCGGCGTGCCTCGCGAGCGACCGGCCACCAGCGCCGCCGCTCCATCGGTCACGGAGATGTCGAGGATCTCGGCGGAGCGTCGGAGGATCCGCTCCAGCTCGGGCTGGGTGTAGTAATCGAGGCGATACGTGACACCGAACCGATCGCGCAGCGGGCCGGTGATGCTGCCCACGCGCGTGGTGGCGCCGATCACCGTGACGTGCTCGATCTGCAGCCTCACCGTCCGCGCACCCGGCCCCTTGCCGAGCACGACGTCGAGCGCGAAGTCCTCCATGGCCGGGTACAGGATCTCCTCGACCACGTGGCTGAGCCGATGGATCTCGTCGATGAACAGCACGTCGCCCTTGCCGAGGCTCGTGAGCACCGCGGCCAGGTCCCCCGCCCGCTCGATGGCGGGACCGGAGGTCGTCCGGATCTGCGCGCCCATCTCGGCGGCCACGATGTTCGCCAGGGTCGTCTTGCCGAGGCCAGGCGGGCCGTAGAGGAGGATGTGGTCGACCGGCTCCGACCGATGCTGAGCGGCATCGATGAGGATGGCCAGGTTCTCCTTGACCCGGTCCTGGCCGGCGAATTCGTCGAGCCGGCGAGGACGCACCGTCGACTCGAGCGCGAGCTCGTCGTCGGCGACCTCGGCCGCGGTGACGCGCTCGATGGTCATCGGTCTGGGTGCCTGATCACGTCGAACACCGGATCGATTCTAGTGCAGCGCCTCGCGCGCCCACGATCTGACGGTGTCGTGATGGTCGGCCCAGGCGTCCCAGCTCGTTTCGGCCCACCGGCGAACCAGGCGGCCGTGCTCCACACCGTGTTGCGCAGCCAGCACGTCCAGGACCGTCATCTCGAACTCCTCCGGCGGGACAAGCCATGGCCACGGTCGGTCCGCATCGGCGAGCCGCTGGGTGATCGCGTTCAGGCGGACGCTGTCGAGGCCGTGCTCCAGCCAATGGCAAAGGCCGATGAGATGGAGGGCGACCGACTGCCGCTGACGCCGGTCGTCCGTGCCGGGGTGCTGAACGCTGTACACGTCGACCGTGTGGCGATGGACGCGTCCGTAGGCGACATCCTGGAACTCGCGCGCCAGCAGCTCACCGAAGGCCGCCCAGCAGGCCGATGAGGCACCGATGTGGCGGTGGGTCGCGTCGTGCGGCAGCGGGGCGTGACGGGCACCGCATCCCGGGCACGCTTCCGCCATCGCGTCCAGGTCGCCCGGCTCGTCGACGTCGGGCGCGTGGCGAGCAACGGACACGGTGGCGATGCCATCGGCCATGGCGCGGAGCACGTCCCGCAGGCCGGTATCCCCCTCCAGCCGATCGGCCAGGCCGAGCGCCGCCGGCGCCAGCCGGATCGGCGGTGCCAGGACGCCGCCGGCCTCGGTGGCCACGACGTCGGCACGAGGGGCGGCGAGGAGCCGGCGGAGGTGGCCGGCGCCGACCGTCGGCTGGTCCCCGAGCAGGATCAGCGCCGACGCTCCGTCCGGGACGGCCGCCAGGCCCAGCCGGAGCGAATGGCTGAGCCCGAGCTCGGGCGCGTCGTTCGGGACGCGCACGACATCGACCGGGAGCGGGAGGTCGGACGGCAGGACCACGACGATCGGGTCCAGCCCGGCACGGCGTGCCACGGCCACCACGGCGTCCAGCATCGTGCCGGCATCGAAGGGGGCCAGCTGCTTCGGCCTCCCAAACCGCGTGGAGGCGCCGGCGGCGAGGATGACGGCGGCCGTCTGCATCGGGCCATTCTGCCGCGCACCCCTCTCCTAGACTGTGTCGATGGAGAATTCGCCCCGCGCAATCGGCGCCCGCTACGGCCACACCAACGTCATCGCGCGCGATTGGCGGTCGCTGGCGGCGTTCTACGAGCGGGTCTTCGGGTGCGTCCCCGTCCCTCCGGAGCGTGATTATTCCGGCGAGCTGCTCGAGCGCGCGACCGCGGTCCCCGGCGCCGCCTTCCGTGGCGTCCACCTGCGCCTGCCGGGTGGTGGACCGGACGGTCCGACCCTGGAGATCTACACCTACGCCCAGAACGCCGAGGCGGGGCCGCCGACCGCCAACCGCGTCGGATGGGGTCATGTCGCGTTCATGGTCGACGACGTGGGGCAGGCCCGCGGTGCCGTGCTGGCCGCCGGCGGCGGGGTCGTCGGGGAGGTCGTCACCACCGGGACCGCGGACGGGCGGAGCGTGACGTGGTGCTACCTCGCCGATCCAGAAGGGAACCTCGTCGAGCTGCAGAGCTGGTCGCCCGCACCATCCGCCGATGCCTGAGCCATTCGACACCCTCGTGGAGGGCGGGACCGTCGTCGACGGGACCGGCGAGCGGCCGTTCGAGGCATCGGTGGGCATTCGTGACGGGCGGATCGAGCTCGTCTACGGGGAGACCGCGGACCTCGGCGCGGCAGAGCGGATCGACGCGAACGGCATGGTCGTGACGCCCGGGTTCATCGACCTCCACAGCCATTCCGGCCTCATGCTGTTCGCCGATCCGCTCCACCAGCCGAAGGTCCGGCAGGGCGTGACGACCGAGGTCATCGGGGTGGACGGCCTCTCGTACGCCCCGATCCCCGACCCGGCCGACCTCGAGGCGCTGGTGGCCATGAACGCCGGCCTCGACGGGGCGCCGTCCGAGGCCGCCCCGCACGACTGGTCGAGCGTGGAATCGTATCTCGACCGCCTCGACGGGCTGCGACCGAGCCTGAACCTCGCGTTCCTCGTGGGCAACTCGGCGCTGCGGATCGGCGCGATCGGCTGGCAGGAGGCACAGGCCAGCGAGGCGCAGATCGCCGACATGCGCGCCATGCTGCGCGAGGCGATGGAGCAGGGCGCCGTGGGGGTCTCGTCGGGGCTCGACTACCCGCCCGGCTCGTACGCCGACACGGACGAGCTGAGCCTGCTCACCGCCGAGGCGGCCGAGCACGGGGGCTTCTACCACACCCACGTCCGTTATCCACTGGGGGATCGGTACCTCGACCCGTTCCGGGAGGCGATCGAGATCGGCAGGCGCGGCGGCGGGCCGGTGCACATCACGCACTTCTATCACCGGCAGACCTTCCCCGGCGGACCGGGGCCGATGCTGGAGCTCGTCGACGATGCCCGTGCCGAGGGCCTGGACGTCACGTTCGACACGTACCCCTACGAGTGGGCCAGCACGCGGCTGCTGATCATGATCCCGCCCTGGGTCCAGGACGGTGGCCCGGTCATGACGAAGCGGCGGCTGGACGACCGCGCGGTCCGCAATCGGATCCGGCGGGAGATGGCGGACCGCGGCGTGCTCTTCGCCGGGCGTCGGGCATGGGATGACGTACGGCTCGGCGCATTCCGAACCCCCGACCTCCTCCGCTGGGAAGGACGGACGCTGGGCGAACTGATCGACGAGCGCGGCGAGGATTCCGTCGACGTCCTGTGCGACCTGCTGCTGGCCGAGGACCTGCGCCTGAACCAGGTCACGCCCGGCCCGTGGAGCGAGTCGCTCCGGGAGTTCGTCCGCCACCCGGTGGGGATGATCGGCACCGACTCCACGTTCGTGGCCGCGCGACCGTCGCCCCGTACCTACGGGGCCTTCCCCCGCGTCCTCGGCCAGTTCGTCCGCGAGGAGGCGCTGATCTCGCTCGAGGAGGCGGTCCGCTCGATGACATCGGCCGCCGCGGAGCGCCTCGGGCTCCGCGACCGCGGCGTCGTGCGCGATGGCCACGTCGCCGACCTCGTCGTCCTCGATCCGGATCGGGTCCGGGCCACCTGCACCTACGACGACCCGCGCCGATATCCGGAGGGCATCGAGTGGGTGCTCGTGGCCGGTCAGCCGGTCGTCGCACGCGGAGAGCACACCGGCGCCCGACCGGGACGCGTGCTCCGCCCCGCCTGAGCCGGCCGCCGCCGCCTGAACGCGGGGCGTCGCCGCCCGCAGGCAACGGCGCTAGGATGCACCGATGGATCGCCCGAGCCTGACGACCCGGACCGTGCCGCCCGGGGTGTCGCTCCCCGCCCACGCCCCGGCCGACACGGCGCCGCTCATCATCCCGACCGACGCGCCGGCTCCCGGCCGTGCGCGCACTGCCGCGCCGCTCCGGCGTGAGGGCCCCGCCAAGCTGACCGGCACCGCGCGGTACACCGACGATCTCGTCGTTCCCGGGGCGTGGTACGGCGCGACCGTGCGCTCGACCGAGCCGCACGCCCGTTACCTCGGCCTCGAGCTCGGAGACGGGTTCGACTGGAGCCGCGTGGTGGTGGTGAGCGCCGAGGACATCCCTGGCGACAACATCGTCAACCTCATCGACACCGACCAGCCGGTCCTGGTCCCCGTCGGCGGTGAGATCCGCCACCAGGCGGAGGCATGCGCGCTCATCGCGGCACCGGACCGGGCGACGCTGCGGGAGGCGAAGCGCCACGCCCATCTCCGGACCGAACGACTGCCGGCCGTCTTCGATCCGTTGACGAGCGAGCGCGAGTTCGCCCAGTACACCATCGAGTCCGGCGATGCCGCGGAGGCCATGGAGACGGCGGCCGTCGTCATCGAGGGCACGTACCGCGTCGGGCACCAGGAGCAGCTGTATATCGAGAACCAGGCGATGATCGCCGTTCCTCGGGAGGACGGCGGCGTCACGGTCCACGGGTCGCTCCAGTGCCCGTACTACGTGCACAAGGCGATGAAGCGCGCCCTTGCCATGGGCGACGAGCTGGCCGTCGTCGTCCAGGCGGAAACCGGGGGCGGCTTCGGCGGCAAGGAGGAGTACCCGAGCGTCATCGCCCTCCACGCGTCGTTGCTGGCCCTGAAGTGCCGCAAGCCGGTGCGCATGATCTATGACCGCCACGAGGACATCAGCGCCACCACGAAGCGCCACCCGGCCGTCGTGCGCTACCGATCCGGCGTCTCCGACACGGGGGAGCTGATCGCGCAGGAGATCGAGGTCATCATGGACGGCGGCGCGTACTGCACGCTCACGCCCGTCGTGCTCAGCCGCGGCGTCCTCCATGCAGGCGGACCGTATCGCTGCCCGAACGTCCGGATCACCGGGCGCGCCATGGCGACGAACACGCCGCCGAACGGGGCATTCCGCGGCTTCGGCGCGCCGCAGACGGAGTTCGCGGCCGAGATGCAGGTGAACCGGATCGCCGAGGCCCTCGACGCCAGCCCACTCGACCTCCGACGCCGCTGGGTGTACCGCGAGGGCGACACGACCCCGACCGGCCAGGTGCTCCGCGAGTCGGTGGGTGGGATCGAGGTGCTGGAGGCCGCGGCCGAGGCATCGGCCTTCGACCGCACGCATGCCCAGACCCGGGCGATGCGCGAGGGACGGACCGATGGCGCCCGGCTCGCGACCGGGATCGGGATGGCGCTCGCGTGGCACGGCGCCGGCTTCACCGGTTCCGGCGAGGTGAAGCTCGCCTCGGTCGCCAGCCTGGAGCTGACCGATGACGGTCGGATCCGCATCCTGACCGCATCGACGGAGATGGGCCAGGGCACGAAGACGATCTTCCCGCAGCTCGTGGCCGATGCGCTGGGCGTGGAATTCGGCGACGTCGAGATCGCGCCGCAGGACACGTCGATCGTCCCCGACAGCGGGCCGACGGTCGCCAGCCGTACCGCGATGGTCGTCGGTGGCCTGCTGATCCGCGCCGCGGAGAAGCTGCGGGCGCGCGTGGAGGCGGACACCGGCCGTCCCTTCGCCGCCTCGTACCGCGAGGCCGGCCCGATCAGGATCGACGAGCGCTTCGTCCCCTACCCCGGCGAGCCGTTCGACGATGCCACCTACCGCGGCGACGCCTATCCGGCCTTCGGCTGGGCCGCCTGCGTGGCCAGGGTCGACATCGATCTGGACACCGGCGAGGTCATCGTCCGTGACTGCGTCAGCGCGGACGACATCGGGCATGTGATCCACCCCGTGCTGGCGGAGGGACAGGTGGAGGGCGGCACCCTCCAGGCGATCGGGTACGCGACCATCGAGGAGATGAAGCTCGTCGACGGACGCTATCTCAACGACCGCCTGGCCACGTACCTCATCCCGACCTCGCTCGACGCGCCGACGCTCCGCACCATCCTCATCGAGAAGCCGTACTCCGGGGCACCCCACGGCGCGAAGGGTGTCGGCGAGCTGCCGATGGACGTCGGCGCGCCAGCGGTGGTGGCCGCGATCCACGACGCGCTCGGGATCTGGATCCACGACCTGCCGGCCACGCCGGAGCGGATCCTGGCCGCGCTGACCGGCGGCACGCCACCTCCCCCGCCCGGCGTCTCGCTGGAGGAACCTTCCCCGAAAACGCCGCCGATCGAGGACCTGCCGGCCGGCGGTGACGAGATGCCGTTCCGCGCGCCCACCGACCCCGGTGAGCCTCGATGAATCCGCCGCCATCTCCACAGCCTCGGGACCCTCTGCCCCGTGCGCGCCCGCAGATCATGACCTTCCGGGACGCGGACACCGTCCAGCTCGAGCTGTGCAGCCCCTCAGGAGCGCATGGACGATGACGTATCGGTGGGCGGAGTGGTCATGTTCCTTCCCTCGAGGCTTGCGACGCCGGAAGCCCGCCTCCGAAGCCTTGACCCCCGGCCGATGGGAGATGACCCGCCGCAACGGCCAGTCCGGTGCCGCATGCCGTCGTTCGCCCCGGACAGTGGGAGTTGACGCGGGGTTGCGACGATGACGTTCCGCTTCACCGTCAACGGCGGCCAGGTCGAGGTCGAGGCGACGGGGAGCCGTCGGCTGCTGGACGTCCTCCGCGAGGACCTCGGGCTGACCGGAACGAAGGAGGGCTGCGGCGAGGGCGAGTGCGGCGCGTGCAGCATTCTGATCGACGGCGCGGTGGTCGATGCCTGCCTCGTGCCGGTGAGCCAGGCCCACGGCACGCACGTCCGCACCGTGGAGGGCCTCGCCGATCCGGGCGCGCTCGGCGTGCTCCAGGCGGCGTTCCTGGAAACCGGCGGTGCGCAGTGCGGCATCTGCACGCCTGGCATGCTGATCGCCGGGGAGGCGTTCCTGGCGAGCGGTGCCCAGCCGACGGAGGACAACATCCGCGAGGCGATCGCCGGCAACCTGTGCCGGTGCACCGGCTACACGAAGATCATCGAGGCCATCGCCCTCGCGGCCGAACGGAGGACAGCACCGTGACCGAGCATTCCGAGACCCTCGCGGACGCCGTGGAGGACCGAGACATCACCCTCGCGCTCACGCCGGGGCAGCTGGTGGTGGCGATCATCGGCATCTGGCTGCTCCTGCGGTTCATTCGCGGCCTGCGTCGCTAGCGTCCGGAGACACCGCCACGATGCCGAACGCCGTCGAACCGCCGAGCGAGTCCCCCACCCGCCTGGAGGTCGCGTACGCCCTCCTCGCCGATGCAGGTGGCCCCCCGTGGCGCCCACTGGCCGGGGGCACGGACCTGATGGTCCAGCTGACCGGCGAGATCGGCGCGCCGCCCGACCGGATTCTCGACATCTGGCGGCTGGACGAGCTGCGCGGCATCAGCGTGGACTCGGACGCGCTCGTCATCGGCGCGCTGACGACCTATACCGAGCTCCGACGCTCGCCGCTCGTCGGCGAGTTCGTGCCGGCGCTGGCCGACGCGGCCGCAACGATCGGCGCGGCCCAGATCCAGAACCGGGGGACGATCGGCGGCAATGCCGCCAACGCCTCCCCGGCCGGCGACACACTGCCGGTCCTGTTGGCAGTCGGTGCGACATTCGTGCTCGGCAGCGCATCCGGCGAGCGCGACGTGCCGGCCGATGGCTTCTGGCCCGCCTACCGCACCACGGCCCGACGCGACGACGAGCTGCTCGTCCGCATCCGGATCCCGCTCGCACCGGATCGGCAGATCCGCTTCCGGAAGGTCGGCACGCGACGGGCGCAGGCGATCAGCAAGGTCGTCTTGGCCCTCGCCTGGGAGGCTGCGGACGACGCCCAGCCCTGGCGGCGGGTCCGGCTCGCACTCGGATCGATGGCCGCCACGCCGGTCCGCGCGACGGCCGCGGAGGCAGCCCTCGAGGGCGCGCTCCCGTCGCGCGATGCGGCGGACGCCGCGGTTGCCGCGCTGGCCGCCGAGCTGCACCCCATCGACGACGTGCGATCCACGGCCGACTACCGGCGGCTCGTGGCCGGCCGGGTCCTCCACCGGCTCCTCAGGGTCGAGGGAGGCTGGTGAGCTGACCGTGGAGTCTGGCGGGACGGTCACCCTGGTCTTCACCGACATCGAGGGCTCGACGAGGCTCCTCGAGCGCCTCGGCGATCGGTATTCGACGCTCATCACCGACCACCATCGGATCCTGGACGCCGCAGCCGAGCGGCACGGTGGCACGCGCGTCGACGCCGCCGGTGACGGGCTGTTCCTCTCCTTTCCGACGGCGCGCGGAGCGCTGACGGCGCTGATCGAGGCGCAGCGCGAGTTGGATGCCCACGCCTGGCCGGAGGGTGCCAGCGTTCGGGTGCGGATGGGACTCCACACCGGTGAGCCGCTCACCGCTTCCACCGGCTATGTCGGGATCGACGTCCACCGCGCCGCTCGCATCTGCGCCGCCGGCCACGGCGGTCAGATCCTCGTCTCGCAGCCGGCGCGCAGCCTGCTCGGCTCCGGCCTCCCCGAAGGGGTCAGCCTGCGTGACCTCGGCGATCACCGGCTGCGCGGCATCGCATCGGCCGAACGGCTGTACCAGGTCCTCGCGCCAGGGCTCGAGGCCGAGTTCCCGGCGATTCGGTCGCTCGACACGCTGCCGAACAACCTGCCGCGACAGCTCTCGACCTTCATCGGGCGTGACGCGGAGATCGAGGCGGCTGAGCGGCGGCTCGCGGAGTCGACGCTCCTCACCCTCACCGGCCCCGGAGGCGTGGGCAAGACCCGACTGGCACTGGAGATCGCGGCGCACGTCGCCCCCGACTTCCCCGACGGGATCTGGCTCACCGAGCTTGCAGCGCTCACGGAGGCGGAGCTGGTCGACGACGCGGTGGCCGCTGCGCTGCGCATCAAGCAACGAGCCGGGACCGAGATCGTGGCCGGGATCGTCGAGTCGATCGCCGATCGGCGGATGCTCCTCATCCTCGACAACTGCGAACATCTCCTCGACACGGTGGTCGTCATGACCGACGAGATCCTCCGTCGCTGCCCCCAGGTGAAGGTCCTGGCGACCAGCCGAGAGGGCCTCGGGATTCCTGGCGAGAGCCTCCTGCCGGTCCCCTCCATGTCCCTGCCTGCCGGTGAGGGCGCGCCCGATCCGGGCGGGCCGGCCGTCGGCGACGCGGTCCGCCTCTTCGTGGACCGCGCCGCGGCCGCGCTCCCGGGATTCGTGCTCACCGACGCCAACGCCACCGCAATCGGGCAGATCTGCCGCCGACTGGACGGGATCCCGCTCGCCGTGGAGCTCGCGGCCGCGCGCGTCCGCTCGCTGCCGCCGAACCAGATCGCCGCCCGCCTCGACCACCGCTTCCGCCTCCTCACCGGGGGCAACCGAACGGCGCTCCCGCGGCACCGGACGCTCCGCGCGGCGATGGACTGGAGCTTCGACCTGCTGAGCGACGCGGAACGGGGGGTCCTCCCACGACTTTCGGTCTTCGCCGGCAGCTTCTCGCTCGAGGCGGCCGAGGTCGTGGCATCTGGCGGCCCGGTCGCGGACCGCGACGTGCTCGACCTGCTGGGCCATCTCGTCGACCGCTCGTTGCTCCTGGCCGAGGACAGCGCACTGGAGGCGCGGTTCCGAATGCTCGAGACGATCCGGGACTACGCACAGGAGCGGCTCGCCGAGTCGGGGGACGCCGCGGCGCGGCACGCCCTGCACCGCGATTGGTTCGTCGGCCTCGTGGAACGCGCGCGGCCAGCGTTCTTCTCCGGGCGCATCGAGCCCGAGTGGGTGGAGCGGCTCGTCGCCGATGCGGACAACCTGCGCGCCGCGCTGCGCTGGGCGCACGAGGACCCCGACGGCGTCGATGCCGAGCTGACCATGGCGTCCGGCCTCTGGCGCTTCTGGGAGGTTCGTGGAGACCTCGAGGAGGGCGGCGCCTGGCTGGAGCGCGCGATCGCCCGCTCGGGTGGCGAGGTCTCGACCCGTCGCGCGAGCGCGCTCACCGGAGCCGGCATGCTCGCCGGGCACCGGGGCGACTACGCCCGGGCCGCGGCGTTCCACGAGGCGAGCCTCATGCTCCACCGCGAGATGGGAAACCCACTCGCCATCGCCGCCGCGTGCAGCAACCTGGCCAGCATCGCGATCGAGCGAAGCGACTTCGAACGCGCTCGCGACCTGTACCGGGAGGCGATCGACCTGACGCGCGGCGGCGGCGACCAGCTCGGCGCGGCATACACGCTGATCAACCTCGCCGATCTCACGTCGCGCATGGGCGAGACCGACGATGCCGAGCGCCTGTTCGCGGAGGGCGTGGCGCTGTTCGAGGAGCTGGGCGACGAGTGGGGCGTCGCACATGCCTCCACCAGGCTGGCGCAGGCGGCCCGACGGCACGGGGACCTGGAGACCGCACGTGCCAGGTTCGAGCAGTCGCTCGCGATCCACCGGCGCTCCGGCGACCGCCACGGAGAGGCGCGGGTGCTCGCGCACCTCGGGGACGTCGCCGCCGATGGAGGCGACCACGGCGGGGCGGAAACGCTCTATCGGCAGAGCCTGGCGCTTCGCACCGAGCTGGGCGACCGCATCGGGATGGCCACGGTGCTCGAGCGGTTGGCGGGAGTTGCCGAGGACCGGCCGGCGCGGGCCGCCGCCCTCATCGGTGGTGCGGAGGCGATCCGGGAAGCGATCGGGGCGTCACGCTCAGCGGCCGCGGCGGCACGCGTCGACCAGTTTCTTGCCAGTCTCCATCGCACGAGCGGTGCCGCGGCCGTGCGGGAGGCGCTCGACGAGGGACGGCGCGCGCCACTGGCGCTGATGCTCGCCCGAGCCGAGGGCCGCGACTAGGTGCCCTCTTTCACCTCGACGATGCGATCGGCCAGCAGGCCGTGCGCCTCCCGATGGGTGTCCTCGGCCGCCTGCGGAGACGGCGCGTCGACGAGGCAGAAGACCTTCCCCGTGGCCTCGTCGTACCAGTAGCGCAGGTAGCTGACGCCGTACTTCGGGCCGACCTCCATGTCGCGCGCGTGCGCACCGGCGACTGCCGCGCCGGTGAGCCCTGGCACGAATTCGTGCTCGTCGAGATAGAGGGGCATCGGTACCTCCGCTGCGGGCGCGTGGCCGTATTCCGCGATGATACGAGCGGCGGCCATTGGCGGTGTCGTCCAGCATACTCTTGGCCTGTCGGTTTCCACCACCGCTCGGAGGTTCGCCCATGCCGATCACCAGGCCGGATCGCTCGCAGGTGCTCGTGTTTCCCCATGCCGGCGCACTGCGCGAGTGGCTGGCCGCGCACCACGCGAGGGACACCGAGGCGTGGTTCGGCTACTACCGACGGGCCACGGGCAAGACCTCGGTGACGTACGCCGAGGCGGTCGACCAGGCGCTCTGCTTCGGATGGATCGACGGAATCACCTATCGCGTCGACGACGAGGTGACGGCCAACCGCTTCACGCCGCGGCGCCGTGGCAGCTCCTGGAGCGCGGTGAACATCGCCAAGGTCGAGCGGCTCAAGGCCGAGGGCCTGATGGCCCCGGCAGGACTGAAGGCCTACGACGCGCGCGACCGGTCGGCCGAGCAGCGCGACTCGTACGAGCATCGACCCGCCGACCTGCCGGAGCCGATGTTGGAGCGACTCCGGACCAACGCGGCGGCGTCCGCGTACTGGGAGGGCCAGACGCCGGCCTACCGGCGGACGGCCGCGTTCTGGGTTACGAGCGCGAGGCAGGAGGCCACCCGTCAGCGGCGCCTCGACACGCTGATGGCCGACTCGGCAGCCGGGCGGCCGATCAAGCTCCTGTCGTACGGCCGGACGACGGGCGGAGTCGAGGGCGGCCGCTGATGAGCGCCAAGGCATCTTGGCGATCGCGCATGGCGGCCCCCGGAACCTCACCGGCATGATCCCAATGCGATCCGGGAACCGAGACCGGGGTCCGCGGGACGCTACCCTTTCCAGATGACCGATCCGCCCCCCGACATCGAGCTCGTCCACCCCAGCCCTGCGTACGCGGACGAGGTCCTCACCCCCGAGGCGCTCGATTTCGCGGCCCAGCTGCATCGCTCGTTCAACCCCGAGCGGCTGCGGCTCCTCCAGGA